>NZ_JAFIBW010000001.1:5870000-6182500 GCF_017833295.1 Methylobacterium sp. PvR107
CGATGCGGCGCGGCGCCTATGCCGTCATGGTCACCGGCAGCCACATCCCCGAGGACCGCAACGGTCTGAAATTCTATCGGCCCGACGGCGAGATCACCAAAGCCGACGAGGCCGCCATCCTGGCCGCTCTGGGCGACATCGCAGCGTCCGGCGCGACGACGTCCCCCGTCCCGCCCGTGCCGGAGCCCAATGCCATCGCGCGCTATCGCGAGCGCTACCGCGCGGCCTTCGCGCCCCGGATCCTGGAGGGTCTGCGCATCGCGGTGTATCAGCAGAGCTCGGTCGCGCGCGATCTGCTGACGGATCTGCTGGCCGGCTTCGGTGCCAGCGCGACGCCGATCGGCCGGTCCGACACCTTCGTGCCGATCGATACCGAGGCGCATCGTCCCGAGGACGTCGCGTTCATCCGGCGCGTCATGGCGTCCGGCGACTACGACGCGCTGGTGACCACCGACGGTGACGCCGATCGGCCCCTAATGGCGGACGGCACCGGGCAGATCGTGCGGGGCGACGTGCTCGGGCTCGTCACGGCCCGCTACCTGGGCGCCGATACGGCCGTGGTGCCGGTGACGGCCTGCTCGGCCCTGGAGCGATCGGGCGGCTTCACGCAGGTCATCCGCACCAAGGTCGGCTCGCCCTTCGTCATCGCCGGCATGGAGCAGGCGCGACGCGCCGGGGCTCGGGCTGTGATCGGCTTCGAGGCCAACGGCGGCTTCCTGCTGGGGTCGGACGTCCGCGTCGGCGAGAACATCCTGGGTCTCCTGCCGACCCGCGACGCGATGCTGCCCATCCTGGCGTCGCTCGCGGCGGCGCGCGCGGCCGGCCTGTCGCTGGCCGATCTGGTCGCCTCGCTCGATGCGGGCGAGATGGCGAGCGACCGGCTTCCGAACACGCCCGCGGAGCGGAGCGGCGCCTTTCTCGCGCGTCTCGGCGAGGCGGGTTTCCGAGACGATTTCCTCAGGCCGATCGGTTCGCCGCAGGCCGTCGATCAGCAGGACGGCATCCGGATCGATCTGGACGGTGGACGGACGATTCACTTCCGAGCCTCGGGCAACGCCCCGGAACTGCGATGCTATGCGGAGGCCAGATCGGCCCGGGACGCCGCGGACCTCGTCCGGTGGGGGCTGAAGGCCGCCGTGTCAGCCATGGCGGAAGAGGGCGCACGGGCTTGACGGCCGGGCGGCCCGGTATGACCTGCCACGCGAGGATCGGACCGGGCCTTCGCACGCGGTGATGCGCAAAACCGTCCCGACCGCCTGCACAGCGCTGCGGACCGTCGCTATGGTGCCCCAGATCTGGGACACACCGCGGCGTGCGATCGTCAACGCCGGTCGCGGTGCGCGTCCCGGCCTGATCCCCTTCCGGGCCCTCAAGGCTGCCGTATGACGAAGAACCCCGTCCACGACCTCGACACGCGCTACATCCGCCAGATCCAGCAGCAGCAGATCGCGTTGGCGGTGATCAAGGCTGAGCGGGACGCGGCCCTGCGCGACCGCGACCAGGCGCGCGCGCGGTCCGACGCGATGGCCACGCTGGTCGATGCGCTGCTGGGCAGCCTGCGACCCTACGGGTTCAGCCGGAAGCTCTTCCTGTCGGCCATCCGAAAGGCGGCGCGCGCAATCCCCGATCAGGGGCCGGACGCGCTCCAGCACACCGTCCTGTTCGACGGCGCGAACCGGATCCTGGGCACCCGGCCCCCCGGCCGCCTCCATCCCTGACGCGAGATCGAGATCGCACAGCAGCGTCGGTATCGATCCATGCAATCCAGAAGGTGCAACTGCGGACCATGAGTGCCGAGCTTCTGACGGTCTTCAACGCGCTGATCCATCTCAGAGACAATCTGGACGAGAAGCCGCACATCCTCCAGGCCGATCTCGAATTCCTCGCGTTCGCCGCGCGGATGGCCCCGTACTCCAACGCGCAGCTGCTGCAGGATCTGTGGGTCCTGTACGAGCTGAAGGAGAAGCGGAACGGCTATTTCGTCGAGTTCGGTGCCTGTGACGGCGTCAGCCTCAGCAACACGCTCCTGCTCGAGAAGACCTTCGGCTGGCAGGGTGCCCTGGCGGAGCCGGCCCGCGCCTGGCACGCGGCGCTGTATCGCAATCGCAACTGTTACATCACCGATCGCTGCGTCTACAAAACCGATGGGATTGAGGTCCTGTTCAACGAGGTCGATATCGGCGAGCTGTCGGGTGTCGAAGATCTGATCACGGGTGATTTCCACGCGGATGCCCGCCAGCAGGGCGTCCAATACGCGGTCAAGACGATCTCGCTCGACCGTTTCCTGTCGGAGGCCCGCGCGCCCCGGCAGATCGACTATATGAGCCTCGACGTCGAGGGCGGCGAGTTCGATGTCCTGCAAAGCTTCGATTTCGCGAGCCGCGACATCGCCCTGATCAGCGTCGAGCACAATTTCTCGGACAGCCGCGGGAAGATCTACGATCTTCTGACCGGGCTGGGGTACCGTCGGCGGTTCCGGCACCTCTCTCTGTTCGACGATTGGTACGCACGGCCCGATCTTCTCCCGGCGCAGGCCTGACGGAGCCCTCTGTCATGCCGACCCGCAACGCGATCGCGACCCTCGACTCGATGTTCGACCTGTTCAGGCAGATGGGCAGCGGCATCGCCCTCGATCTGCACTGGCTTGCGATCTCGAGACGTCTCCAGCAAATCCGCGCGGACACCGTTTGGTCGGCCGACATGGATTTCGTCGCCGTGAAGCTGAAAGCCTACGCCGCGCATTTCGCGGCCACCTATGAGCCCGACCTCGGGTCTGAGACGATCAAGGCGGCGAACGCCGCGAAACTCGACCGCGTCGTCGAACAATACGCGATCCTGCGCGCCCACATCGAGCAGCAGCCCGGCGGGATCGCGAGGCCGGCTTGAGGCGGGCGCCGTAGAGCTACTTCTGCCGGCCGCCGATTGTGCGGGGGCATGCGGCCTCTCGGGCTGCCCCCTGATCGCCCGTCGCCGGAGCGACCCTGCGATGATTTCGGCGGACTGGATTTCTAGCGCCTCCGGCCGCCGAAGAAACGTACCGCGCGCGAAAGGGGCGTCCGGGGGCGGGCTCGCTCCAGGGCATTTCGGATCTCGGTGGCCAACCGCGCCGCGACGATCTCGCGGGCCGCATCGTCGTAGTGGACGATGTCGTAGAAGGTCCCCGCCTCCCGATCGCGAAAAATCCCGCTGAGGTCCAGCGCCGTGAACGTGCGCCGGTACGGGCGCCGAGCCACGAGCTGCGCCGTGAAGGCCTCCAGCTTGGCGTATTGGCGGTCCAGATAGGCCAGGAACGCCCCCGAGGCGACGCCGCGCTCCACCTCGGTGAGGTGGCGCTTGCGCAGGACCGTGGGCTGCAGGACGCTCACGATCGGCACCGCGTGATCGTGGGACAGCTTGGTGAGGCGGTGCGCGGCGCGTTCGTAGTGGTGGACGATGGCGTCCTCCCAGCCCGGGCTCTGCCAGCCCACCTCGGCGCGCAGCCGTTTCAGCTCCTCGTAGATCAGCGTGATCAGCGCATCGTAGGACAGCCCGTCCTCGCGGGCCCTCGGGTCGTGCGTGTCGAAGAAGTGGTCGTAGAGCCGCTGGGTGATGAAGGCGTTGTACGGGTGGCCGGGCCGGGGATCGTAGGTCCAGGGCTGGAACAGGTCCGTGCTGCCGCTGAGCACGAGGATCGCGTCGGGACTGTAGGTGACGAGACGCGACCAGATCAGGTGGGTCATCTGGGTGAGGCAGCTCGACATCACCCCGAAATTGTAGACCTTCGCGCTGGCCGGCCAGTCCGCCCGCAGAATCCGCTCGATCCGGCCCGGCAGGGTGTTGGCGATGTCGCCGCCGTCGATGGTGGTCGAGTCGCCGACGATCAGGATCCGGGTTTCGCCGGCCGGCTTGCGCTCCACGATCGGCGCCGCGTTCAGGAAGCCGTCGGCGTCGAACGGGACGCCGTAATGGCTCGCCCCCGGCTTGCCGGCGAACTGGATGAACGGGCTTGGATACCGCGTGTTCGAGTCGAGATAGCCGAAGTGATGCAGGAACTTGCGCCGTCGTGCAGCATCCTCGCTCTCGGGCGGAGCCCAGATCTGCTCCACGCCCGGGGCGGTCAGGGCGGCCATCATCGTGTCTCGGAGCGCCGCTTCGCCGGCCGCATTGAGCCGGACTCCGTCGTCGCTGAACGCGGGCCTGAGCGCGCCCGTCTCGGTGGCCAGGACGGGATCGTAGTCGATGAACTGCGCCCCGTAGGCCGGGACGTGATCGCGCAGCCACGCATTGACCTGCCCGATGAGCGCGACCGGCAGCCCGGCCGCGGCCCGGGAGGCCGGATCGACCGGCGGGATCGAGCCGACCCAGGTCCGCACGTAGAGGTCGCGCGCGTCCTGCAGCATGGCGGCGATGTCGGCCGTGATCTGCTCCACCGACGGCGCGCCGTCGCCGCTGAGGATGTCGTCGCGGCCGCCGATCAGGTGCAGGCCCCGGGCGCCGTAAAGGGCGATGTCGGAGCGAAGCCGCCGCGCCATGTCCCGGGTCGATTGTCCGGCAATTCCCCGCGCGACCGTCTGAGGCCCGGAAAAGAGCTGCGGCGTCCCGGCCGTCAGCCCCGCCGTCACCGAATCGCCGAAGAACAGGATCGGCCCGAACGGGAAGAGCGGCGTGTCTGACATCTGTGCGCTCATGCCGTCGCGCGCTGCCGCGCCCTCAGCGCGCCGCGAAGATCTCGATGCCGTCGAGGTGCAGGTACTGCTCCTCGTCGAGATCGATCTTGAGGTAGCGGAATCGCGCGTTGTCGAACCGGAGATGGAGCGGCAGGCCGGGATGGCAGTGGGCGTCCACGGCGTCGAAGACGAGGCGGTCGGCGTCCTCGGTCTCGCCCAGCCAGACCCGCATCAGCTGCGCCCGCTCGCTGAGCTGCCCCCAGCGATTGTAGATCCGGATCTCCGAGACCCGCTCCACCGCGCCGAGGTCGAGAACGAACCAGGGGTTCCGCTCCAGCGCCGTGTGGAAGAAGAACGACGGGTCGCCGGTCGTGCGCGCGCCGTAGACGCCCGTCGTCCCCGACCAGGGCGAGGCGGAGCTCGCCGTCCAGGTCTTGCCGAGGGCGATGTTCTCGGACGGCCGCGTCGCGACCAGCGTGTCCGTCTCGAGCTCCTCGATCAGGGTCCGGATCTGCTTCGAGGGCTGCCGCAGCGGCGGGATCTCCAGGTCGAGCTTGTAGATCAGGTTCGACAGGATGCTCTGATCGAAGCGGTGATCGATGAAGCCGTCGAGATCGGGCAACCCCATCGCGTTCGGCATGTCGGTGACGACCCGCGGATCGCCCGCGTAGCGCAGCCACTCGGCGACGAGATGGCGGGTGGCGGGGCTGACCATGAAGGCGATCCAGGAGGCCTGGATCTGGTCGGCCTCCCAGTAGCGTTCCGTGTCGCATTCCATCAGCACGAAGCAGTCGCGCTTGGTCCAGACCCGCTGCGGCCGGCCGTGCAGCACGCCGACCGCGACCCGGCGCTCGGACCCGCCAAGCCAGGTCAGGAGCGGCGCCACCGGCGGCAGCGGATCGTCGCCGACCGCCTGCATCCCGGTGTCGCTGAAGATGATGAAGTCGCCGTCGCGGCGCTTCTCCAGCGCCTCGGCGATGATGTAGGGCTTCCAGGCCCAGTTCCCGGCGCCACGGGACCGGTCGAGGATCTCCCGGTGCTCCCGGTAGAACGGTGTCTCGCGCAGCCGGTCGGGTGACCAGCTCTCGATTGTGCCGAAGTCGCCCGAGGCGGCCGCCGCCGCAGCCAGCCGGCGCTGGCTCTCCACGTAGTGGTACTTGGCGGCAAAGCTGACCAGGGTGGTGTGGCGCGGTCGCAGCCGGCGCCGCTGCATCATCAGCACCTCGGCCCGGTGCGTCGCGAAGGCGTTGACGCGCAGGGCTTCCGATGACGGGTCGGCGCTGGCCAAGTCTGTCCTCCGGCGGAACGGCTGGGCGCTTGTCACCGCTTTTCCCGTCTTCGGCAAGGTGGGCCGGTCCGGGCCGATCAGGCGTCGTCGAAGGCGAGGTTGTGGGCCGGGTAATCGAGCATGAGGGCGCGCCGCTCGGGCGAGTTGTCCCACTCGCCGACCTTCGTGTAGGCGCCGGCCACGTCCACGACCTCGGTGATCTTTTCGATCGTCGGAATGCCTCTGAAGTGCTGAGGCCATCCCGAGGCGAAGTAGAACACCTGCTCGACATGGTCGGACAGGTGGCACACGCCCGGCCCGAACGTCCCGAGACCGAAGACCAGATACCGGGCGTTGACGAGGGCCGCGACATCGTCGGCGAGCGTCCCGCTCTGCGTCGTCAGCGGCACGCCGATCTCGGCGATGTAAGCCTCCAGGGCGGGGATCACCGGGTTCAGCCGGTTCTCGAACACCATCTTGATCGACGTGATGCGCTTCTCCGCGAGCAGGCGCTGGATGACGAGCTTGTAGAAGGCCAGGGGCGGTTGCGGGTAGTGCGGCGCGACCCAGGTGCTGAAGATGTCGCCGGATCGGATGTGGATGTGGAGCTGATCCGCCGGCTTCTCCTCGAAGCGCGTCGGGATGCGGTTGAAGAGGGGACGGATGTACTCCTTGATGATGCGGCGGCTCTCGTTCTGGTCGAGATCGCCCGCAAGCTTCTGGACCCGGACGTCGAAGAACATCCCCGACAGGAAGTAACCCTCCGGCGGCAGGGGATCGTTGGCCGGTATGAAGGTGATGCCGCCGATCTCGCGGGCCTGCACGAAGTCGAGGACCTCGCTCCGATCCATGATCGACAGCTTGAGGTACTTGAGCTTGAGCGCGCGGCAGATCCCGATGGCGAGCAGGCACTGGATGATGAAGTTCCCGAAGGCTCCGTTCTCGTAGAGATCGACGCCGATGAGGGAGAGGCCCGTCTGCTGGGGATTGCTCCGGAGCCGGTAGGCTCGGTACACGTCGCTGCCCCGGTGCTCGGACACGATGTCGAAATCGGCGTCGAGAAGCTTGCGCAGCACGATCAGGTCGAACGCGGCACGCTCGCACCAGATCTGCACGGCGCGGCCGCCCTGGGCCGCGGGGCTCCGGGTCGAGACGCGGATGTGGCGGGCCCAAGCGGCCTCGCCCGGAGCGATCCGGATCTCGGCCGCGGGGGTCGCGTCATCGGCTGGAGGCACAAGCTCGGGCGGCGACCACGTCGTGCCGTCGTCGGAGAAAGCGACACGGATGTCGGCCGCGCCCGCCTGACCCGGCTCCCCGGGGGAGCCGAACTGAAGGCTGTGAATGGGAAAGCGCTGGCCGAGATCGATCGCGATCGCCGTGGCGTCCCCGTCGGCTCCGGCCAGTGACGAGCCGTCCGGGTCGATGACCACCCAGGCGCTGCCCTGCGCGAGATCGACGAAATCCCGATAATGATCGACGTCCGCACCCATCAAATCGCGCCCGCGCCTTCCCGTCAGGATTCCGTGCCGAGCCCTCCGAAACGCGGGCATGGTCGTCGGCGTCGCGAGGTGTAGCTGGCCGCAGCCGACTTCTCCACCCGCATGGGTTGACCGGCTCCGACAGGATTGCAGCACCCGATCCGCGCGCGACTGGACAGCGTCGGGTGTCGACGTCAGCGGCAGCGCGGCGTCCGCGGAAACAGGATCCGGTCCGCCGCGCGTCGCCCACTGGGCTTCAACGCGCGGCCGGAGCTTCAGGCATCGAGTCCGAGCATCAGGCCGAGATTCTGCACCGCTGCCCCCGAGGCGCCCTTGCCGAGATTGTCGAGCCGCGCCACCAGCACCGCCTGCCCGTGCTCGGACGAGCCGAACACAAGCAGCTCCAGCCGGTCGGTGTCGTTGAGACCCTCCGGCTCGATCTTCTCGCGGGACGCGCCAGTGGCGGCGCCCGGCACCACCTGAACCAGCGTCTGGCCGGCATACCAATCGCGCAGGGCGGCCTCCAGATCGCCAGCCGTGGGCCGGCCCGGCAGCGTCTCGAGGTGGAGCGGTACGCTCACCAGCATGCCCTGCCGGAAATTGCCCACGGACGGCACGAAGATCGGCCGCCGGGACAATCCGCTGTAAAGCTGCAGCTCTGGCAGGTGCTTGTGGGCAAAGCCCAGGCCGTAGAGCAGGAACGGGGGCGCCGTGCCCTGCTCGTAGGCCTCGATCATGCTCTTGCCGCCACCGCTGTAGCCGCTGACCGCGTTGACGCTGATCGGGTGATCGGCCGGAATCAGGCCGCCCTCCACCAGCGGGCGCAGGAGCGCGACGCCGCCGGTCGGGTAGCAGCCGGGATTGGCGACCCGCCGGGCGCGGGCGATCGCCGCGCCCTGCTCCCGGGTCAGCTCCGGGAAGCCATAGGTCCAGCCTTCAGCGACCCGGTGGGCGGTGCTGGCGTCGAGGACGCGCGGCCCGCCGCCGGGCAGGCTGTCGGCGAGCGCCACCGTCGCCTTGGCGGCCTCATCCGGCAGGCAGAGCACGACGAGGTCGACCTCGGCCAGCAGCGCGCGCTTCGCCTCCGGGTCCTTGCGGTGCTCCGGGGCGATGCTGCGCAGGGCGACCCGCCCGTCGCGCTCCAGGCGCTCGCGGATGCCGAGGCCGGTGGTGCCGGCCTCGCCGTCGATGAACACGGTGGGCTTCGTCGCGCCTTGGCCAGCCATCGTCCGTCTCGCCTTCTCCGAAATGCATGCCGCCCGAGTCGGGCCTTGCGGCCGGGAATCAGGTGCGCGCCGTGCAACAGCCTGTCAACGGCCGAGCCATCAGCCTAGCCATGGGCCCGACCCCTGAAACGCGAAAGGGCGGCTCCCGCAGGAACCGCCCTCTCCGTGACACCGGTGTGACCGGGCGTCTTAACGCTTGGAGAACTGGAAGCTGCGGCGGGCCTTCTTGCGGCCGTACTTCTTACGCTCGACCACGCGGGCGTCGCGGGTGAGGAAGCCCTCACGCTTCAGCGGAGCGCGCAGTTCCGGCTCGTAGTAGGTCAGGGCCTTCGACAGGCCGTGGCGCACCGCGCCGGCCTGGCCCGAGAGGCCTCCACCCGCCACCGTGACGGTGATGTCGTACTGGTCGACGCGGCCGGCGATCTCCAGCGGCTGGCGCAGGATCATGCGCAGCACCGGACGGGCGAAATAGGTCTCGACCGGACGCTTGTTGACCGTGACCGTGCCGTTGCCGGGCTTGATCCAGACGCGGGCAACCGCATCCTTGCGCTTGCCGGTCGCGTAGGCACGGCCCTGCGCATCCAGCTTCTGGACGTGGATGGGGGCCTCGTTGGCGGGGTCGACCGCGCCGGTGTTCGACCGGTTGAGGTCGGCGAGGGACTGCAGGGTCGCCATGATCAAGCGCTCACGTTCTTGCGGTTGAGGGCGCCGACGTCGAGCGCCTGCGGCTGCTGGGCCTCGTGCGGATGCTCGATGCCCTTGTAGACGCGGAGGTTGCCGAGGATCTGACGGAAGAGCGGGCCACGGGGCAGCATGCGCTCGACAGCCTTCTCGACCACGCGCTCGGGGAACCGGCCCTCGAGGATGAACTTGGCCGTGCGCTCCTTGATGCCGCCCGGATAGCCCGTGTGGTAGTAGTAGCGCTTCTGGACGTACTTGCGGCCGGTGAACTTCACCTTGTCCGCGTTGACGACGATGACGTTGTCGCCGCAATCGACGTGGGGCGTATAGGCGGCCTTGTGCTTGCCGCGCAGGCGCATCGCCACAATCGAGGCGAGACGGCCCACGACCAAGCCCTCCGCGTCGATCACGATCCACTTCTTGTCGACCTCGGCGGGCTTCAGCGAGGTGGTCTTCATAGCCAAATCCCAGGGGTTCCGACGGACCGGATCCCGACGTGTCAGGATCCGAAGGCATCGGGGTGCCGAAAAACGAGCCGCCGCGTGGGGTGCACGCGGCGGCGGTGGCGGCTGCATAGCCGGGCCCGGCGGCCGGGTCAACCGGAAAATCAATGATCGCGAAAAGACAAGCAGACAGAGTGATTTGATAGGTCGGGTATCATAATACCACACGGCCCGTGACGCGCGACCCTGCGGATTCGGATCGACCGTCCAACCGCCTCATCCTGAGGGGCCGGAGCCCAGCACAGGCCTCGAAGGAGACTTCCAGGGATCGCGCTTCTGGCTGGAACCCGCCTTCGAGGCCGGCTGACGCGGGCACCTCGGGATGAGGGCAGCGGGTGGGATCGCCTGATCAGCCCACCACGGGACGCTGTCGTGGACCGTCAGGAGAACACGTTCAGTCGCTGCGCCGGCCCCGATCCGCGATGGTGAGCTTCTGGACGCCTCGGGCGGCGAGAACCGGCTTCCTGGCGCTGAGGATCCGGGAATTTACCCCCGCCCAGCCGATCTCCCCGGAGAGGCGGCCGTACTCGATCTTGGGGCAGCGGTTCATGATCACCGTGAGCCCGCGCGCCTCGGCGCGGGCGGCGGCCGCGTCGTCGCGCACGCCGAGCTGCATCCAGATCACCTTCGGCAACGGATCGAGGGCGAGCGCCTCGTCCACCAGCGGGCCGGCAGCGGCGGCGTTGCGGAAGATCTCGACCATGTCGATCGGCTGCCCGCCCAAGCACGCCTGGACCTCGGCGAGCGAGCCCGCGACCCGGCGCCCGAGCAGGTCCTGGCCGGCGAGTCCGGGATTGACCGGCGTCACCGCGTAGCCCCGGTCGAGCAGGTACTTGAGCACGATCCAGCTCGGGCGCGCCGGGTTCGCCGAGGCGCCCACCAGCGCGACCGTGCGCGTGCTGTTCAGGATCGCGCGGATCTGCGCGTCGGGGTAGCGCGCGTGCCGGTCCGCAATCGAAGCGGCGTCGTTGCCCGTCTCGTTCATGGCGTGCGCCCCGGTGTCCGATTTCGTCACAGCCGCCAGACCTCGTAGCCCAGCCGCTCGAAGGCAGCCCGGTCGTGCAGCGCCTTCACGTCCACGATCAGGCCCCCCGGCTTCGCCAGCGCGGCGATCGCCTCCGGCGCGAGCCGGGCGTATTCGCGGTGCGGGACGGCGATCACGACCGCGTCCGCATCCGCGGGCAGGTCGGCCCAGTCGATGAGGTCGAGGCCGTACGTGTCCCGGGCCTCCGTCCGGCCTGCACGGGGATCGTGGACCGACACGGCGCAGCCGAACGCCTCCAGCTCCGCGATGAGGTCGGCGACCTTCGAGTTGCGCAGGTCCGCGCAGTTTTCCTTGAAGGTGAGACCCAGCACGATGACCCGCGCGCGACCGGCGCTGCCGCCCCGCCGGACGATCCGCTTCACCGTGCTGCGGGCCACGTGGGCGGCCATGCTGTCGTTGATCCGCCGCCCGGCCAGGATCACCTGCGGGTGGTAGCCGATCATCGCGGCCTTGTGGGTGAGGTAATACGGGTCGACCCCGATGCAGTGGCCGCCGACGAGGCCCGGCCGGAACGGCAGGAAGTTCCACTTGGTCCCGGCCGCCTGGAGGACCTCCTGCGTGTCGAGGTCGAGCTTGTCGAAGATCAGCGACAGCTCGTTCATGAGCGCGATGTTGAGGTCGCGCTGGGTGTTCTCGATGACCTTGGCGGCCTCCGCGACGCGGATCGACGAGGTGGCGTGGAGGCCCGCCGGGACGATCGTCCCGTAGAGGGCCTTGAGCCGGTCCAGCGTCTCGGGCGTGTCACCCGAGACGATCTTCACCACCTCGGCGAGGCCGTGCTCCGTGTCGCCGGGATTGATCCGCTCCGGCGAGTAGCCGACGAAGAAATCCGCCTGCCAGCGCAGCCCGGAATGCCGCTCCAGGACGGGGATGCAGATCTCCTCGGTGGCGCCGGGATAGACCGTGGATTCGAACACCACAATCGTGCCGCGCGTCATGTGCTGCCCGACCAGCGCGGCGGCCTTGGTCAGCAGGTCGAAATCCGGGCACTGTGCCGCGTCGACCGGGGTCGGGACCGTGACGATGATCACGTCGGCGGCCGACAGGGCCGTCGGGTCGTCGGTGACCGCGAGGTGCGCGGCGGCCCGGAACGCCCCGGCGTCGATCTCGCCCGCCGGGTCGTGCCCGGCCCGGTAGGCGGCCACCTTGGCGGCGGATTGTTCGTAGCCGATCGTGGGCTGCACCCGGCCGAAGGCCAGGGCGAGCGGGAGCCCGACATAGCCCAGACCGACGATTGCCACGCTCTCCGCCACGTCGGATCCCCCGCGGGTTCGAAGGCGCCGGTCACCGCCGCGCCCGCCATGCGCGTATAGGGGCGGCCCGGTCCCGCGTCGATCCGCATCCGCCGAGTGCTATGACGCGGTCAACCCGAATCGCGCATAGGGGGCGTGAGGATGCCTGATCTCCGCTGGGCAGACGGCCCGGTTCACTGCACCGATCTCGTGGACGGGACCGGCAAGGTGTTCGGCTATGTCGGGCCCGTCGCCGGCGGCACGCGGGGATATGTCGTGCAATCCGGCTCGGAATGGCCGCCGCGCGCACCCGCCTACGCCGATCATCCCTCGATGGATGCGGCGCGCGCCTGGGTCGAGGCCGAAGTTGCGGTGCGCGCCTTCCGGCCCGTGCGCATCATTCGCGGTGCGGGCGATCCGCGTTAGCGCGCCTTGCGCGCGCCGGATCCGCGCCGTCTCAGGGGTCGTCCCACGTGATGCGTCGGGGCCGGACGGAGGGGGCGGTCACCGCGATGCCGATCCGGATCGCCGTCCCGACGATCGCCACGACGGCGCAGACGAGCAGCAGGGCATCCAGCATGGCTGCGCGCTCAGAGCAGCGGTCGGCCGCCGCGCAGGTGCCGTGCGGCGCGCTCGCGGGCACGGGTGTTGTGCTGGCGGCGCATCTGCTGCTGACGGAGTTCGTCCTCGTGCGGCGGGTGATGGGCCGTCGCGGACGGGATCGCTGCGCTTGGGCGGTCTTCCTCGAGGGGAAAGACTGATTTCATAGCCGCCCTCCTCAGTATTCAATGCTGAGGAGCTTAGCTGTTTACGGCCGTATTGCAACCCGGCCGCCGCGACTGTCGGATAGACAGGCTGATCGGCAGACAGACGTCCTGCCGGTCAGGAGGGCTGGCGCGCGTCGCGATACCGGCGTTCTCGCGGCGGCCCGACGCGCCGCAAGATGGGCCGGTGGATTTGCGGCCTCTCCGGCCCTTGCCCGATGAACACGACGACCGCACGGGTTTGCCTCGATCTTCACGCGATAGCCCTCTCCCCGGGCCGATCACCTGGGCGCAACGGATCGCGCGCGGTGCTTCTTTTCATGGTCGTCAAAGTTGACCTGACCGGCTGGCTTTGGACCGGGCTGATTGCGAGGATCAGCCAGGACCAGAGGCGCGGGACATGCGGCGAGGTCAGAAGACGAGCGTGGAGCAGGTCGTGCTCAAGCTGCGTCAGATCGAGGTGCGGACGGCCCAGGGCAAGAGTTTGGCTCTTGCATGCAGGGAAGCGGAGATCTCCGAGCAGAGGTACTACCGCTGGCGCAAGGAGTACGGCGGCCTTCAGGTCGATCAAGCCAGGAAGATGAAGGATCTGGAGCGCGAGAACGCTCGTCTGCGCCGGCTCGTCGCCGACCTTTCTTTAGAGAAGCAGGTGCTGGCGGACGTCGCCTCGGGAAACTTGTAGCTCCCGAGCGACGCAGGCAGGCAGTCGAGGGGATCCGGGAGAAGTACGGCCTCTCGGAACGTCAGGCCTGCCGGATCGTCGGTCAGCACCGCGGCACGCAACGCTCCGTGCCAACCGTGCTGGCGGACTAGGATGAGCTGACCCGCACCATCATCACCTGGCGTCCGAGGACGGGCGCTATGGCTATCGCCGCGTCACCGCGCTGCTGCAGGCAGCAGGGTGGCGGGTGGGCAAGGACCGGGTGCAGCGCATCTTGCGTCGCGAGGGGCTGAAGGTCCCGCAGAAGCACCGGCCGCGCAGCCGGCTTTGGCTGAACGACGGCTCTAGGATGTCGGCGGCCTCAGACGGCGCGACGTAGGGCATACGCCCATCCTTGCGGTACCGGAACACAGTCGGGCCATGGAACCCGGGCGACCGTAGCCGCCCGGTCCGTCATCTCACCACCGGTAGGAGAAGCTGCCCTTGACCGCGTGGTCCTGCGCCCGCTCGCCGACCTGACCGGTGTAGTTCAGGCCGAGCGTCACGTTGCGTGCCACCTGCACGTCGAGGCCGGCAGACGCCACCAGCGCATCCCGAGCGATCGGTACGCCCGCCGTCAGGAACGCCTGCCCTCCGCCGCCGAAGGCCAGCAGCGCCTGCGGGACCACGTCGCCGAACGCCCGCCGATAGCCGATCAGGCCGCGGGCGATGATCGGGGTGCTCGTGCCGAACAGGTCCGAGAGCACCGCCTGCCCCTGTAGGCCGGCCGTGGCCGTCTGCACGTCGTAGGAGCGCCCGTAGACGGTCAGCGCCGAGGCGCCCCCGACCTCGGCGAAGCCGTCGCGACGGATGTGGATCGCGGCACCGCCCACGAACGGCTCGACGTAGCCCTGCGCGAACCCGACCCGGTAGCCGATCTCGCCGAAGCCGTTGATCGTCTCGCCGCCGGTCTTGCCGGAGACCGCCTGGGAGAAGCCCGGGAACAGCAACGTGCGGCGGGTGTCGAGCGCGTTGCCGGCGTAGGCTGCACCGAGGCGGACCTGCACCGCCCCGAGCGCGCCGCGGCCGTAGACCGCCCCGAAGCCGCTCTCGACCTGCCCCGTGGACTGGCGGGCGGTGACGTCGAAGCCGGTGAAGGTGTAGCCCGCCGCCACGCCGACGCGCAGGTCCGAGACGAGGGCGTTCGACAGCGCCCCGAACCCGGTCTCGATGCCGAGCACGAAGCCGCCGGTCTGGCGGGTGAGGCGGGCGGCGTTGCCGTTGCCACCGGTATCGCCGAACGCGCCGAACCCTTGGACCCAGAGCGCGTAGTGAGGGGTCGCCGGCCGCACCGGTACCAGCGAGACCGGAGGGCCGCCGGGCAGGTCGGCCGAGTACATCGCGGGCAGAGTCGTGCCGGGGGCGAAGCGCTGGCCGATGGCGCCGGCCAGGCCCGGACCGCCGAGGCCGGGGCCGGCGAACCCGTTGCCCGCGCCGAAGCGCAGGTGGTCGAGGATCGCCTCCTGCACGAGGAAGGCAGTTTGGACCTGCGCCGAGATGGCGCTGGCCTGTACCTCACCCGAGAGGGAGTTCAGCGCCTGCACCGCGCCAGACGGGGTCTGCGTGAGGACAGCAGAGGCGACCTGCGTAGCTGCCGTTGTCGTCGGCTGCGTGGTGGTCGCCGGCTGCGCGACTGTCGTGGTTGTCGTGGTGTTCGCCGGCTGTGTGGTCGTCGTGGCTGCGGGCGTCGTGGTCGTCGCCGGCTGCGTGGTCGTCGTGGCTGCGAGCGTCGTGGTTGTCAGGGTGTTCGCCGGCTGTGTGGTCATCGTGGCTGCGGGCGTCGTAGGGGACGTCGTCGGTACGGCAGCCTGGACCGCAGTGCCGGTACCGGTCTGGTTGGGCGTGGTGGCTACGCTGGTGACCGGCGCAGTTTGGGCCAGGGTGAGCACGACGGTGTTGTTCGGGTAGCTCAGGCTCGGCGTCAGGAACGCCATGTTCGAGGTGACAGCGCCGAAGGTGCCGGACACGGTCGGG
This sequence comes from Methylobacterium sp. PvR107, assembly GCF_017833295.1. NCBI lineage: Bacteria > Pseudomonadati > Pseudomonadota > Alphaproteobacteria > Hyphomicrobiales > Methylobacteriaceae > Methylobacterium > Methylobacterium sp. PvR107. The sequence continues at coordinate 5,885,517 of NZ_JAFIBW010000001.1, forward strand.
GCGGAGAGGATCGTGTAGTTGGTCGAGGCCGCGTAAGTGCCGGAGCCCGCCAGCACTGCGACGCTGGCGCCGGCGAGGGTGGCGGTGCCGCCAGTGACGGTGATGCGATCGGCGGCCGCGGGCGTGGCAGTGACGCGGTAGGTCGCGCCGGCGGAGAAGGTCAGGCCGTTGGCCACCGTGAGCGTGGTCGGCGCGCCGGCCACCGCACCGGGATGGACGATGCCGGTGCCGGTCAGGGACAGGCTGCCGACCGTGCCGGAGCCAGCCAGCGTTCCGCCCGAGGCGATGGCGAAGGGTGCCGCGGCGACGCTGCCGGTGACGTTGAGGATGCCGCCGGTGACGCTCCAGGGCGCGGCGAGCGCGTTGCTGCCGGCCAGCGTCCAGGTCGAGCTACCGGTTTTCTCGTAGGCGGTAAAGCCTTGGTACTGCGCGGCTGGACCGAGGGTCGTGGCGTCGAAAGTCGCGGCGATTGCGCCGCCGAGCGCCAGCGTACCGGTGCCTGCCTGCACGACGACATTGCCGGTGATGGTGGTGCCAGCCCGTAGCTCAAGACGGTTGGTGCCACTGGTGAAGCTGGGGACTGTCAGGAATTCCGTGTGCGGGCGGCGGATTGAACATCAGGCCGCCATGGCCCGGGTGAAGCGCTCGCCGAAGATGACGGCGAACTGCGCCTTGGCCATGACCCACTCACGCGGGCCCATCTTCCACGCCTTTTCGGAGCGGTTCAAGACCAGGTAGAGCAGCTTCAGCGCGGCCTCGTCGGTCGGGAAGTGCCCGCGGGCGCGCACAGCCCGGCGCAGCGTGGCGTTCAGAGCCTCGATGGCATTGGTGGTGTAGAGGATCCGCCGCACCTCGCCGGGGAAGGCGTAGAACGGGATCACCTCGCCCCACGCCCGTCGCCAGCTCTGGGCGATGGCCGGGTAGCGCCGGCCCCACTCACTCGCCTCGAAGGCCGCCAGCGCCGCCTCGCCGGCTGCGGCATCGAGCGCGCGGTAGATGTCCTTCAGCGCCCCCGCCACGGCCTTGCGGTCCTTGTAGGAGACGAAGTCGAGGCTGTGGCGCAGCAGGTGCACGATGCAGGTCTGGACCAGCGCCTCGGGGAACACCGCCCGGATCGCGTCGGGGAAGCCCTTCAAGCCATCGACCACGGCCAGGAGCACGTCCTCGACGCCGCGGTTCCTCAGCTCGTTCATGACCCGCAACCAGAACTTGGCGCCCTCGTTCTGCTCCAGCCACAGGCCGAGGATCTCCTTGGAGCCGTCGGCGCGCACGCCCAGCGCGATGTGGACGGCCTTGTTCCGAACGACGCCCTCGTCGCGCACCTTGATCCGCAGAGCGTCGAAGAACACGATCGGATAGACCGGCTCCAGCGGCCGGGCCTGCCAGGCGGCGACCTCCTCCAGGACCGCGTCGGTCACCGCGCTGATCAGGTCGGGTGAGACCTCGATGCCGTAGAGCTCGCGCAGGTGCGCGACGATCTCCCGGGTGCTCATGCCGCGGGCGTACATCGACACGATCTTGTCGTCGAAGCCGGGAAAGCGGCGCTGATACCGGGCGATCAGCTGCGGATCGAACGTCGCCTGCCGGTCGCGCGGGATCGCCAGCTCAATCCGGCCTGTCTCGGTCGTGACCGTCTTGCGGCCATAGCCGTTGCGCGTGTTGCCGGCGTCCTCGCCCGCCAGATGGTGGTCCATCTCGGCGTTGAGCGCCCGCTCGGCCAGGGCCTTCTTCAGCTCGTCCAGCAGGCCATCGGCCTCGAAGGCCGTCTTGGGATCGGCCCCAGCCAGGAGCTGGTCCAGGATCGCGTCAGGGATACGGGGTGCTTTGCGTCGTGCCATCGGGAACCTCCATCGGATCCACTATGGCCGCCCGAACACGAAATTCCTGACAGTCCCGTGAAGCTGATCGCGTTGGCTAGAACGCCGGTTCCGGAAGCGCCGCCTGCGATCGTGCCGCTGTTAACGATCGTCAGGCTTGCCCCAACGATGCCGACACCGCCGGTTCCCGTAGCACTCGAACCTGCGCCGGTACCACCCGCGCCTCCCCGTATGGTTCCGCTATTGATCAGGTTCAGGTTAGAACCCACAATACCGATCCCGCCCGCGCCACCAGCTCCACCGTAAACAGCCTGTATTCCTGCCGTTCCGTTCCCACCGCTTCCGGCAGTAATCGACGCGGTATTGGTAAAGCTTGCGCCGGCCGACGTGAAGTAAAGGCCGACGCCGCCGCTTCCGCCGCCGCTGCCTGCGAAGTTGGTCCCGGTTGGATTTCCTCCTCCGGTTCCCCCGTTTCCGCCACTCACTGATGTCGAAAGAAGCCCGAGAGAGCCTGTTCCGGTGACGACCGCTCCATAGCCGCCCCCGCCCCCGCCGCCGCCGTCGCCATTCGTACTGAAACCGTTCCCGCCTGCCCCTCCTGACCCACCAGTAGCAGCCACACTCGGCAACGTGCCGCCAACAGATCCGTGAGCACCGCCACCGCCACCTCCGCCACCGCCAGTTGTACCGGCATTGCCTCCGTTGTTCGACGTGCCCGGACCGCCGTTTGATCCAGATTGGCCGGGGGCCTGGCCGCCAGCGCCACCGGCGCCGGCGCCGATAGTCGAGTTGGCCGAGGATGCACCCGAGCCTCCAGCGCCTCCGGTCAGACCAGCGCCGCCGCCGCCGCCGCCGCCTGTCGCTACGGCTCCCGCGGAAGCCCCGTCGCCCCCCGGTACTGTCGTTGCATCGGCTCCCCCTCGACCACTGGCACCATTCAGCGCGGCTGATCCAGCACCGCCATTCGCCAAAGGACTCGATATCGGCGTGACGACGGGCACCGCCAACGACATCGAGGCCATCACTGCCTGCGCCAGACCTCGCCCTGTCGACGTCCGTCGTGCCATCCGTCCGCTCACGCTTGCCCCACTCGGGAGCAGCCGCAGGGGCACCACCGATCTCGTTGAACGATGCCGGCCTATTCGGAATTAAGGGAAGTGTAGCGAAGCAAGGTGGCCTGTTTTTGTATCGTGAGTGATATTTATACGACAACACGTATTGATATATATGAAGTATTGCATTCGTTATAATCGTATGCATGTCGGTATAATTGGATACATATCGGCATAGAATTGCTTTCGCAGTCACGCACGCATCGTAATCGGAGTTTCTCTCAATTCTGTTTATCTGAGCGAGACGCTTCTGCGGGACACTTACGGCATCTTACGCTGGGCATATTGGAAATTCCGACACCGTATCCGTCGATTGAATGGACTCTATTGAGACACGGCGAGGCCGGGCGAGCCGTGATGATATGGCGCCTGGCCGTTGATGCGCTTGGTCCTCATCGCCATGGCCCGTAGGATCGCGCAGCTCGTGTGATCGAGGTAGCCTCGCGTCATGATCAAGGACGATGATCCGAACCGCGAAGCCGTCGAAGCCCTCATGGCGGCCGGCTACATGGTCGAGCGCTTCGAAGAGGATCCTGGTCTGTGGCGGGTGAACGGTGAGGTGATGACCGGCGCTGAGCTTCTCGGCGAAGCGCAGCGGATGGGCCTCATGGACGGTTGAGACCGCCTGCGATAGCTCTTTGCCATGGTCGAAGAACCCCGATCGTCTCCGATCTGCGTAAGGCCTCTGAGGTCACGGACTAGGAGATCGACGCTGCGGTTGATGCCTCTGTGGCGACCCCCAGGACTGCCCCGTTCCGCTTCGCGTCTGGCCATGAGGCCGACGTAGCTGCCGCGGTTGACACGTATCCACCTGCCGTCACGGCCGTGGCCGATCCCGACCGGACGCCGAAGTTCAAATCGACGATGATCCGGACGGCGATCCTGCTGGCGCATCCGGTGAAAGGATGAGCGAGTCGCCAGAAGGCATGCATGAGCGCGCCGCGATCCAGCACATGATGCGGCGGCTGGACGGGTTCGCGCGCGGGCTTGGCCTTTTCGCGCGCGGGCTTGGCCTTGTTGATGCAGCCCGGGGGCGGTGGCCGGAGCGGCCTAGATTTGGCGGCCGATCCGGCGGAAGATGCGGCCTCGGCCGGCAGGATGTTGCTGATCTCGATAACGGGCCGGGTGCGTACTTGGTAGGGAGAGCTTTAAGCGTCCCGGGTCAATAGTGAGCTCTAGAATGCTCCTCCTGGGAAATTTTCGTGCTCGAACGTCGTGCAAAGCGTCGTGCCAAAACAGCGCTGCCCGGAAGCGCTACCTTCGCGAGGGTCGCCGCTGAGACGCGATGCGTAATCCTGAATTTATCAGGCCGTGGCGCTTGCATTGCCTTCGCACCCGACGTGGCAGTGCCGCGGGTGTTCGAACTGCAGATTGGCCGTGATCCAGAGCGGCAGATAGTTCGCGTCGTGTGGCGGCGGGCAAATATGGTCGGCGTAGGCTTCATGGCGCCCAGGGCCGTGCCCGATGTGATCGCTGGATAGCCGGGCGTTCAAGGCCAAGCTCGAACCGAGCACCTCCGGCGGCGTTCGTCGTAATTGTCGGAGCGCCTATGGCCGAACCTGATGAGGACAGTCTGCGCCGGCAGATACAAACACTACTGGCGGCCTCTCCTTCACGTGCCGAGCTTGAAACGAGCTACGCCGGTCGCATCCTCACCTGGCTCGCCTCCCCGGACATGCTGCTGGACACCAGCTACAGGGAGAGACCCAAGCGAAGGAAGAAGCGCTCCAAGGCGTCAACGTCGCGGTGTTGAACCTCGGGACGAGAATATGGGTGCGGGCTTGTTGCGATTGCGCCGGCGAGGCAGCGCCGAAGCCAGGGGGAATAGGCCCCGGTGCTGCTCTTCCGGCGCTCGCTGCGGCCATCCTGTCACAGCATGGTTAACCGCCCGTTGCCGGAACACTTTTCGTTCGCGGTTACCGGCAACGCGCACTGACACATGTCGGTGTTCTCGGTCATCCACCCGACTATGTTCACGACTCGTTCCAAATCCTCGGTCAAGCTCGGAGGACAGGCCGTGGCGCGGCGCGGAGCTTACGTTCGGGCGGGAGCGGTTCACTCGGCCGGCCGGGCTACCGCAGGTTGGTCAGACGCTCTCGACTGAAGTCTGCGGCGTAGGCTGAGCCCTTGCTCTCCGAAGTAAGACGGTCCCAATTGACTGTAAGTACTCTCTTTCACAGAAAGATAAAAATTGCTCTATTCTGTTTGCGCTACTGCAAACAATGTGTGCTCATTTTGAAAAGCGAACTGATAATCATAACCAGTAGCCACGATCGGTCTGGTGCACACACAATCTGGCCGCCGAGTTGCAAATTTTTAACGAATGGTTAAGCTTGGTACTTAAGTACTAATGAGGGGGTGCATCATGAAGCTGGACGACTCGCGCCACGAGGGTGTCCCGGCCGCTTTCCAGTCTCCTGTGATAGCTGCTCAGCCGCGGCAGCAGGATGAAACTCATCAAGAGCAGATGCGGCGCCTACACAACGCCCGCGCGCGCCAGCGAGCCGCCCGGCAGCATCGCATCAGCCACACCTAACCGATCCGCAGGGAGGCTCTATGGTCCGCATTCGCCCTACCGACGACGGCACCTACACCGTCTATCGCGATGCCGCTGTCGTGGTCAGCGGCCTCACGCGTGATCAAGCGTATGCCGTCGCGCAATCGATCGGCGCGAGCGTGGTCGAGTAGACACCACCTATCCGCGGTCTGCCCCGCCGCCCGATGTGATCACGGGCTGGCGGGGCTCGGTGCCGTTCTTCACGGCTGGGGCCAGCACGCAACGCGGCCCAAGAGACAGGATGGGGAGGGCGGTTAGCCGAGGCTCAACGGTCGCCTCTGCCCAGATCCCGGATCGGAATGACAGTCGGTAATGGCAGTCGGTCCAGCCCCAGATTGGACGGACTGGCACTCCCCATCGTTCTACATCCTGGCGGTTCGACCGGGAGCGGCAGCATGGCGCTTGAGCCGCTGAGGGCCGGGGCGCTCAGCCTGGAGAAAGCGGCACAGACCGCCCTCGACGCGGCGGACCGCATTATTGCCGTGCTGGATCGTATGGGTGGCGATGCCGAGCACGAGGATGGCGGGGACGCTGAACCGTCCCTCGCTGCGCCCGAGAACGCCGCTGGCAGTCAGGTCACCTGGCTGCGTGGCAACGACCAAGACCGCGAGATCGAGGCTCCCGAGATCGTGCTGCCGGAAGTAGCGGTGCAGCCGCCAGCCGAAGCGACTGTGATCGAGATCGAGCCACTGCGCTGGGGCGGAGGAGGCAACGTCATCGCCGCTGCCGGTACAGCGCTCATCAACCTGCTGGAGCGGGCGTAGGAGCGCCAGTGCTGGCGCTCCAGACGTGGGCGCTCAGTCGTTCGGAATGCAGCGGCCCCAAGAGTTGCTGTAGTGGAAGCCGTAGTCACAGCCGCTGCCCACGTAGACGACCGTGCGGGATCCCCAACCGTAGCCGCCGTAGCCTCCGCCGAAATGACGGCCGCCGAACCCGCCACCTCCGAAGCCTCCGCCACCATGGTGGCCACCACCAAAGCTGCCACCTCCAAAGCTCCCGCCGCCACCGGGATGTCCCCCGCCAAGGCCGCCGCCTGGATGACCGCCCCCGAAGCCTCCGCCGCCGAAATGGCCGCCCCCTCCGCCGAAGTGGCCGCCGAAGGCCGACGCCTCGGTGGCCGCAAGTATGCCGACCGGAACCGCGATGGCAGCGGCAGCGAGCACGGACTTGAATGTCTTGCTAATCATGACGCTCTCCAATGTATCGCCTAGCGGCCTGTCCGCTTCGGTGATTGAAGACTGCATGATCGATATGAATACTGATGTGCTGGGACGCACGCGTAAATAGAACGCTAAGCTTAGCCGTTCGTCGGCCTTCGCGGACTGAATTATCGCGGTTCTTGATCGCCTCGACGGGGATCCCGACCTTGAGGACAGCGCAGACGCTGAGCCCTGGCTGGCTGCCCTCGAGAACCAGACCGGCAGTCATGTGGTGTGGATGCATGGGAACGATCAGGACCGAGAGGCCGAAGCGCCCGAGAATGCTTTGCCGGAAGTGGCGGCCGAGGCGTTCGTGATCCAAGTGTCGCCTTTTCGGTGGGGCGGCCGCGGGAACATCGTGACGGCTGTCGGCATAGCGCTTCTCGACCTCGCCAAGGTGCGCTGATGCCGACCACGCTCCCTAGCCGCTCCAAAACTGCCGCAATCCCTCAGCGCCGATCCTGGCCCGACACAGCTCGGTTCCTGATCCTGCTGTTGAGGGTGCGGGGGCTCAACCGCCAGCTAGCTGGTGCACGCCGACGCGTTGCGCGTCAGGGACTCGATGTTGCTGGTGTTGCTCTGGTTGTCATTGCCCGCCGCTGGCTAGAAACCCACGAGGCCATCCATGCCTTGCTTGGAACGCCGGAGCCGCCGGAGGTCGCGAAGGTACGGGCGACGCTGCGTCCGTTGGATGAGATCGAGAGGCGCGCCGCACTCGCTCCACCTCCGCTGGTTCAACCTTCGCGCCGTTAAACCGGATCCCCCTATGTGCTGGAGCCGACGATCTGGATCGCGCGAGAGCCTTAGCGCCTCGCCCGGCCATGACTCGCGATCCACGCCGCGATCGGCGCCAGCATCCTCGTAGTCGCCGCCCCAATCGGTCAGGCGCTGCCCAGGCTGCCCGTAGGCCTTGTCCTTCTGGAGCGGCGGCCGACCAAGCCGCTCGCGCAACACATCCCGCAAGCGATCCAGTAGCTCCATAGCGGACCTCAACGTTGACTTAACCGTGTCCCCCGGCCGACATGCTCCGGGACAATGCGGTCGCGCTCAGGCGTAAGCGTAGCCTTGGCTGGCATCCAGCAGAACCGTCGAAGAGCTGCCGAGAGCTCAGCGGTTGACCTCGACCGATCAGACCGTTCGAGAATTCGCGCGGGCCGTAGGACAGGCGGAGCTATGCGGTGACGTTCTGCAACCGGACGGTAAAGCGAACGCTGCGACGAGCAGATCACATAGCTTCGCCGTTGCTCGGTGGCCGCGTCTAAAACTTCACCTATGTGGACCGCTGCCGCACGGGGCATTCCCTTTCACGGCGCAGAGGATGCAGCTTGAAAAGTCGGCTCGTTCAACGCTTCGCCGGATCTCGCGAGACTGTCGCGACTGTCGTCGGTTTCGTTCTGCTCGTTCTCGCCGGTTTGGCTGCGGCAGCCGTAGCTTTGGCCAGCGCAAACGCGGAAGCATGGTCTGCTCATTCTGCTGTAGTGCGGCAAGTGGAGGCGCGGCTATTCCGGCTCATTCAAGAGGCGGAGACCGGCCAGCGCGGCTTCCTGCTCACCGGCGACCTGACTTACCTCGATCCATTCACGACCGCTCGCCGCGAGTTGCCGGCCGCCGAGGCTGAACTGCGGTATCTCACGGGCGACAACGCAGAGCAGCAAGCCCGGCTGGATCAGCTCCGACCCATTATCGCTGAGAAAGTCGCCGAACTCGCACGGACGACCGAGCGCATGCAGGCAGGGGACCAAGCGGGAGCGCTCGCCATCGTGCGTACCAACACCGGACGCGACCTGATGAGGCGTATTCGGGCGACCGTCACCGAGTTCGATCGAGCAGAGGTGGAACTCCAGGCCACACGCGGCGAACGAGCCGCGTTCCGTCGGTCGATCCTAGCTGCAGTTATCATCATCGCCCTGTTTCTGGCTGCTGCCCTCGCTTGGCTGGTCGTTAGGACCGACCAACATCGCACCCGCGAACTCCGATCCGCGAACGATGCGCTTCGCCATGAGAGCACGCGGCGCGAGCGAGCAGAGGGACAGCTGCGGGCTGACGTTCCTGCCGACAAGGCGTAGGATGGCGCCTTCAATCAGCAAGGGAGCGGAACCATGGGCTTGCTCGCTTTCATCCTGATCGGTGGGCCATGGGTGGCAGCAACGGCATGGCTGTGGCACCACGCAGGTGGGGTTGAGGCATGGCGGCGGGCTGTTCACGGCGAGACACGCAGCAGCCGCTAACCGAGCGAGCAGATGTCTGCGTCGATCATCCCGGTGCGCCCGAGAGGTGGTCGCTCCGCGCTCACTAATCTCGACGAGTTCGCCGCCGAGCTGCTCGCCGACGGTCGAGCGGCAAACCTGTGCTTAGCGCGGATCAATCTGCGCCTGACGAAGGTCCAGGCACAGTGTGCTGAGCTGGCGGCGGTGATTATGAAACGCCTTGCATTCGCCTCGACCGCGCTCCTTGCCGCGCTTGCCTTCTTGCCGACCGGCGCTGATGCGCGCGGCTTCGGCGGCGGTGGCTTTCATGGAGGTGGTTTCCACGGCGGAGACTTTGGTGGCTTCCGTGGCGGTGGGTTCCGCGGCGCCGGCTTCCGGGGTGGGTACGGCGGCTTCCGCGGCGGCTATGGCCGCACGGATGCGGCTACGGCGGTCTTGGCCTAGGGGTCGGCTTGGCCACGGGTGCAGCCCTCGGATACGGGCTGGCTGGCGCCTACGGCGGTCCCTACGGCTACGGCGGCTGCGGCCCCTACGGGTATGGTGGCTATTACGGTGGCTGCGGCGACTACGGCTACGGCTGCTGAGACCGGCACGCTGATGCCTCGGCCGCGCGTGGTCATCCGGCGCGCGGCGCCGTACATCTGCACGTAATTCGGCTGCCGCATACTATCGGGATGCCGGTGAGATAGATGGCCTCCCTGCCAGCCCATGATCGGATCGGGCGGCGGAGCAGAGCCGGCCACGTCCGTCTCACGGTTGCCGCGCCGTACTTGCGGCCGAGATCCCCAGGCAAGCCTGGGAGCGTATCATGCTGCTGAACATCGATCCGCTGATCGCGGTGGGCGTTGTGGCCGCCACTGCCGTCACCGACGCGGCCTATGTCTTCTTCAACGCCGCCGTGGCCGCCCGCCGGCGCATCCCGGCCGCGAACTGGTCGGCGTGCTGGTACCTGCTGTCCGCGTTCGCCGTCATCAGCTACACAGAGAACGCCGTGTACGTCGTATTCGCGGCCTTGGGGTCGTGGCTGGGGGCTTTCGCCTCCGTCACGTGGCTGGTTCGCCCTGCGCCACCGCGTTAATGCCATCGCGCGGCTGGCTGTGTCGCGTTGCCGATAGCGACGCTGATGATGCCGATTGGTCGGTAACAGACGGATCGATTAATTTTGCATTCAATGCGAATGCTATATTGATCGGCGAAATAAGATATGAGAACAATCTTTCAGTTCGCGGACGGGCGTATTTTTCCGTCCAGGATTGATTTCATGCAGATTATAATCTCAGCCGGCCCGCGGCAGCGCGGGCTGCTTACTCATCGTCGTGCTGTGGCCATCGCCAACATCCAGTGGTTCCGCGCCATGGCACGGCGTGCCCTGCGCGATGGAGCCCCAAGGTCAGAACTGCGCGCGGCAAACGCCCGGGCAGCAGCTCGCATCGTGCTAAGTCAGGCGAGACGAGATACCCTGGCCAATAGGGCGGCGACAGACGCCTTGACGGTTGGCGGGTAGCTGATCGGGCTCGCGCTGTGCTGCCTGCCGATCCGTGCCGTGTCCATCGTGTGGACCGTGCGCCAGCGCGTGAACCGGCCGGCGTCCTACGCCCGGCCGAAGTGCCGCACGGCAACGGGTTCTTCCCAGGTCAGCTGGATCCCCGTGGGCTGGGATTTGAGCGACCGCCGCACGAGCAAGGCAAGGCCAACTAACGCGGCCGATCCGGAAAAGGCCACGACCGCGCACCACCAGAATACGACGTCGAGCATGGCCGAACAGGGGCTCCGATTGCATGCCGATGCTTGGAGCCGCATGGTAAATGCGCCGTTAAGGCGCCGCTCAGCTCTCGATCCCGATCTAAAGGGTCGTGCCCCGTGCTGTCAGAACAGCCCGCAGGGCTTCGGCGAGCCCCTCGGGCGCGAACGGCTTGCGCAGGAAGCGTGCGCCCATGGGCATCTGCTCTTCGCCTGGCCACTCCACTCCCGATACGACCAGGATCGCGACCTCGGGCCAGCGCGCCGCGACAGCCTTGGCCAGGGTGAAGCCGCTCAGTGGCTCGCCGGCGAGGTCGACGTCGGCGACCATGGCAACGAGTTCGGGACGAGCCGCCAGGTGAGCCTGAGCCGCGTCGATGGTCGACGCCTCGGCTACCTCAAAGCCAGCCTCTCGCAGAGCCGCGGAGGCGTCCATGAGCTGCAAGGGATCGTCCTCGACCAGCAGCACGGCAAGCCGCGGCGTGAACGCGTCGGACATCCGTCCCTTCTCCTCACTAACGCCTTTCAACGCGGAAGGCGCCGATTGCGCCCCACGCTGGAGGCCGGGACGAGGCTGAACCTGTTGCCGGCATGAACCACGTCGCACGGCAGCTCACCAGGGCCCGCGTTCAGGCCCACGTGCCTCACCTAATCTTCGCGGTGCGCAAGTCGCTCCTCAAGGTGCGTGGCCGCATCGGCGTACAGTTCAAAGCGTCGTAGCAGTACGGCCCGCTTTTCCGGCTTCTTCGTCCCCTCGATCTTCGCCTTGGCCTTATCGGCGTGATGGCGCATTTTCTTGGCCAGCTTCTCGAACGCCTTATCGATCTTGGCGCTGACCTCGTTCCCTTCCGCTTTCGCCGCGTCCGTGCCGCCCTGCACAAGCGAGGGGAACGTGCTCTTGGTGTCCTTGGCCACGGCTCACCCCTGGTCGGCTTGATCCATGTCGGGAACGAACGAGGCAGTCTAGCGATCCACGATGACAAGGCGATCGCGGTTGCGGTCTGCCCCATCCGGATTGCGCAGGCCGCCCTGGCGCACCTCGCACGGCAGCTCGGCAAAGCCGGCCTGCTACGCGATCCCTTTGCGCCTTGCCTTGCCGCGGTCGGTTCGCTCGGATGGCGAGCTGGTGCGAAGCTCGTGGCGCGCCTGCTCAAGGTACTCCTGGCGCTCAAGCTCCGTCAGGCAGGCGACGTTGTGGCCCTGGCGAGCCTCCCGATCAGTGAAGCCGGCGTCCCAGGCGCGGTCGTCGTGGTTCTTCGCGATGAAGGTGCGCTTGGCACGCGCCAGCACGTCCTCTTCGGTCGGCTCGCCCATGGCTCAGTCCCCCCCCCAGCAGGAAGTCTACAGGAGTGGACCTCAGTGGGCGAGCGCAGCTGGATCGCGGTCTTGAGGCGCTAGCCCCGGATCTCCTCGACCGCGAGGCCGCCGGCTCGCAGGTGATCCGGGATGTCGGAGTGGTCGTAGTACCCGGCCTCATGGGCCATAGCATCCAAGGCGCCGAACGGATCCATCGCCGAGCCGGTCCAGAGGATTGTCCCGGTGACGCGCTGCCGGACCTGATAAACCTTCATCACGGCGACTCCTTGGTCTGACCGTCAATCATCAACACAGGACTGGAGCACGTCCCATTGCCAGTCTGTATAGGTCGCGTTTTAGCCGCATGGAGTGAGAAAGATCACCTCCGCGTCGCGCAACCGCCGGGTTTCGTGGATCGCCTTGCGGGTCAGGCCAAGGTCGGCTGCAGTTGCCGGCCGAACATCGTTACTTGGCGGAACGATGTCAGTGCGCACCGACCCGGATGCGACCTCGCCCCGCTGCTGCGCCGCGTCGGACCCATCCGCCAGCCGGCGCTCGGCCTGGGCCTCGATCTCCGCGGCGTCGGCCTGGGCCCGGTGGGCGGCCACACTGGCACCTGCGACAGCACCGCTTCCAACTGCTGATGCGCCCCCGGTGTTCGCGACCCACACGATGCTGTCGCAGGCGGACCCGCGGCGACAGGCGGGTGCGGGCCAGTTCCCTGCACCTTGCCCGTGAGGCCTTGGCCGGGCAGCTGCGTGAGGGACGGCATATGTGGGGGAACTCGACACCGCGGGGCGCCGGCCCACCGCCTTTACAGGCGATGTGAGGCGATCCAGTTGGGCCCCAAGATGTCCCCGGCGTCCGTGATGATCCACGGCCGGGCGTCCCCGGTGTCTATTGCCTGGGCCGCAACAGCCAGCGCTGCCCGCAAGGTCGGAAAGGGGCGGCCTTGCGCGATGTGGGCGGGGTTGCGGCTGGACCAGATGGTGAGTTCAGCGGGTCTGTTGAGATCGGACAGTGTCATGGGTGCGCTCCGCTCGATCAGAGCGAGGCCTGTTTCAAGCGTATCAGGGGCGGGCTACGGCCTGCAGGCGAAGGCGCCCGGCCTACCGCGCGGTCATGTACGCGCGCGGCTTACAAGAGATGGGCGTGAGCAGCTAAAATCTCAAGCCGTCCTGGGTCGCGGCCGGGGCACGACGATCTCGACAGTCTGGCCGGTGAGTGGGTTGAGGATCAGCATGGCCGCCAGTCTCCGGTGGGTGTGCCAGTAGAACGTGGGTCGAGGGCGGTAAGATCAGATTAGCCTGTGCAATTGCGCACACTTGGTGAACGGATCATTTACCCTGGTTCCCGGCCGTATGGGCGCCGCAGCGCCTCGATCCAGGCCTTCACCGGATCGACCACGAACGACACATACGCTGCCCATGTCCGCGCCCTGCCGGGCACGTTGGGATCGTCAGGCCGCGTCGCCATCAGCGCCGTCACGTAGCGGTCCTCGTGCGGCTTGCCCTCGTTAAGGGTGTTGCGCTCCCGGCCGGGACGGCTGCCTTGCTCCGGCTGCCGGTCGTACGCCTCGCGCACGCATCAATGCCATGCCCGCTCCAGCGCCGGCAGGTCGGCCGGCTCGGCCGCCAGGGCCGAGGCCGGTCCGACCCCCGCAAGCGTGACGAGTAGGACCAAGCCTTGGCGTTGCGCCGCCCGGCTATTCATCGGACGCGCCGGCCACCGCAAAGGCAACCCCGCCCGTCGCCTGCTGCAGCTCATGTCGGGCCACGCCATCTGCCAGCGCGATCAAGCCAGCGAGCATGAACCCGAGCAGCAGGCAGCGGCGGATGGGCAGCGCGGGAACGAGCATGGAGGCGCCTCGAGGAGACGACTGCACCGTAGCTCAGCCGTGCGGAGCTGGCTGCCGCGCCGGGATCACAGTGGTACGAAATGCGAACGGCTGCCGCTCAGGCCCGGCGCTGCCCAGGGAAGATGGCCTCCGACATGCAACAGCCGTGACCGACCATAGACTGTACGTCTGGGCCGTCGATGCGTCGGAGCGATAAAGCTCATGTCGGGGAAGCGGATAGCCAGTTTGGCCCGGCTCGTGGCCTGGGTTCTCGTCATAGCGATTACCGTCATAACGCTCGTGCCGCTCGGTCTGCGGCCGGTCGTGACCGCCAGCCCGAGCATCGAGCGCTCCGCAGCCTACGCGGCCTTGGGGCTGTGCATGGTCTGGGGCTACCCGCTTCGCTGGCCTTGGGTTTTGCTCGGCTGCGTCCTGCTTGCTGGCGGCTTGGAAGCGGCGCAGCACCTGACCAGCACCCGCCATGGGCGGTTCGATGACTTCCTCGTGAAGGCGGCTGCCAGCGCGGTCGGTGTGCTCATCGGCCTCGGCGTCGTGCTGCTGTTGGAGCGACGCTCTCAAGCAACGACACGCGGATGAACTCGTAGAGGAACCGTAAGCGGGCGACCTTGAGCAGGGCGCTCTGGTTGTTCTCGGGCCCGGCAGCTCGAGCCGCGTCCGTCGCCGCCGGCGCTATGCCGTCAATCTTCAGGGCGCGCTGCGCTTCGTTCCGATCTATGCCGAGCTCACGTGTTGCAGCGCGAACCCCGCCGGCCTTCCCTCAGCCCCCCTTCGAAACTGGCTCAAGTTGAGCCAGTTTCTCGTCGCCGGCGCTTACTTCGTGAGCCGGATCCACTCGGCGATCTGCTCGTTCCGCTGCAGGGTCGTGAGGTCGCCTGTCAGCCCATGAAAAAACCCGCCGGCCTGAGGCGGCGGGTTGTCGCAGGGTCCACACTGTTCGATCCGGCCGGGAATTCACCGCTCGAAGAGCCACTATCCCTGCTGGTCGTGGTTGGGCGGACTGTCCTGGTCCGCATCAGCGATGCGCGACGTTCGGGGGCTGGTGCCGTGATGTCTCATGGCTGACCTCCTCTCCGGTATCGGCGCCGCATTCGATGCGCGCCAGGACACGGAGGCTAGGAGCGTCCATGCGGGATGGCAAGGACCCGACGCGGTTGGTCTACTCGCAGACCTCGACCCGGCGGATGTGCTCGTATCCGTACGGGTCGATGTAGGCGCGCCGCTCGAAGTGGCAGGCGCCATAGGGTCCGGGCGCAACGTAGACCGGCCGGCCCGGGTAGTAGCCGCTGTTCGCCGAGGCGATGGCGCTGCCAGCCACGACGCCGCCAAGGACGCCCAGACCGACAGCAGCACCAACTCCGATGCCGTCTCGGGCCTGGGCCGCTGGCTGGGCGCAGCACAGGGTGAGCGCGGCCAAGGCAGCTGCACCAGCGGTCTTCAAGGATCCACGCATCGCCGTCCTCCGGTAAGCCTGAAGGACACCACGGACCGGTAAACGCAGGATTTCTGACGATCAGAGCCGATCCGACTTCGGCGGTGGGGGCGCATCCGCATCATCGTCATCGTCCGGCGACCGAGGACCGCCAGGGCGCAGCGGCGCTTCCATATCGTCGTCGTCGTCGTCGTCCGGCGACGGCCGGACACGATCCTGCGGTGATAGCGGTCGGTCCAAATCGACGCTCGGGGGTGGAGGCCGCCGTTCTTCGAGGGGCTGTGCCAAGGCCCCTGCCGTGGCCAGGATAAGCAGGGCGGCGCCAGTGAGACGTGCGCGCATCGGACCTCCGCAGGACTGTTCTGTAGCGGGCATGCCTGCAAACGAACGAGCGACGAGCTTTGCGGTTCGATGACAGTGCTGTGAGTCGGGAGACTCACAGCTCCCGCCGCCGAGAGAGCGATTAGGCGTAGGGGGCGCCGAACAGGTCGCCGAGCGCCTTGCGCCGGAACAGCGTGCGCCACCGACGCCGCTCATGCTCCGGCCGGTCGTGGATCATGTGGCAGCGCTGGCAGAAGGCCGCGAGGTTGGCGTCCGCGTTGTTCGAGGTGTCGTGGTCTCGATGGGCGGCGGCCAGCACCACCCTGGTCCGACGGGCACGGCCGAGGATGGCAGCCTCCACGGAGAGGCGGATCCGCCTGCCCCATCCGTCGCGCCAGCGGCCGGCTTCGGCGTCCCACCAGCGCCCATCACCGAGGTGGCAGACCATCCGCCCATGCGGCCGCCCGCAACCCTCGCAGCAGCCTTTCGCCGCGCCGAACCGGATCACGGTCGAGAGCTGCGCCCAGTCGATGGGATAGATGAAGCGATGCTCGGGCCGGATCGGCATGGCGCGGTGAAGTGCCGGTAAAGGGCTCCCCTCTGTATAGCCTCGACTGTTCCAGCCCTGTTGCCTGTTCGCAACATGCGCTGGGCAACGCTGCGGCAGGCCGGAACCGACATTCCGATCAGATGTTGTTGCATCTCATCTCGTATCTCGGGGCGTAATCCGCCATCTGATCTGTGTTAGTAGACAATTTACTATAGCGTTTTGCGTCGTATCCGCTCGGTGTGTCCGTAAAACTACAGCTTTTTCGCCACGGTCCGGTAGTCATAGCGACAGATCGAAATTCTGGACCTGACGACATGACCAAGCTCCTGGCCTCGCTGGCTGCCTTCACCGCCCTGACCGGCGCCGCATCGGCCGCCGACCTGCCGCGCCGCGCCGCGCCGCCGCCGATCTTCACCCCCGTCCCGGTGTTCACCTGGACTGGCGCCTATTTCGGTATCAACGCCGGCTACGCCTTCGACGCCAGCGACCGCAACACCGGCAACACCTTCGCCGTCCCCTTCCCGTACGCCGCTCCCGGCACCGTCGCCTCCTTCCGCAACCGCAGCCAGGACGGCTTCTCCGGCGGCGCGCAGATCGGCTACAACTACCAGTTCACCCCGGGCTCGGGCGTGGTGATCGGCTTCGAGGCCGATGCCCAGTACCTCGACTTCGGTCGTGACCGGAACAACGCCTTCATCTCCGGCGCCGTCGCACCCGGCCTGATCGTCAACGACCCGCGCGGCCTCTCCAGCCTCGACTACTTCGGCACCGTGCGCGGCCGCCTCGGCTACGCCTTCGACCGCACTCTCGTGTACGGCACCGGCGGCTTCGCCTACGGCTCGGGCAGCGCCGACCGCTCGTTCGGCGGCTTCCGCGGCAACGACAACTTCCGCACCGGCTGGGCCGCTGGCGGCGGCATCGAGTATGCCCTGCCCACCGACTCGTTCCTGAACTTCTTCCGCTCGTCCGCCGTGACGCTGAAGGTGGAAGGCCTGTACGTGAACCTCGACCGCGGCACCCGCAACCAGGGCGTCCTGCTCGTCGACGCTGCCAGCCTCACGCCGGTCCTCACCACCGGCATCGGCCGCCGCGACGACCAGTTCGCCGTGGTCCGCGCCGGCCTGAACTACAAGTTCGGCTCGTACTAAGATCCGGTCGCGCTGCTCCCGGGTGTCTGTCCCGGGAGATGCGACGGCGGGCGAGAGGTAGTTGGTCCTCCTTATCGCCTTCCGCCGCCGAGGAGCAGCCGCCCGGCTGACCTTCGCATCCCCAGCCCGATCAAACTGGCCGCGAGGTCGGCGACACCCTGGGAGCACCTGCTCCTGGGGTGTTTCTTTTTGGGGCCATCAGGATGCTCCCGATCCTATGCCTCGCCATGACATCATCGCGAGTTGGATCCCAAACGCCTCGAGCGTCAGCTGCTGACCGTTCCGGCATCATCCGATGACGTAGCCGGGTCATCCGATGGGTGCGCCAAGGCCCTCCCGTAGCTCGGCCGTTTGTGTCTTGCGTCGATCCAGTATGGATAGGGGGCCTTCTCACACGGAGAAGCACCTATGTCGGACGAGAACGAGACCCCTGAAGCAGCTCCGCGCGATCGGAGCGTTCAGCCGGAACCCGCGCCACGACCCGCCTCAGGCCGACGATGCTGAAGGCCCGGTAGGCAGCGCCGCGGATCACAGCACGGGACAGGGCGCCGCGCATTCCGACCACGATCAGCTCGGCCGCATCCAGAGGCCGAGGCGCCGAGAACGTGAACACCACGCCAAGCTCGATGTCTTCCCGCCAGCATCGCAGCCACACCGGCAGGGTGCCGAGCTGACGGCCGGTGCCGGTGCGGACCCACTCCAGGACATGCGCGAACGGGTCGGCGACGGAATAGAAAGTCCGAGCCGAGACCGGACAGCGAACGCCGCCGAGCTGACGAGCGATGGTCTCCTGAACGGACACTCGGTTAGCTCGAGCCGGATCCGGCGCCGGGCCCTCATCCACCTCGTCCAGCACGACGCCGTCCGGCAGCAACTCGTCAACGTCGGGGGCGTCGTCCGGCATCAAGCGGCCGCCCGCATTGCGGCCGCATGGGCGGTGGGCGGTCGAGGCGGCTCGCGGTCTGGCGCATGTGCGCCCTGGATCGTTTGCTGGACAGCGCGGCGAATGAATTCAGACCGGCCGATACCGCGCGCTCGCGCTGCGGCGGCTGCAGCAACTGGCAGCGACGGTTCAACTCGCAGGAACGGATAAGATGTTAGACGCATCGCCGACCCTCCGGAACAGCATCCGAAGAATAGGGCGAAAAGTCAGTAAATACACATTAAATCAATAACTTAGCTCAGGCGCTCGCGAGGATCCGCCAACGTTCAATGCCGTTTGCCGAAGTGCGCTAGCCCGATAAGTCACGCTCGAAAATGCCTCGGCTGTCCGTCCGACCGCAGCATTGCGATGGGCAGCGCGGCTGAAGCGTCACCTGCAGCTTACAGCCTTACCGACGTTTGCCGCAATCTGACGAAGGCGTTGGGGTAAATGTTGGGGCAACCGTGGCCATCGCCGGAAAAAAACTACGCTCAGACAGCGGGTTGGCTGGTGATAATGGCGGAGGGAGCGGGACAATCGTCCGAGCCTGCCGATGCCTATAAAATCAATGACTTAGAAAGGGCCCCTGCCCCCACGGTGTAGCAGTCCGGTGTAGCAGAGATCAACCCCGGCCGATGGGTCGGCCTATGCGTTGCATCAGTGAAACCGGTTGTACTGGCCTCTTGGTTGGGCGGACCAATCGGGATCCGAACTGGCGTTCGCGACCCGTGTTCGTGGCGGCGAGAACGATGGCCGCTGGTTAGTACACCGCCGTCGGCTCTGAACGGGCGTGTCGCAACCGCGAATGCGCTGAGGTTCACGGCTCGTTAGCCATACCCGCCCAGCTTGCCGCCTCCGCCTTGGAGCCGGCCCATGATCCTCCACGCCATCGCCGCCAAGCTCAAACAGCGCGCCAAGGCCGACTTCAGGGGCCGGCACTTCGAGGCGGCGCTGATCGTCCAGGCGGTGTCCTGGTACCTGCGTTACCCACTCAGCTACCGCGACATCGAGGAGCTGTTCCTGGAACGCGGCTTGGAGGTGGATCACTCCACCCTGAACCGCTGGGTGCTCGCCTACGCGCCGCTGATCGAGAAGCGGCTACGCCAGTTCCGTCGGCCGCACTGCGGCTCGGTGCGGATCGATGAGACCTACATCAAGGTTCGCGGCCAGTGGCGCTACCTCTACCGAGCCATCGACAAGTACGGCGAGGCGGCCGACTTCCTGCTCACGGCCAACCGCGACCTACATGCCGCCAAGCGGTTCTTCCGCAAGATGCTCCAAGATCAGCCGCTGCTCGCCCCAGATCGCATCGGCACCGATGGCGCCGGCACCTACCCACCGGCCATCGCCCAGAGCCGGGACGAGGGCCTGCTACCCCGGACGCCGACCCACTACGTCACCAAGCATCTGCAGCAGGGCATCGAGAGCGACCACTTCCGGGTCAAGCGAGCGATGCCGCGGGTCGGCGGGTTCCGCTCCTTCAACACGGCCCGGCGCACGATCTGCGGCTTCGAAGCCATGCTCTGGCTGCGCAAGGGCTTCGGCTTTGCCGGTGCGTGGACCGTGCGCGAACAGAACCGGCTGCTTGGGGTCTGCTTCGGACTTCAAAAGGTTAACGAAGTCTGAAACCGAGGCAGTTCTGGTCCTTCCTGCGGCCTATACCAGAGCTTGCGACAAGCCCCGTCCGGATCGCCAGCCGCGAATGGGCCGCCTGGCTGCGCCTGCGCCTACCCCGGGCGAGCCATGTGGGTTTCGGCAGCATAGGGGGCACAGGTGCGAACGCCACGGCTGTCGAAGTTCTCAGAGGCTCATCAACAAGCCGTCCCCAAGCCGGAAACAGGCGTCTGACAGCCCCGAAACGTACAAGCCCGCCCGCGGCGCGCACGGTAAATGCCTGAACCAGCCGCTTCGCTCGCATGAACGGCGAGCGGCTGGCTCAGGCTTCCGAAAGAACATGCCCGATTCTGGAGCCTCGCGGCTAGCGGGACCGAAGAAGGCTGCCGAGAGGCAGCGGGCGACCTTAACCAATGTGAGTCCCGAGATTCGGCGCGAGCGGTATCAGCAGACGAACAGTCTGTTAGTCCGATGCACCTCTATCGATTCTGTGTAGCCCTGCGGCACCTTGACGGAACACTCGACGCACCCGCGCGCGAGGAAAGCATCATGGCTGGGAATGCTGACGAGGCCATCAAAATGGCCAAACGAATCAACGTCGACATGGTCGGCACGGGCACAAACTCGATCTACCTCACCGACCCTGCAGGGCACGTGATCTGGTCGCTGCGCCTGGGAGAGGTGTGGCTGGATCGAGACTGCTAAAGGGCAGCGGTGGAGTGCACCCTGTTTGACCGGACAGGCAGCGGGGCGGGTTTAGGCGCTCCGGCTGAGGAACTCTCGGGGCGAGAGCATGCGCAGTCCGGAGTGCGGGTGGATGGTGTTGTAGTCCTCGAACCAAGCCGGCAAAAGCCGCATCACGGTCTCGGCGTCGACCAAGATGGCGAGGCGGGCGTAGTCGCGCTTGAGCGTCTTCACGAATGCCTCCGCGATGCCGTTGCTCTGCGGCGAGCGCACCGGGGTGAACAGCAGCCGTAGGCCGAGCGCGGCGGCCGTCTGCGCTGTCTCCTTGGCGATGTAAGCAGAGCCGTTGTCGGACAGCCACTCGACCGGGTGCGGGGTCTTCGTCGCGCCGAACCGGCTCTCGCAGCAGGCGATCATCAGGTCACTGACCATCTTGGCCGAGACGCCCGTCGTGGTCGCCGACCACGCCATGATCTCGCGGTCGCAGGCATCGATGGCAAACAGCACGCGGACGACCGCACCGTCCCGGCAGCGCAGTTCGAGGTGGTCCGAGCACCAGCGCACGTTCGAGCGCAGCGCCACGACTACACCGTCGTGGGTACGGCCGGGCCGGCGGGCAGTGTGCGGCGCGAGGGTGAGCCCGTTCGCCTGCAGGATGCGCAGCACCCGCTTGGCATTGACGCTTGCCTCGCCGCGCGAGCGCAGTGCCCGGTTCACCAGTGCGGTGACGCGGCGATAGCCGTAGCTCGGGCGGGCATCGACGATCGCGCGGATGGTCGGCAGCAACTGCGCATCCTCAGGCTTGTAGTAGAGGCCGCGCGGCCGAGCAGGTCGACTCAGGCGCTCGGCCAGGTGGGAGCGGGCCACGCCGAGCGTGTCGGCGACCGCCTTCACCGCGAACCGCCCGTCGAACCGCCCCAGGAGCTGAGCGGCAAGGTCGGTTTTTTTGTGCGCGCGAGGTCGAGCGCCTCCTTCAGGATCTCGACCTCCATGGTCTTGCGCCCGAGCAGGCGTTCGAGGTCGCGCACGCGCCGCTCCAACTCGCGCACCCGGCTGGTGCCGACGACCTCCTCGTCGGCGTGCACGGCCTGATGGCCACCCTCCAGCATGCGCCGCTTCCACGAGAACAGCAGGCTGGGCGAGATGCCGTAGCGGCGGGCGACGAACGACACGGACGAGCCGGGCTGCTGGCTCTCCTCGACGAGGCGGATCTTCTCGGTGGTGGACCAGCGCCGTCGACGCTGAACGCCGGTCAGGATCTCGCCGTGCACCGGCGGGGCGATCGGATCGGATGACATAGCCTTACCCATAGGCCAACGCCTATGCCTTCGTGAGCTATGCCGCCTGTCCGGTCAAAACGGGGTGCGGTTCAAGCGGATCGACCCGTCCATTCGCATCATGCGGCCGGGCGGCATTGCGAACGGGAGCCTGTGATGACAGAGGCTGAGATCCGAGACGCACTCGGCGCCGTAGAGCGGGCGTTGAAGCACGCCATGGACGCGGAACGCTGCGCCAAGCACGGCCTCAAGGACGAACAAGACGGGTCAGCGCATCAGGCGTGGCAATCCGCTTCGAAGGTGGTGCGTGAGCTGGACGGGCTGGAAGCCAAGCTCAGGCGATGCCTTGCGATAGTCGGCTGCCATCGGTCGTAGCGGCCTGCTCTCAACGCAATAGTGAAAGCCCGCGGACAGGCGTATTTTGAACCACGGGGCGCACCTAGCAGACGGAGGTCGGTATGACCTTCATCGTCACCGGCTTGAGCTTGAGGGGCCCGACCCTCATCGACTGCGACACAGCGATCGGCGCTCTGGAGAGGGCAGCCGAGCTGATCCGCACCGGCTACGCCGACGTGCTGATCGCGGACGGGGAGGGCGTGCAGTACACGCCCTATGAATTTGTCCGCCTCTTCGACCTGTAGGTGCTTCCCGTTTCTTGGTGGGAGGTGGTCATGCTGTCCTTCGCTCTCCTATTCGCGGGTCTCGCCATCTTTGGCGCATGCGTCGGCTTCGGAACCATCGGACAGCCGATGTACGGGCAGGCACTCAACAGCTACGGCTGGGCACTCTGCATCAACGGCACGGCCCTAACCGCCTACTTCGTACTCACGCGATCACGGCGAGCACTACGGGCGCGGCGCAATCGAGAGAGCGAACTTCACGCCTCCGATGTCGTTGTTTGATTAGGGTGCGTATTCCGGTGAAGGTGATGGGCTGTTCCGGCCGATGGTGATCATCGGTTCCGGCGTTCGTGATGGCCGAGGACGCCCCCAGGACGGGCTCGATCGGCGACGCGACTGCCTCTCTCACTGACGGTTGTTGTGTGCGCCGGCAGAGTCGTGCCGGTCAAGGTCGTTCAAGCCTCGTTCGTCTCCCGTGCGCCGCGTTTGCGCAGGCTCTCGCCCCGGAGCTCGATGCGATGGGCGGTGTGAAGAACACGGTCCAAGATCGCGTCGGCCAAGGTGGGGTCACCCACGACGTCGTGCCAAGCTGAGATCGGAACTTGGCTGGTGATCAGCAGCGAGCCGCGATCGTAGCGGTCGTCGACGATCTCCAGAAGGTCGCGCCTCTGCTCGGCGGTGAGCGGCTCGGGTCCCCAATCGTCGATGATGATCAACTGCGTGCGTTCGATCTGGGTCATGAACCGCGCCAGCCGGCCCTCGCCGCGCGCCTGGGCGAGGTCGGCAAACAGGCGCGGCGCGCGCCGGTAGACAACCGAGATCCCGTCGCGGCAGGCCTTGTGGCCGAGCGCGCAGGCCAGCCAACTCTTGCCCGTGCCGGTCGGGCCGGTGATCGCGACGTGGCGATGCTCACGGATCCATGCCCCCGTCGCGAGCGCCTGGAACAGGGAGCGGTCGAGCCCGCGCGGCGTGCGGTAGTCCACGTTCTCGACGGCCGCGGCCTGGCGCAGCTTGGCGACCTGCAGCCGGCGCGCCAAGCGGCGGTTGTCGCGCACGCTCGCCTCCCGGTCGACGAGCAAGCCGAGCCAGTCGGCATGCGGCAGCTCAGCGGCTTGCGGGTTGTTCTGCAACTCCAGCAGCGCGTCAGCCATGGCGCTGAGACCGAGCCCGCGCAGGCGCTCGGCGGTGGGATGGATCAGCATGGTCTCTCCTCAATGGTAGTAGTCGGGGCCGCGGATGTTGGCGTGGACCAGGACGGGGGTGTCGTCCGTGGTGGGCAGAGCCTTCGCCTCGGACCGGTTCGTCAGGATCGCGGCCACCGAGGTGTAGGAGCGCGTGTTCAGGCAAAGCGCCCGCGCGCACGCCGCATCGACCCGCTCGGCCCCGTAGCGCTTGACCAGGCCGATGATGCCGATGGCGGAGCGGAAGCCCTGCTCCGGGTGAGGCCGCGTGCGCAGAATCACCGCGATGAGACTGGCCGCATCCGGACCGATCCGGGCGGCCTCACGCCCGATGCGCTCGAGCGTCCAGTCGCGATAGCGCCGGTGTGAACTGGGCATGTGCTCGGGCAGCGTGGTTTGCCGATGCGGACGGGTCGAGCGCAGGTGCGAGGCGACGCGCGTGCCGCGATGGAACAGCTCGACGGTGCTCGTGGTGATGCGGGCCTCGACCTCCTGGCGCAGCAGGCCGAAGGGCACGCTGTAGAAGTGGCGGGCGATCTCGACATGGTAGTCGAGCCCGACCCGGCAGCGCTTCCACTCGGCATAGGCGTAAGGCTCGTCCGGCAGCGGCGTCAGCGCCGGCCGGTCGAGATCGTCGAACAGGGCTCGCCGGGAGCGTCCCCAGCCCCGCAAGGGACGCGCATTCAAGTCGATCAGGAGCTCGCCGATCGCGGCGTTGAGTGCGGCAAGCGAGAAGAAGCGGCGGTGGCGCAGGCGCGCCAGGATCCAGCGGCCGACAACCTGGACGCCGACCTCGACCTTGGCTTTGTCACGGGGCTTGTAGGGGCGCGCCGGCAGGATGGCCGCCCCATAGTGCCGAGCCAGGTCCGCATAGGTGCGGTTGACCATCGGTTCGTGGAAGCAGGCCCGCGTGACGCCGGCCTTCAGGTTGTCGCTGACGATCTGACGGGGCGCCCCGCCGAGGAAGGCGAGCGCCCGGGCATGCGCGCCGATCCAATCCGGCAGTGACTGCGTGAGGGTAGCTTCGGCATAGGTGTAGTTCGAGGCTCCGAGCACGGCCACGAAGACCTGCGCGGCGTGCACGGCCCCGGTCTCGGGGTCGTGGATGGGCATCGTGCGTCCGGCGTAATCGACGAACAGGCGCTCACCGGCCACATGGACCTGGCGCAGTGTCGGCTTGAGGTGGCCGGCCCAGGCTTTGTAGAGGTCGCAGAACCAGGAGTAGCCGAAGCCATCGGGGGCACGGGCACGGTACTCCTCCCACAGCAGGGTGAGCGTGACGTCGGGCCGGCGCAGCTCGCGATGCACCTCGCCCCAGTCTGGCCGCGGCCGTTCGTCGGCCGGCAGATCGGGTGGGGGCGGGAACAGCAGCGCCTCGAGCCGCGCATCGTCGAGATCCTCGGGCAGCGGCCAAGCGGTTAGACCGGCGCGACGGGCGCGGCGGAGATAGTTGCTGACCGTGCCCTGACCCAGCCCGAGGCTGCGTGCGATGGCCTCTTGGGAGAGGCCGTTGGCCAGACGCAGGCGCAGGAGATCACGCAGGTGGCGCATAAGCAGTCTCGGGGCGGGCATCGCGGCTCCTTCGGGCTGAGGAGCCGAGCGTGAACCCAGGGTTGCAGACTGCCAGCAGGAAAGGCGGTCGCGCCGCCATCGCGTTCACCGGAACCGGCCATCATCTTCGACCGGAAACGTCATCACCTTGCGCCGGAAACCTCCATCACCTTCGACCGGAATCCATCATCACCTTCGACCGGAACACGCAATTAGGGCGTCCTTTACATCCCAGGTGCCTCCAAAGATCCTTCGAGGAGAGGCGCATGGCGAGGATCAGCGTGAAGCTCGCCGGCGACGGCACTCACATGGTCGTGCAGGACCATCGCCCCATTGCGAGCGGGATGAGCGTCGATGAGGCAGAGAACTTCCTGACTTTCCTGCGCGTGTCGGCTCGGGTTCGGCGGACACGTCGCCTGCCCGATGCCGTACGTAACCGTGGAGTCCTGGCTGCCTAAGGCGGTCTGAGCTACGATTACTGCAAGCGTCCTGCGGCTACCTTCGCCCGGATCCAGCGCGGCGAGAGGATGTCGCCGTCCTCGGTAATGATCCAGGGCTGTGCGTCCTCGGCGTCCATGGCCTCGGCCGCCGCAGCAAGTGCCTCTCGTAACGTCAGGAACTGATGACCCTGCGCGACGTGTGCCGGGCCCTGGCTGGGCCACACGGTCAGCTCGGCGCGCTTGTCGAGGTCGGCTCGCGTCATGCTCTCGCTCCGGTCAAACGCGGAAGCGCTTGTGCCTAACGCCAGCCTGCGGCGATCATTCGGCGGTTTGGTTACGGATCTGTCTCTATAGCCTCACGACTGCGCGTGCTTGATAAACGCATGAGGCCCGCCCACCGGGGGATGGGGGCGGGCCTCAGCTGCGACTTCGCCGTCGAGACCGCAAACCAGGGGGCCCTTTCTTTGGAGCCGGTGCGCTGCTCTGAAGGCGTTCGAGTCTTGGCCCGGTCGCTGAGGCAAGCATGGCGTTGGAAGGTTAGCGCATTGCTACTGCGTCCGTCTTGGGCGGGTGCAACTTCGACATCCTCAGGCCGGCCTTCCTACGGTCGATCCGCAGGCCCACGGCGGCCAGCTTCCCCCCTAGCCCGGCGAGGGCCTCACGAAGCGCCGCCTCGTCCCGCCAGGTCCCCGCAGCCACAAGAGCAGCTGCAGGATGCCGCTCGCCAGCAGCCAGAGGCGTGAGAGTGCGCGCCAGGCGCTCGCTGATGCCGAGGCCGCCGGCCGGGCCGCGGATCACGAGAGCGCCGACGTCGACGTCAAACAGCTTCCCGGCCGGCGGCTTCAGCCCGGGCTGGACCAGGGCGCGTACGACCCGGGCGGCAGCAGCATCACGATCAGTCGCCTCAGCTTTCCCCTGAAGCCGGGCCAGCGTCCGTGAGCTCGGCGGCCGCTTCACGGGCGGCGCGATCGGATCCGCCGGCGGGATGACGACCTGTATAAATTGCGAGCTCTCGTGAATGTTCATAAAATTTTGTCCCAAAATATCCGTTGAACGAATATGCAAATGACGGCGTTGATTTACGAGTCCGAAATACAGGACGATTGAGGAAACGCTTATGAACGCGAAGACATTCAGCCTTGCGGCTGCTCTTGCTGTTGCTCTGACCGGCGCCGCCTACGCTCAAACGCCAGCTGGCGGCGGTCGCACTGAGGGCAATATGAACAACCCGGGCTCGGTGAAGAGCAACTCCGAGAAGATGGAAGAGCGGACCACCGGCTCGACCACAGGCGCAGCTGGTGCTGCGACAGTGCCGGGTACTGGAACCGCGCGGCCGGGCGTCGGCGCCGGCGGAAGCACCACAGCGCCAGCGGCCCGGTAAGATCTGGAGGCGCGATCCCACTCAGGACCGAGGCGGTGAACCGGGTCTGGCTCAAGGCCGACCCGGCTTCCCGCTGGCTGTCGATCTGCGGATACGCGCGCCATCAAGCCTGTCCGATCACCATCAGCATCACACTCTCGTTCATGGAATGGATGCGGCCACGCTCGTCTTGACCGTTGAACTGCTCGCGGGTGCGGAGACGAACTTCCCGTTTTTCGGCGGGCCGCGGCGCCGTCATGGACCCCCGCAAGTAGTGCCGGGCGCAATAGCTGTACTCGGAAACTCATTGGTTAATATCTTCGGCCTCAAGGACGTCATCTCAGCGTGAAGATATTATAGCTTCTCGATGAAGGCGGCGAGCTGTATTGCATTCAGCGCGGCAGGCTTCGAGTTGCCCCGCACCGGCCCGACCGTTTCGTTATAGAGATGTAGGTACAGCGGCTGCCGCCCCCTCGCCCGCGTCCCCTCATGCTCGCAGAGGGCCAAGTGGATTTCGCCCCGCTGATCGGCATAGAACCGAACGCGCTTCAAAACCCGCGTAACTGGCCTGGCGGAAGCGCCGCCGCGGAGCTGCAGCACATAGCCGGCCGGCGGTCGGCGGCGGCGAGCCATCAGATTGACCGCAGAAGATCGACCACCGCGGTCGGCGCCCGCTCGGGGTTCGTCCGCACGTCGCGAGCGCGCTCGAGCGGCCGGCGCTCGACGCGAACCTCAGGCTCGGGCCGAGGCACGTTCGCCCGGACTTCGAGAGCATCAAGCGCCCGCAGCACGTCGCTGGGGCGGGTGCCGTGCTTGAGCGGCGACCAGCCTGCCGGGGCGCCCGCGACGACGCACGGCAGCACCAGGTGCTCAAAAAGGGGCCGCGCCATCTCACCCATCGTCCGAGGCCGGAAAGTCACTTCTCGGGCCGAGCGGCCAGGAGGCCAGAGCGCTTCAGCTTGAACAGGGGGACATCGCCCTTTGATGCGATCTGGCGAAGCTGACGCGGGGTCATGCCGAGGAACCCGGCGATAGCTGCGAGCCCGAGGAGAAGGGGTGGCTCAGCGGGGATAGCAGGGGCCGTTGTCATCACGATGCTCACTGGGTTGCGCACGCGCGAGCGCCCGCCGGCCGAGGACGGCAGGCGGGGGCGAACGGTGCAGGGTGAAGACAGGGAAAGGCCGGGCGCGTGCGCGGCTGGCGCACGACCCTGCGGGCACAAAAAACCGCCCGTTCAGGCGGTTACGACGTGCGGTGGATGCTGGCGGCGCTTGTTGTCAGCTGTGGGCCATAGGCTCCACCAGAGGCGCCTGATAGAAACGGCCAAATGTGGCCAGGTCGCTAGGCTGTTTTTGCGGTTATCCCCAAGAAACAGCAGGTGCCATCGGCGGCCGAGGTGCGCCGAGAACCGCCTCATAATCCCGCCGCGTTCGGCGCGCCTCCTGAGCGCAATGGGGAGGCGGCCCCGTGTTCGTGCCGCCCGGAGTACCCGCGATGCTGAACACGATCCTGGCGGTTGTCGCCGTCCTAGCCGTCATGGCTGCCCACGCCCTCTACAGGCTGGTACGCCTGCCCTTCCGGCTCCTACGCAGTCTATTCCGGCACAGCACCAAGCCCGCCCGCGTCACGGCCGGCTAACCTCCTGCGGCCATCCTGCCTTCCGAGCCGCGTCGCGTATCTGGCTCAGGCCGTGCGAACCACGGCACGCCCCGCCAGCCCGTGATCAGATCGGGCGGCGGGGCAGCGCTGCCTGTCAGGTAAGTGCCTGGGGATGCGGTGATGGTCTGCCGCTGTACGTCTCGGACTTGATCGGACAGCCGGTATGTGACCGGCGGTGCTGCAGGTTCAGACGGCCCGCACCGATGTAGCTGCCGGAAACAATTACCTGGCCATGGCAGGCGGGGCATCGCTTCGGCACCATGCTGTACAGGCCGCGCGCCTCCACAAGGGTAGTGGAGCGCCACGTCCCCTCCACCTTCACCTCGCAGGTCTGATTGCTGGCCGTCAGCATGGCCGTTCAGTGCGCCGTTGCTGCGTCGATCCGCGACCGAGCGAACAGGCTGGCGCCGATCGCGGCGCCAGCGGCCCGAACCAAGCTCGCCTCGGCGCAGGTGGACGCCACCCGCAGGCCAAGGGGCTGTAGCCGCTCCGTCTCCGCACAATAGGCGGCCAGCCGCGCTCGTCCGTGTTCCGGCAAGGCGGACAGCAGGCGGCCGCGCTCGCCATCGTCCGCGCGGTAGAGGGCCGAAACCAGTTCGATCGGCACCGGGTACCGCGCCAGGAACGCCGCCGTTGGTCGGGGTGACGTCGCCATAGAACCCTCGCCGCTTCGCTGATACGGCAAGGGTCGACTGATATGGTTAATAGTACGTTGCTCCGGTGATCCTGATTGGCGCGCGGAGCCGAACACTGTGTTCTATGCACGGTGACGGGAGCATCTAGGGATTTCCCCAGATACTCTACAGGCTCAGGCGAAGTGCATCGGCAGCGCAAGGCTGACGAGGGCGACATATGCACCAACGAGCAAGGCGCCGGCCGGGACGACGACACCGCTGAGCAGGACGAGGCGGGATGAGAGGGACATGACGATCTCCACGGGATGGGCGGCGGCTGCCGTCGTTGGAGAGAGATCTATGCTCAAGCTCGCCGGCTCGATGTGCTGCGGGACACGCACGGCAGCAGAAAAAGCCCGCCTGTAGGCCTGCTACTCGATACCCTTGCGCCTCGCCTTGCCGCGGTCTGTTCGCTCGGATGGTGAACTGGTGCGAAGCTCATGGCGCGCCTGCTCAAGGTACTCCTCGCGCTCAAGCTCCGTCTGGCAGGCGACGCTGTGGCCCTGGCGGGCTTCCCGTTCAGTGAAGCCGGCATCCCAGGCGCGATCATCGTGGTTCTTCGCGATGAAGGTGCGCTTGGCACGTGCCAGCACGTCGTCTTCGGTCGGCTCGCCCATGGCTCAGCTCCCGCCCAGCCGGAAGCCTACAGGAATGGTTCGGCCTGGGAACCGTCCATTCGTCGCACAGCCGCCTTGGTGGGCTCCTGGCCCTGCGCCAGCCGGGCATCGAGCGTGCGGCGGACCACGCCAGGGTCGGCCGGTTTCAGGCCGCGTGAGGGTGCCCAACAAGATGTCTCAGAGGGAAGAGGAGTACATTCTCGCCCAGAAATTGCTCCTCAGGTAAGAACAACTCCGGCACTCCAGTCTGGGCATAATGTTCCCGGGAATGCATCGTAGCTATGCGCTGCTTTAGACGATCACTGTATCCACGACGTAAAAGCCATGCTGGAAGCTTTTTAACCATAGTCATCGTAATATCTTTCCTAAACTGAGGGCATATCGTATTAACGTGCTCATCTATCTGCGCCGGAACTATGAATGTGCCGAGCGCTAGACCGGCATGCTCCACCCTCCGATATTGCTCAAACGGAGGTGCATAATGTACATTAATTTTTATGGTAAAATTTATTTTCGTGCTCTCAGATAAATTGATTTAGAATTTGTAATTCGTATAAAAAAGTACTATGTTTTGCACCCATAGAGTTGGAATGTGGGGCCGGTGAAGCTTAAGTATTGATCATCCCTCTATCGCCAATGCTCAATCGGCTCTGCCGCTAACCATGGAGTAGGAGATCGAGAGCGGGCGCAACGACGCTCGACCTGAACTGGACAAGGCTCTCGCGTCCGCCCGTGCCCACCGCTGCCCGATCCTAATTGCGAAGGTCGACCGGCTGACCCGATCCGTCAGCTTTCTGTCCCGGCTGCTGGAGAGCGGCGTCGAGGTGAGGTTCTGCGACCTGCCGCAGATCGAGGGCCCTGTCGGCAAGTTCATGCTCAACCAGATGGTGGCGGTGGCCGAGCTGGAGGCCGGGCTGATCAGTGCCCGCACTAAAGCTGCTCTGCAGGCTGCCAAGGCCCGCGGGAAGGTTCTGGGCGGCAACCGCGGACAGGTCCCGTCAGATGCCGCCCGCGCCGCCAGCACAGCCGCTGTGAAGGCCAAGGCGGACGCCCGATCAACGGACCTCGCCCCCATCATCGCCGAGATCCGCGCCGATGGGATCACATCCGCCCGCGGGATCGCCAAGGCCTTGACGGAGCGCGGGATCGAGACCCCTCGCGGTAGCTACACGTGGGGCACCACGCAGGTCACGCGGTTGCTGGAGCGGCTCGACGCCTGATCAGCAATCAGGGCTCCACGCCCCTCACTGCAGCATCGAACTCAGCTTGCGCCAGGGCTTCCAACCGCGCGCCCGTCACGAAAGCACCCTTGAGGTCGAAGACGGCTACGCCCCAGTCTTGCTGTTCGAAGAGATGGCATCTCTCCCGGGCTATCCATGCTGAGGCGCAGGGCAACCGCACGGTCTCGTCGCTGCGGATCGCGCGGATCATATAGGCGTATTCCACGACACCTCCCGGCTGGGCATACAGCGTGCCAGAGCGGCAATCTTCAGAATAGACTGACAAACTGTTCGCGCGGATTACCACATCTCTTCGCGAACGAGCGTACCGGCGCGGTCGAAGATGCCTCGCCAGCCTCGCTCAGCTAGGCGGATTGTGATGAGAGTTCGGTCTTCGTCCTCGCCATGTCCAGACGCTATTCGCGAGTCGAGGCGGCCTGTTCGGTTCAGGCGCTTCAGTTCTGTTGGGTTCACACCGAGGCGCGAGGACAAATCGCGGGGATCAACGAGCCAATCGCCCTTTTGACCAATATTAAGCCGCATGGAGTGGCCCTCCTACAGCTTGGCAGTAGATGCGAGGCTGATACCGTCAATAGCACATCCGCGCGGTGAGGGGCGGACTGTTATTCGGAGATGAACTATCGCTCTGAACGAGCGCGGGATCGAGACCTCCACCGGCAAGGGCCAGTGGCAGGCCGTGCAGGTTCAGCGGGTGCTGGCGCGGCTGCCTGCTCAGCTCAGCTAGGGGGGCAATGGGTTTGCGGCTTGTTCGCCACTGCGCGACTAGGCGGCGCAGAGATTGACTTTCATCTGCGCCGGCCAATGTGCTTTGGTCATGTCTATTTGATGTGTTGAATTCTCAGGCGCAGCGCTCCCGGAAACAATACAATGTTACTCGGAAGTGTTGACCGGAATTCGTGGCCTTGGTTTGCTGAGCTGCTACTCGAAAGCCCAGAAACGTTGTCTTTTCGCTCGGCATCTCTAGCCATCCGCCGTTTTATATAACGTTTCATCCAGATCGGAACGTCTTCCATGTTCATGATGCGCCCCTCGCAAGCGGTGAATTCTCAAGTTTCGCTGCAGTACCGGACGGTACTACTAGAACTTGCGGGTCACCGACGCACTCAATTGATCCGAGTGACCGACGCTGGGAAAGCTACATATGTAACAAATTGCGTCAGGCTGTCGCGCAGTTGAGACCCGGTAAGCACGCGATCGGCGGCTCAAGGACAGCCTTTAGGAGCCCATCAGCAGGTTCCTGGCGCTGATTGGCAATCCGCCCGGTTCCTCCGTCCTTGCAGCGCGGCAATCAGGATGAGACCAGCGCGTCAATCAAGATGAGAGGAACCGCCGATCTGATGACGCAAGGAGGGCAGAGCCCGACCGGAGGCATCGGATCGGCGTCGGCGTGACCTTCAGGGGCACGTCGTCTGGTGATCGCGGCCACCGGGCCAGCTGCGGGTCGTCCTCAGTTTGAGGAGCCTGCCCGTGCCCGGCCGCCACGTGACCGATCACCAGATGAGGCTCTTCATGCAGTTCCGTCAGAGCGACAGCGTCGCTGCGGCCGCCGCCAAGGCCGCCTTCAGTCCCGCCACCGGCCATCGCATTGCCGCCGATCCGCGTCTGCCCTCGGCTAAGAAGACCCCGCGCGGACGGCGTCGGCCCGATCCCCTCGCCGAGGTGTTCGAGGCCGAGATCGTGCCATTGCTCGAAGCCGCGCCCGGCCTGAGGCCGGTGGCCGTCTTCGAGGAGATCCTGCGCCGTCATCCCGATCTCGGTGAAGGGGTCCGACGGACACTGGAGCGGCGTATCCGGGCTTGGCGCGCCGTGCACGGAGCCGACCAGGACGTCATCTTTCGTCAGACCCACGAGCCCGGGCGGATGGGACTGTCGGACTTTACCGACATGGCCGATCTCGGCGTCAGCATCGCTGGGCTGCGCCTCGACCATCGGCTCTACCACTTCCGGCTCGCCTACTCCGGCTTCGAGCACGCCCACGTCGTGCTCGGCGGCGAGAGCTTCGTGGCGCTCGCCGAAGGGCTGCAGAATGCCCTCTGGTCTCTCGGCGGCGTGCCGCGCGAGCACCGCACCGACA
Organism: Methylobacterium sp. PvR107; assembly: GCF_017833295.1. Classification (NCBI taxonomy): domain Bacteria; kingdom Pseudomonadati; phylum Pseudomonadota; class Alphaproteobacteria; order Hyphomicrobiales; family Methylobacteriaceae; genus Methylobacterium; species Methylobacterium sp. PvR107. Next base: position 5,918,665 of record NZ_JAFIBW010000001.1, read on the forward strand.
GCCTCTCGGCCGCCTTCCGCAACCTCGACGAGGCCGCCCAGGAGGATCTCACCCGCCGCTACGAGGCCCTGTGCGCCCACTACGGCATGACGCCCACCCGCAACAACGCCGGCCTCGCCCACGAGAACGGTTCGGTGGAGGGCCCGCACGGCCACCTCAAGCGGGCCCTCGCCGATGCGCTCCTGCTGCGCACCAGCACCAACTTCCCCGACCTGACCGCCTACCGCACCTTCGTCGACGAGCTCGTCGGACGCCGCAACGCCCGCCAAGCTAAGCGCATCGACAGCGAGCGGGCTGTCCTGGCGCGGCTGCCCGAGCGGCGCTCGTGCGACTACGAGCAGGTCAGCGTGCGCGTCTCCTCGGCCGGCGGGTTCCGCCTGCGCAAGGTGTTCTACACCGTGCCCTCGCGCCTGATCGGCCACACCCTGCGCGTGCGCCTCTACGACGACCGCCTCGACGTCTTCGTCGGCGGATCCCACCTCTTCACCCTGCCGCGGGGGCGGGCTCATCCGGACGGACGGCACGATCAGGTCGTCGACTACCACCACGTCATCCACGCCCTCCGGCGCAAGCCGATGGCGCTGCTCAACCTCGTCTACCGCGACCGGCTCTTCCCGCGGGCACCCTACCGGCACGCCTTTGAGTCCCTGCGCGCCGCGCTTCCGGAACGGCAGGCCTGCCGCATCGCCGTCGATTTACTTGCGCTGGCCCATGACCGCGGCTGCGAGGCCGAACTCGCCGAATGCCTGGCCGTCGAACTGGCCGCCAAGCGCCTGCCCGATCTAGCCGTCCTGCGTGCCCGCTTCGCACCCGATCCGGCTACCATCCCTCACGTCAACGTCGCCCTCGGCTCGCTGGCGAGCTACGAGAGCCTCCTCGACGGCGTCACGACGGGAGGGGCGGCATGAAGGCCCTGGCCCGCACCACCACCGCGGTCGACACCGCCCGGCTCGGGATCATGCTCGGTGAGCTGCGCCTGCCGACCATCAAGACCGTCTGGCCCCGCTTTGCCGAACAGGCCGACAAGGAGGGCTGGCCTGCCGCCCGCTTCCTCGCGGCGCTGGCCGAGCACGAGTTGGCCGAGCGCGACAGACGACGCATCGAGCGTCATCTCGCCGAGGCGCGCCTGCCACCCGGCAAGACGCTCGATGGCTTCGACTTCGCCGCCGTGCCGATGCTCTCGAAGGCTCAGGTCATGGCGGTCGCCGCCGGCGACGCTTGGCTGGCGCAGGGGGCCAACCTGCTCCTGTTCGGTCCACCTGGCGGTGGGAAGAGCCATCTCGCCGCCGCGATCGGGCTCGCTCTCGTCGAGGCCGGCTTCAAGGTGCTGTTCACCCGCACCACCGACCTCGTCCAGAAGCTGCAGGTCGCCCGGCGCGACCTCGGCCTGGAGGCGGCCATCGGCCGGCTCGACCGCTTCGACCTGCTGATCCTCGACGACCTCGCCTACGTCACCAAGGACCAAGCCGAAACGAGCGTGCTGTTCGAGCTGATCAGCGCCCGCTACGAGCGCCGCTCCCTGATGATCACCGCCAACCAGCCCTTCGGCGAGTGGGGTCGGATCTTCCCCGATCCGGCCATGACGCTCGCTGCCGTCGACCGGCTGGTGCACCATGCCACCATCTTCGAGATGAACGTCGAGAGCTACCGGCGTCGCACGGCCCTGGATCGGAAACGCGGTCCTGGTCGACCGCCAACTCGCGCGACAATCAAAACTGCCGATGCGTGACGCTCCGCGACACGAACCTGACCCGACGCCACCTTGCGCCGGTCGATCGACCCGCTCATCATCAACCCGCCGCGACACCGGTCACTCATCCTGATTGTCGCTGACATCTCATCCAGATCGCCGCGCTACATCCGTCCTAGTCACTGCCGCACCGGTCTCAGCCTGTGCTGCGGCTTCCAACTGGCCAATGGTCACCGGCTCCCCAGCACGGTTCAAGATCCGAACCTTCCGGCCCTGTCGGACCAAGCGATTGTGCTGCTCGTAGGCTATCCATGCCGAGGTGCACGGCAGCTTCTTCGCCTTACCGTCCACGATATATCGGATTGTGTAGGCTGGCTTCACGTCCGATCCCCGTTCGTGGCCAGTCGATGCAAGCGGCAGACCTCAGCACAGTAGGCGCCGCCGAAGGAACTTTGCGCAAACGATAGATATCATCTATCAAAAGAAGCGGTCTGATAGTCCGCGTCTAACCGAAGCGCAGCGATATGAAGGCTCAGGCACGGAGCAGGGTTACCAACGGCAGCCGCCTCATGCCCGGCGTGGACGGCAGAACGCTATGGGCGCGGCGGATGCGGGATGTCGCCAACCTGCACTTGAATGACCTTGGCGGCCTTGATGTCGCGTCTGAGGCAGAGAAGAGCATCGTCCGCCGGATCGCGACGCTGACCGTCGAGCTGGAGCGGATGGAGGAGCGCTTCGCCACGGACGGCGAGGCCGATCCCGACGCTCTGGATCTCTACTCACGGACCAGCGGAAATCTGCGTCGGTTGCTTGAGGCCATCGGCCTGCGGCGTCGCCCGAAGGATATCACGCCCGACCTGTCCAGCTACATCGAGGGTCGCGCGGCATGAACCTGGGTTGTGTCCCCTGGCGTGGTGTAGCTTCGGCGTGGCCACCACGATCACCGGTTTGGGCCGGATTGATCAGGCTGCCAGGGTGGGCAGGCTGACGAGGGGATCATCGCCGATCGGGGCGATGCTTTCCAGGGTGATGTAGCGGGAGCGCTGGACGGCCCACTCGTCGTTCTGTTCCAGCAGGATCGCGCCCACGAGGCGGGTGATGGCCGCCTCGTTGGGGAAGATGCCGACCACCTCGGTCCGGCGTTTGATCTCACCGTTGAGGCGTTCCAGCGGGTTCGTGGAGTGCAGCTTGACCCGATGCTGAGTGGGGAAGCCCATGTAGGCCAGCACGTCCGGCTCGGCCTCGTCCATCAGGGCGGCGAGCTTGGGGACCTTCGGCCGGAGCTGATCAGCCACGCGCCGCCACTGCTGACGGGCCGCCTCGGCGTCATCCTGGGCAAATGCCGTGGCGATGAAGGCGGACACGACACGCCGCCCGCTGCGTCCGGCATGGGCGAGAACGTTGCGCATGAAGTGGACGCGGCAACGCTGCCAGGTCGCGTTCATCACCTTGGCCACCGACGCCTTGATGCCCTCGTGGGCGTCCGAGATCACCAGTTTGACCCCGCGCAGCCCCCGGCGCGCCAGCTTGCGGAGAAAGTCCGTCCAGAACGTCTCGGCCTCGGAGGGACCGACATCCATGCCCAGCACCTCGCGCCGGCCGTCGGTGTTCACGCCCACCGCCACGATCACGGCGACAGAGACGATGCGGCCGTCCTGGCGCACCTTCACGTAAGTCGCATCGATCCAGAGATACGGCCACTCGCCCTCGAGCGGCCGATCGAGGAACGCGCCGACCCGCTCGTCGATCTCCTGGCAGAGCCGGCTGACCTGGCTCTTCGACACGCCTGTGCCGCCCATCGCCTGGACGAGGTCATCGACCGAGCGGGTTGAGATGCCCTGGATGTAGGCCTCCTGGATCACAGCCGTGAGCGCCTTCTCGGCCATGCGGCGCGGCTCCAGGAAGCCCGGAAAGTAGCTGCCCTTGCGCAGCTTCGGAATGCGCAACTCCACCGTGCCGGCCCGCGTCTGCCAATCCCGGTCACGGTAGCCGTTGCGCTGGACCAACCGCTCTGCGCTCTTCTCGCCATGGGCGGCCCCGGTCAGGCCGCCCACCTCCAGTTCCATCAGGCGTTCGGCCGCAAAGCCGATCATCTCGCGCAGCAGATCGGTGTCGGCGCTCTTCTCCATCAGCCCGCGCAGGGCCATCATCTCGTCGGTCATCGGGGGTCTCTCGGGTTCGGGGTTGGCGCTCGCAACCCGACCCTACCCGGCAACCGCCGATGACCACCCCGCGAGGAGCCCCGCCCGCCACAGCCCTGTGGAAGGCGCGCGGACGGGCCTCTTCGCTACCGCCGAGCTACACCACCATCAGGGACACGACCTGAACCTGCTCGAAGCGACTACCGACTCGAAGCTGTTCAAGTCCTGGTTCAAGGACAACGACACTTGGACGGCGTGGCGGGCGTTCCTCGGCGCCCTGTTCGGCCTGCCGCTCTCCGATGCAGAGGCTGAGGTCTGCCGGGCCTGTACGTCTCGCCAGACGATCCCTACGGCAGCCTACAGCGAGGCGTGGCTGGTCTGCGGGCGCAGAGCCGGCAAGAGCTTCATCATGGCGCTGGTGGCGGTCTCAGCAGCTTCGGCAGGTCGGCATGAGCGGCTCTTCGAACCGCCGCGGTTTCCTGCGCGGCCTCACCACGCTCCCGCTGATCGGCGGCAGTGTGACCCTGATCGGCGCCCCTTCCGCGGTCGCCGAGCCCGTCACCCACGAGTTGCTCGACAGCTACGATGCGTGGCTGGAGTACGAGCGCCGCCACCTACAGTGGGAGCGTCATGGCAACATGGACCCTCCCGTTCGCTGGAACATGCCGTTCCTGATGCAAGTGAAGGGTGTTGACCGGCCCTGCGACTACGTGCCGGTGGCGAACGGCGGTGCGCGGTTCCACGGCAACAACGAGGGTTCGGCCTTGTCGCGCGCTGCGCTCGTGCTGAGCACTGTCGGGTGCGAGTGGAAAGGAAGCGGCCTATGAGCAGCCCAATGCGCGCCGCCATCCTCGCGATGGAAACCAACATCCGCACCGTCGAGCGCATCGGCCGGTTGCTGATGTACCTCGGTGAACGCGACGGCGAGATCGAGGCCGAGGCGCTCAACGCGCTGAGCGGTCCGCTACTCGACATCGGCCACGAACTGCGTTGCCAGTTCGCCGACGCGCTGGCGGCCGACGATGAGCAGGCAGGGAGATGACGCTATGCGCGTGATCTACGCCTTCCTTGCGGTCCGAATGCTCCGGCTCGCCCGCTTCGACCTCGCCCGGTCCGAACGCCTCTACCTTGATGGTGGTCAGGCCTTCGAGCGGTCGCGGCAGCGGGTGCGTCTGGCCGAAGCTCTGGCAGCTCGGGCGGACCTGCCGTCACTGGCGGCGATGCGGTGAGACGTTGCCGCAAACTTTTCGCCAACGTCAGCGCCAACTTGGCGGTCACGTATCTCGCCAAGTTGGCGACTCACGCGAGTGGCCATGTTGACCACATCAGAGGATGCAGCCGCAAACTTTGCGCCTGCAACGGACGCAACCGCAACGTTGGCGCTTGCGTCGGTTCAAGTGGTCAAGTTGGCCACTTGATCAGTCGAGGGTTCGCCAAGCTGGCGAAGGCACCCACGCCCGCTGACAGATTGCCCTGGGGGGCCATGGTAATCCCCGCAGGCGTGGATGGCCGGGGGATCGGTTTACCCCGACCCACACATTCTAATCTGGTGGGCCGCGCTTTGCTTGATCGAAGAGGTCACATCCACGCCCGCGCTAATGGCATGAGGGGATCACCAGGCAGCGGGCGTGGAGATCAACCGAGGTCGATACGTCAAATCCACGACTGTCGCGGCAGGCTGTCGCCTTCATTTGATGCCCTCACGAACGCCGCTCGCGCATCCGGTGCGGGCGGATTGTGGGTTTTATTGTCGGTAGGACCGAGATGAAAACCGCTAACTCGTTGTTAAATAACGGTTTTTGCGGGTCAAATGGCGGAGAGAGCGGGACAATCGTCCGAGCTTGCCAGCGCCTGTGAAATCAATGACTTAGAGAAGGTCCCTACCCTCACGGTGTAGCAGTCCGGTGTAGCAGAGATCAACCCCGGCCGATGGGTCGACCTATGCGCAGTCCCAGTGAAACCGGTTGCACTGGCCTCTCGGTTGGGCGGACCAGTCGGGCTTCGAACTGGTGTTCGCGGACCGTGCTCGTGGCGGCGAGACCGATGATTAGTCGCTGGTACTTCGCCCAACGCTCGGAGCCACAGGATGCCTAGACAGGGCACCCTCGAACGGCTGCTTCCGATCCAACACAGCACCTCGTCGGGCAATCGGGAAAGGCTGTGACCTTGCCCCCTGTTTGCCCCCGTTCATAACCAGAGTCCGTTCTGGTTCTGGTCCTGTTTGGACCGGGTTGCAAACGCGTTCGGGGTGAGTCCGCCGAGGTTCGTGTGAGGGCGGCAGGTGTTGTAGTCCACCCGCCACGCCTCGATGATGGTCCGAGCCGCCGACAGGCTCCGGAAGAGATGCTCGTTCAAGCACTCGTCGCGCAAGCGCCCGTTCAAGCTTTCAACGAAGCCGTTCTGCTGCGGCTTGCCGGGAGCGATGTAGTGCCACGCGACCGCACGCTCCTCCTGCCAGCGAAGAATGGCGTGCGAGGTCAGCTCGGTGCCGTTGTCCGAGACGATCATAACCGGCTTGCCCCGATCCGCGATGATCCGGTCGAGTTCGCGCGCGACCCGCTGGCCGGACAGCGACGTGTCGACCACGAGCGCCAGGCACTCCCGCGTGCAGTCGTCGACCACGACGAGGATGCGGAAGCGCCGTCCGTCGTCGAGCGTGTCGGAGACGAAGTCGAGGCTCCAGCGCTGGTTCGGCTCCTGCGGCACGGCGGCCGGTGCCCGCGTCCCTAGGGCTCGTTTGCGCCCACCCCGCCTGCGCACCGACAGCCGCTCCTCCCGGTAGAGCCGGAACAGCTTCTTGTGATTCAGCTTAAGGCCCTCCCGCCGCAGCAGGATAAGCAGGCGCCGATAGCCAAAGCGACGACGCTCGCCGGCCAGGCTGCGCAGGCGTACCCGCACGGCCGCATCATCATCACGGGTCGGGGCGTAGCGGTATGTCTTCGGCTCCAGGCCGATCAGCCCACAGGCGCGACGCTGCGAATAGCCCTTCTCCTCGATGGCCCAGCTCACGGCTGTTCTCCGTGCTCCAGGCGTTAGAAGTTTTTTCCCAGTGCCTCGCGCAGCGTGGCCACGTCGAGCATCGCCTCGGCCAGGAGCTTCTTGAGCTTGCGGTTCTCCTCATCGAGCGCCTTCAGACGCCGCGCATCCGAGACCTCCATGCCACCGTAGCGCGAACGCCATGTGTAGAACGTCGCGTCGCTGATGCCGTGGCGGCGACAGATATCGGCGACCGGCAGGCCAGCCTGCTGCTCCTTCAGGATGCCGATAATCTGCTCTTCACTGAACCGGCTCTTCTTCATCGTCCGTCTCCTGATCGACGGACCCTAGCTTCAGATCGAGGGCAATCCAGGGGGCAAGGTCAGAACGCCTGGACAGGTTCAGAGGCCGGCTTGCCGCCCGCGAGGGGAACGATAACGCGATCGGGCCGGATCTCGGTCTCACACAGACCTTGACAGATCGGTATCATCACGTCGGTCGGCTGGCAGATCGGCTGCATCGTGCCCTGGATGCACGTGCAGCGGCAGAGGGCTGACGCAGGGGCGGGCAGCAGCAGGAACGAGACGGCGAGCAACAGTGAGCGCATGGTGACCAGCCCGGCTGCCCGCAGAGGGCGACGGGGGCTGATAGCACATCCCGCCCAAAGGCTCGAACACACCCGCCGCACGCGCCGTCGTCGGGAGCGGTCCTCGCCTCAGCCGAACCACCGCTTTCGGTCCGACGGCACGCGATCCCGCAATCCGTCCCGGCTGTGTCCAGTCCTCCTCAAGATGGATGCCCACCGGACAGCCGCCAAGGCAGCTCAGCCGGGTTCACTCGACAGGGCGCCGATCCCCTGCGAAGACCGGGTTGTCCGGCCTAGGCCAGACCGCGGCGTCGTCGGGCAAGGCGCGCAGCACCGTGCAGCCCATGCCGATCATGGCCCGCTCGCCGATCTTCAGACCCTGGAGCACTTTGGCGAGGGGACCGACCAGGCCGTCCGCACCGATCGCGCAGCGGCCGCCGATGAAGGCCGCGGGCGAGATCGTCGTGTTGTCGCCGATCGCCGCGTCGTGGCCGATGATCGCGCCGGTGTTGACGACGCAGAACCGGCCCAACCGGGCATCGACGTTGACGATCACCCCATGCGCGACGAACGCACCCGCGCCGAGCGCGACGCCCTGGCTGACAATCGCATGCGGCGACACCAGGGGCGGGCAGGGCAGGGCATGCCGGTCGAGCCAGGCGATGATCTCGGCACGCGCCTGGATCGCGGCCCGGCTCACGCCGCCAACGGCGAGGGCCACACCGTCGAACTCCGCGCGATCGGCCAGCAATTCGTCGAGGTAGCCCCTGTAGGTGCCGACCTGGGCGGTCGGCTGGCTGGAGTAGGTCGCCTCCACGGTGTAGCCGCGCATCTGCGCGACTTCGGCGATCTCCTTGGAGAAGCCACCGCCGCCGATCAGCGCCAGGCGCTTGGTCGCGCTCGTCACTGAGCTCTGTCCGTCATAGCGTCGCCCCGCCGTCGACCCGCAGGATCTCGCCGGTCACATGCCGAGCCTGGGGCGACATCAGGAACGCGATGGCATCGACCACCGCCTCGACGGTCGCGGCGCCGGCGGGGCTGCGCTTCTCCAGCGCCTCCTTGAACTCCGCGCCGTACATGCGCGCATGCGCCTGGGTCATCTCCGTGTCGAGCCAGCCTGGTGCGACGGCGACCGCCCGCCGGGGGGCGAGTTCGCGGGCCAGCCCCCGGATCAGCGCGTCGAGCCCCGCCTTGGAGGCGGAGTAGGGGACGATGGCCGGCTCCGGGCGCTGGGCGGCCACCGACGACACGGCGCAGAACACGGCGTCGCGGGTCGAGATCCGGGCGCTGCCGAAGCCGGCAGCGAACACGGTCGGGGCGACGAGGTTGGTCTTGTAGAGCCGCTCGACCTCGTCCACGCCGAGGCTGCGCATCGGCTTGATGACCTGGACGCCGGCGCAGTAGACGAGGCCCGTGAGCGGTCCACGCGCGGCGACGGCCGCCTGCAGCACGCCGCCGATCGCCGCGAGATCGGTCACGTCCGCCGCGATGGTGGCGATCCCGGCCGCCGCGAGTTCGGCCAAGCGGTCCGTCCGACGGGCGAGGGCGGTGACCGCCCCCTGCTTGGCGAAATGCTCGGCCACCGACCGCCCGATGCCGCTGCTCGCTCCGACGACCAGGATATGCCCCTCGGCCTCCGCCATGGTCCGGGCCTCAGGCTTGCAGTTTCGTGCCGGCGATGCCGAGGAGATCGTCGGTCGTCCCGGCCTCCGCGATCCGCGACGGCTCGACCTCGAGACCCAGCGTGTCGAACAGCGCCATGATGTTGAGGATGCCGAGAGAGTCGAAGGTCTCGATCTCGCCGAGCTTCTGGCCGCGCGCGAGCGGCCCCGGCTGATCCAGGATCGCGCCGAGCTCGTCCAGGAACCCAGACTCGGTCATCACGCGGTCTCCTCGAATTTCAGGACGGGCGGTGCGTAGAGCCGGTCGGTGGTGATCGCGCACGCACCCCAGCTCAGACCCACGCCGAATCCGGCCAGCACCGCGCGCAACGGCCGGTGTGAGAAATCCTCCGCCAGGAAACCCGAGATCGTGCCCGGGATCGAGGCCGAGTTCTGGTTCCCGTAGACGGATTGCGTGCCTGAGGGAAGCTTGCCGTCGTCGAGGCCCAGGCGGCGCTGCAGGTTCTTCAGGATATACTTGTTCGGCTGGTGCAGAACGTAGAAATCCGGCTCCTCCGGCCGCAGGTCAGCGGCCGCCAGGATGTCGGTGATCAGGGACGGCACGCGCTTCAGCGTGAAGTTGAACACCTGCGCGCCGTCCATCTGCATGGAGGCGGGCTTGTCGCGATCCTCGGCATCTGCGCGCAGGCCGCTATGCGGGATGAACAGAGCCTTCTCGCCGGACCCGTCGCTGTGGAGCTGGAACACGCTCTCGGTCTCGCGCCGCTCGATCAGCACGGCGGCGCCGGCATCGCCCATGATGGGGGTGATGGCCCGGTCGTCCTTGGCGACCATCCGGCTCGCCACGTCGCCGACGCAGAGCAGGATCCGCTTCAGCCCGGATTCGACCACGCTGTAGGCGACCGAGAGGCCGTACACGAAGCCGCTGCAGCCCAGCCGCATGTCGAAGCAGAGCGTGTCGGTGCGCATGCCGAGCCGGTGCTGCAGGCCGATCGCCGTCGAGGGCGAGCTGTAATCCGGCGTCTGGGTGACCAGGATCAGCCCGTCGAGATCCTCCGGCCGCAGGCCGAGGCCGTCGAGGAGGTGCCGGGCGGAATGCAGGCACAGGTCGGCCGTCGTCGTATCCGCGCGCACGACGACGTGGCGCGTGCTGAACCCCATGGCGCGCTTGAGCCGCTCGGCCTCGTCCGGCGCCATGCCGAGATCCGCCGCCTCCGCGTCGAAGGCCAGCGCCCGGCCGCCGACCGTGGTGACGAGGCCGGCGAGGCCCGCGTTCCGGAACCGGAGCTCAGCCACGGTTCACGGCTTCCGCCACGTAGTCGAACCAGCTCTGGATCCGGCGCAGCGGCGAATGCGTGCTGTCGAGGATGCTCTCATCGGCCAGCGGGACGTAGCGGCCCACGGCCTTCTCGACCTCGGACTCGGTCTCGAGGAGCAATTCGACCACCGCGAAGGAATCGATCTTGTCGAACAGGTCGTCCTCGGGTCTGAGGGCGCCCAGCTCCGGGCGGCCCCACGTGTCGACGAGGCGATCCAGGGTAGCGCGGGCCGCGGCGGCGGCGCTCTCACTCCGCGACGATGTGGATGTAGGCGGTGTCATCCGGTCCTCGGGTCAGTCGATAGTCCTTGCCCTCGGGGCCAGAGCCGATGAGCGCGAACCCGTTCTCGTCCAGGAAGGTCTCGACCATGCGGTTCTTCGGGCTCGGGCGGTAGTGGGCCCGCAGCGCCGGATCGGCCTCCTGCTGGCAGATGTAGCGCAGGACTTGGCTCTCAATGCGGCGCCCGAGCGCCCGGCAGCTCATCAGGAAGGTCTCCAGTGCGCCGTCCCGGACGATGGCGACACCGACGACCCCCATGTCGCCGAACCGGTCGACCACCCGGGCCGCGTAGACGCTGCCCGCGCGCATCGCGGAGGCAACCTCGTCCTCGGTGTAGCGCCGTGTGGTGAGGTTGAACTGGTTGGTCTTGTTGATCAGCTGCGTGACCCGCCGCAGGGAGCCCGGATTGTTGCGGGCCATGTGCACGCGGATGTCGAGGGAGGCGAGGTAGTCCTCCATCGAGGCGGCCGAGCGCTGCAGCTCCTGCCGCTGCGCCTCGCCCCGGTACTGCTCGGTCTTGGCCAGATCCTCGGCGGTGACGTTCCGGGCCCGCAGGGACGCGATCCCGTCGAGGAGCGCGAGGGCCAGTTCCGGACGCGTCCGGTCGAACAGGTGGCACTCGACGCCGGGCAGCCGCGCCCGGACCTCCTCGATCTCGAAGGGGTTGTCGTCGAGGAAGACGAAGCTGTCGAGGCCGAGATTGAGCGTCTCGGCAAGGTCGCGGATGTTGTCGCTCTTCTCCGACCAGTTGCTGCGGTAGGCCACGAGGTCGTCGAGGCGCAGCGGCATCGCGCGCTGCGCGAAGACCGAGCGGAAATCCTCGTCGTTGTTCTTGGTCACCGCGCAGAGCAGGATGCCCAGGCTCTTCAGGCGCAGCAGCTGGCGCTGGAGCTGCGTGTGGACGATCCCCGGATAGTCGGTGTCGACCTCGAGATTCTCCACGCCGTCCTCGCCCACGACGCCGCCCCAGAGCGTGTTGTCGGCATCGACCACCACCACCTTCCGGCGCGCCCGCAGCCGGACCGCGACGGCGTCCGCGTAGCGCTCGACCAGCGCGTCCACGGCGGCCGGGGCGTAGGGCATCTGGTAGAGGAGGCGGTTCCGCTCGCGGAACGCGTTGGCGAAGCCGAGGATCGCGAGGGCGCCGGCCGCGTCGACGACGCTGACCCGTTCCTGCGACCGGGCGAGGTCGAACAGCACCGCATTCACGCCGGCCAGGGCCTCGAGCTGATCGTGGAGATCGCTCTCCACCGACGAGACCGGCACGAACGGCACCGTGTTGAGGATGATGGTGCCGGGGCCGCGCCCGAGCCGGGCCGAGACCAGCGCGGCGAGCGCGCGCGCGCGGGCGACCGCGCCCGCGTCCGGGGCGACGTCGAAGAACCAGCGGTGGTCGAGATGTACGATCAGGACGTCGACGGAGGCCGGCCCCGCCAGGACCTGCTCGATCTGCCCGATGGGGAAATGCGCGCAGGTCGCGTCCGCGAGGTCCCCGAGGCGGCCGGACACTTTCCCGAACGGGTTGGTGACGACGTTTCCGACGAAGCCGATCGACAGGGCGCGAGCCGTGGTCATCCTCGATACCGGTCCCTGCGGCGTCCCGGTGGATGCCTGCCCTCCGGCGGTCGACCGGCCCCTTCCCGTGCGTGCGAGCGCCGCCCTCTTGCGAGATCCCCTGTCATAAAGCAAGGGGCGAAGCGGTTCGCGCCGGAGCCCCCGTGCTGCATGCGGGCGCTCGGTCGCGGCCCCGTCGGGGCCGAGGCCGCAGATGAGGAGCTTCCCGATGAACGAACCCGGGTCGGACGATCCCCCCGCGATGACGCGGGTCTGGACCGAAGCGCATCAGATCGCCTTCGCGCGGGCCACCGGCGACGTGAATCCGATGCACATGGATGCGCGCGTGGCCCGCCGGACGCTCGCCGGCGACCGGGCCGTTCACGGCGTTCATGCCGCCCTCTGGGCCCTCGATGCCTGCGCGGACAAGCATCCGCTCGCGCGGCTCGCGACGCTGCAGATGCGGTTCGAGCGCTTCGTGCTGGTCGGCGATCGGGCCGAGGTCACGGTCCACGACGCGGATGCACGGCAGATGCGCCTGTCGGTGTCGGTGGACGGCGTCCGTACGCTCACGATCCAGGGGACATTCGCGTCCGAGCGGGCACCGGCCGAGACGCTTGACGCAAGCCCGACCGAGATCCCGGACGCGCCGGACGTGATCGATCCGGCGACGATCGCCAGTCGGGCGGGCACGTTCCGGCTTCCCGATCCCGCGGCGGTCGCCGCGCTGGCGCCGCGGCTCGCGCAGGCCGTCGGCCCCGCCCGCGTCGCGGGGCTGGGCGGCCTCTCGACCCTCGTCGGCATGTTCGTGCCCGGGCTCCATTCGATCCTCTCGAAGATCGACGTGACGTTCACGGACGCGGCTCACGGATCGAGCCTGGCCTACGCGGTCAAGCGGTTCCAGCCGATGCTGCAATCGGTGACCCTCGAGGCGAAGGGGCCGGGCCTCACCGCGCGGGTCGAGGGCTTCGTCCGTCCGCGCCCGGTCCGACAGGAGAGCCTGCAGGACATCGCCGCGCTGGTGCAGCCGCGCGCGTTCTCCGACGTCGCCGCCCTCGTCATCGGCGGTTCGCGGGGCCTGGGCGCGGCGACGGCCAAGCTGATCGCCGCGGGGGGCGGTGCGGTCTGCATCACCTACGCGTCGGGCGCCGACGAGGCGGAGGCGGTCGCCCGGGAGATCCGGGACGGCGGCGGCCGCTGCCAGATCCTCCGCTACGACGCCGCAGGTCCGGTCGCCGCGCAGCTCGATGCGCTCGCGATGAGCCCGTCTCAGCTCTACCATTTCGCGACGCCCCGCATCTTCCGCCAGAAGCGCGCGCCGTTCGAGCCGGTCTGCTTCGAGGAGATGATGCGCGTCTACAATTACGCCTTCTACGAATTGAGCCTGTTCTGCCTCGGACGCGGGGATGCGCTGGCGGCCTTCTATCCCTCGACCACCGCCATCGACGAGGCGCCCCGCGACACGCTCGAATACGTCATGGCGAAAAGTGCGGGCGAAACCCTCGCGGCGACGATGGCGCGGACGATCCCGAACCTGCGGACCGTGATCGAGCGGTTGCCGCGGGTGCGGACGGATCAGACGGCCACGATCTTTCCCGTCCCGGCCGCTTCCCCCGGCGCGCTGATGCTGCCGATCATACGGCAGATGTCGGCGACGTCCTGACCCGCATGACGGCCGCCGCGGGACGAGCGGCCTCGCTCACTCGGCCGCAGCGTCGCGGTGAGGCTCGTCATCGGCAGAGCTGTCCCCGTCCGGATCTGCCTCATCGGCGGCCTCATCGGAATCCAGGCCCGAGTCCGGTGCGGCGGTGAAGAAGTCACCCTTCCGGACCGCTTCGCCCCCCGTCACCATCATGCTCAGATAGGTGTTGAGGGTGTTGGGCGCGACGTCGGCGAGCCGTTCGGCAATCTCGGCATGCGACAGGCCCTGCGGACCCGCATTGCCGAGCAGCACCTTCAATCGACCCTTGGCCGAGTTCGCCCGCGGACCGCGGGCGCCGCGCCGTCCGCCCTGCTGCGGCGCAGCGCGATCGCCGGCGCTTGCCCGCGGGGCCTCCGTTGACCGGAGATGACCTGTCGCCTCGAGCGGAACGCCCTCGACGATCGCGGTCAGCGCAGCCTCTGCCGCACGGAGCTTCGTCAACTCCGCCGCGATCCGATCGTAATCGCCCTGCAGGGCCGCTCGGCGCGCCCTTACGTCGACCAGGGCCTTTGTCAGCGTGTTGTCTTCAGCCACGGGATGGCCTCGTCCTCAAGATCGCGCAAAGCCGGCCATACGTCATAGGCCCCTTCGAACGTCAACACGCGGCCGACCTGTTGCCACTCCGTCGGGAGGCAGGCCCCGTGGGCGACGGCCTCCGTTGTGACGACGGCGCGACATGGCCTAGAGACATCCGGAAACGCCCCTACCGGATCCGGGCTCATTAGCGTAGCGTCGAACGCAAAAGGTTTCCAATCACAGCGCTCCGATACCGTGGCGGCCACGGCAGAAGACGAGGCGTCTTCCCCGGCGTCGGCGCGCCGCCCTGCGGTCGCCGGCACAGGCCGCGTCGCGCGGGGTCGCAGACGTCAACTCCACAGAGAACAGTATGTCGCTGAACATTTTCGATAAAGGCGAAAATAACGTCATCGATATTGATGTCCGCGACCAGCAAAACCAGGCCGGAAAGATATACATAAACGGCAGCAACAATTATATCCGCATCGGAAGAGGCTGCGTTTCGGACAAGGATATGCACATCGTCATCGAGTCGAATTGCCGGTTCGATGTCGGCGAGGATGTCCGTCTCTCGATGGCCAACATCTATATCGGTCCGGGCTCGGTGCTCCGCATCGGCGACCGGACGGGCTTTACCGGCCTGGTCCACCTCAATCTCATCGAGGCGGAAACGATCGAGATCGGGACGAATTGCTCGATCGCTTCCGGAGTGTGGATGACGACGAGCGACTTCCACTCGGTGATCGGCCTGGACTCCGGCGCACGGCTGAACCCAGCCAAGCCTGTCCGCGTCGGCAACCACGTCTGGATCGCCAACCAGGCTGCACTCCTCAAGGGCTCCGTCATCGGCGACAACGCGATCATCGGCGCCCATGCGGTCGTGACCGGAACCGTGCCGCCCCATTGCGTGGCCGCAGGAAATCCCGCGCGCATCGTGCGGGAGAACGTGACCTGGCGCTCGGACCTCATCTGAGCGCGTCTGCGCGCGCAGAACTCCGTGCCCCGGTCGGCGGGACCAGCGTTGTTTACCCCGCGCGCGCGTTCCGATAGGGCGATGGGCCGCCGCCGCGCCTCTCGGGCCGACGCGGCGCCCGGCCATCAATCCAGCCTGCGCGAACACATGCTCATCCGAGCCTCAGGTCCCGATATATCCGCCGGCGCGAACGGCGCGTCAGCACGGACCGGTCGTGCGGCATCGATCGACGGCGGCCACGGCGGGACGATGATCGACGGAGCGCCGCGGATCCCGATGCCGGGCGCATCGGCCGATAAGCCGAGAGCGGTGCTTTGAGGACGCTCTACGGACTGTACCACCGCTGGGCGCGTTCGGGCTCCGTCCGCGCGAGCCGCAACCCGCTGGTCCGGCTCGCAGCGCGCGGCGGCCTCCCGGCCGCGAACGATCTCGCCACCGCGGAGGCGCAGATCGCGGCGCTGGCGCCGTGTTTCGACGCGGCGTTCTACGCGAGCTGGTACGGGATCACGGCCGATCCGGTGCGCGACTACCTGGTCCAGGGCTGGCGCGAGGGCCGCGACCCGCGGCCCGACTTCTCCTCCGCCGCCTACCTCGCCGCCCGGCCCCATCTCGCCCGGGCCGGCATCAACCCGTTCCTGCACGCCCTCGCGGCGCACAAGCGCCGGGCCGGTGCGGCCGGCGGCGCGGACACGGGCGCGGCCCTGCCGAAGCCCGACACGGCCGAGGCCCAGCGCCTCGCCCGCCGCCTCGTGGACGGGCCGTTCTATCTCGCCGGCAACCCCGACCTCGCGGCCGCCGGCGTCGATCCGGTCGACCACTACATGGCCTCGGGCTGGCGCGAGGGCCGCGAGCCGTCGCCCCGGTTCGACACCCTGGCCTACTGCCTGACCCGCGGGATCACCTACGCCACCCAGAACCCGCTCGTGCACTACGTCCTGCACGGCGGCCCCGCCCGGCCGGAGGCCGCCGAGGCGCTGGCGCTGCGGGTCGCGACGCTCGCGCCCTATTTCGACGCTGCCCATTACCGGCGGGGCCTGAGCGCCGCGCAGGCGGAGGCCCTGGCCGGCGCCACGGACGCGGCGCTGCTGCGCGCCTACGTGGCGGAGGGCTGGCGGCGGCTCGTCGGCCCGCGTCCGGACTTCGACCCGGCCGGCTTCGTGCAGGCGCGCGCCGGCAGCCGGGCGGTGCGCGACGACCCGTTCTTCCGCTACGTGGCCGAGACGCGTCTGGCCGGGCGGGAACCGTTCGCCGAGCCGGAGCGGCTGAACGTGCCGGCGGTGGATGAGGCGTGGTACCGGGCGACCTACCCGGATGTGGGTGGCCGTGAGCCGTACCTGCACTTTGCCGGCATCGGCTGGCGGGAGCTGCGCGATCCGGGCCCGGGGCGCTCGACGCTGGCGGCGCTGCTGCGGGTCTGCGGCTTGCGTCCGGCGCGGGCGCCGGTCGAGGACACGGGCTGGCTGGGGGCGATCGGGGCCGGGCCGGTGGAGCGGGCGGCGCTGCTGGACCTGCAGGCGCGGCTGGTGGCGGGGCATGTCGACCACGCCTTCTACCGGGCGCGCTACGGGCTGCCCGCGGATGCCGACGCGGTGCGCGACTATTGCGACACCGGCTGGCGCAGGGGCCGGAACCCGAGACCCGACTTCAACGGCTGGGCGTACCGCGCGCATCACCCCTACGTGGAGGCGACGGGTCTCGCGCCCTTCGTCCACTTCCTCGCCATGGCGCTGATGCGCGGCGTCGACCTCACCGGGCCCGCTTTCGATCCGCGCTACGGCAGTCCGCCTCCCGAAGAGGATGCGGAGCTGATGGAGCAGGCGCGGCTGATCGAGCCCTATTTCGACGCCCCCTGGTACCTGAAGCGCTACCCCGACACGCGCGGCTTCGAGAACGGTCCCGCCATGCACTTCCTGTCGCACGGACAGGAAGAGGATCGCGATCCGAGCACGGCCTTCGTGACCCGGTTCTACCGCCGGGCCTACGGTCACCTGTTCGGTCCTGGGGAGTCGCCGTTCCTGCACTACGTCCGGACCGGCCGGGCGGCCGGGCTGATGGCCGCGCCGGAGGATCTGGGCACCGCCCCGCCCATGACCGCCCCCGCGCCCGAGGACTGGGACGGCCTGCCGCAAGCCCTGCCCATCGACCAGGCCCGCGTCGTCGTCATCGTGCCCGTCTACAAGGGCCGCGGCGAGACCCTGCGCGCCCTCCACGCCTGCCTGGCGGCCCCGCAGACAACCCCCTTCACCCTGCTGGCCGTCAACGACCGCTCCCCCGACCCGGAGCTCGCCGCCGACCTCGCGGAGCTCGCCCGCAGGGGCCTGTTCCACCTCGTCGAGAACGCGCAGAACCTCGGCTTCGTCCGCTCGGTCAACCGCGCCCTCAGCCTCCGCCAGGGCCGCGCCGTCGTCCTGCTCAACTCCGACGCCCAGGTCTTCGGCGACTGGCTCGACCGCCTCGTCGCCCATGCCGAGCCTGATGCCGAGCCTGACGCCGAGCCTGATGCCGAACCCGCGGGCGCCGCCCGCCCGCGGGTGGGCAGCGTCACGCCGCTGTCCAACAACGCCACGATCTGCTCCTACCCGCGCTTCAACGCCAACAACACCATGCCGCTGGAGATCGACCGGCCCGATCTCGACCGCTTGGCCGCGCAGATCAACCGCGGCCGCGCCGTGCCCGTGCCCACCGGCGTCGGCTTCTGCATGTACATGAGCGCCGACGCGCTCGACGCCGTCGGCGCCCTCGACGCCGAGGCCTTCGGCAAGGGCTACGGCGAGGAGAACGACTGGTGCCTGCGCGCCAGCAAGGCCGGCTTCACCAACCTGCTCGCCGAGGACGTCTACGTCTACCATGCCGGCCAGATCTCGTTCGGGCTGGATGAGGGCGGCGAGTACGACCAGGGCCAGGCGGCGCTGCTGGCCAAGCATCCGGACTACCCGGCCCGGGTCGGGCAGTTCGTCCAGGCCGATCCGGGCCGGGGCGGGCGGGCGCGCCTCGACCTCGCCCGGCTGGCCCGGCACTGCGCGGGCCGGGCGCTGCTCTACGTGACCCACAGCTGGGGCGGGGGCATCCAGCGGCACATCGACGACATGATCGCCAAGGCCCGGGCCGAGGGCCTCGCGGTGGTGCTGCTGCAGATCGACCGGACCCGCAACCTCGAGGTCCGGGTCGCGTATCGCGGCGCCGCGTTCCTGTACCTGCCCAACCTCGGCAGCCTGTACCTGCCGCGCGACGCCGAGGCGCTGTCGGGCTTCATCGCCGCGCTGGCGCCGGTCCTGATCCACGTGCACTCGCTGGCGGGCCTGCGCTGGGCGGCGGCGGGGGCGCTGATGGACCTGGTGGCGGGCTCGGGCCGGCCCTATGCCTGGACGCTGCACGACTACTCGCCGGTCTGCCACCGCAACCACCTGGTGCAGCCGGACGGGCGCTATTGCGGCCTGGCGCCGGTCGCCGAATGCCGGGCGTGCCTGGCGGCGGATGCCGAGGGGTTCGAGGAGCCGGATCCGGGCGAGCGGCGGGCGGCGTTCGGGGCCTTCCTGGCCGGGGCGGCGCGGGTGTTTGCGCCCTCGTCGGACACGGCGGCGCGGATCCGGGGCGTGTACCCGGACCTGGCGATCACGGTGCGGCCGCATCTGGAGCCGGAGCGCGCCGTGCGCGACACCGCCCTGCAGCGGCCCGGACGCGTCCGGCGCGTCGCGGTGCTCGGCGCCATCAGCGCGACGAAGGGCGGCCTGTTCCTGCAGGCTCTGGCGACGGACGCGCAGGACCGGGGCTTGCCGCTGCGGTTCTCGATCGTGGGCTTCTCCGACCCGGCCCTCACGGGCGGCCTGGAACGCACGGGCGTCACCGAGACCGGACGCTACTCCACCGACGACACGACCCTCGACCGGCCGGCACGCGCGGCTCTCCAGATCGCCGAGACCGACCGCCACTGGGACGACGACGAGTTCCTCGACCTCGTGAACCAGATTTCAGCCGATTTGGTCCTGCTTCCGGCGATCTGGCCGGAGACGTACGCGTATGCGCTGACCCTGGCCCTGCGCACCGGCCTGCCGGTGGCGGCCTTCGACCTGGGCGCCCCGGGCGAGCGGCTCCGCGCCTACCCGAACGGCCATTGCCTGCCCTACGCGCTGGCCACCGACCCGGCCGCCTTCAACGACCGGCTGCTGGCCATCGACATCTCGGAAACCGGCCGGCTCTCCGGGCCGATCCAGGCCGCCGCCTACCGGAATCTCATGCGCGACTATTACGGTCTTACGCCCTGATTCCGCGCTCCGGCAGCGGCACGTCGGCCCGCCACGCTTCGGCTCGTTCCCCGTGGTCCCAGCCGGATATCAGAAGGCGCTGCGCAAAACAGAGCGCCTCGCCATCGACGATCACTCCCGGTTGGGCCGCTCGGAGATCCTCACGGACGAGACCCGATCCGCCCTGCATTGCCTTCCTCTTCAACGCTCTCCGTTTCATCCGCCCCACACGCACGCGGCTTTACACGCTCAGGACCGATGGGAAGGCGGAGCGCTTCGTTCTGACGTCCTTCCGCGAATGGGTCTCGGCCCGCGCCGGCCACGCCTCCGAGCAGCGCCGCGCGGACCTGCCTTCCGCTTCAACGGGCAGCGCCCGCACGGGGCCGTCAACGGCGACACAGCCCTCAGACGCCTCGACGTCGCCCAGGACACGCTGTTGATGCCCCACAAAGCGGGATTCGTTGAACCGCCTGCGGCGCTCCGCGCACGCCGCCATTTATCGCAGATCCGAGCCTGCGAACCGACGTCGGACGCACACGCAAATTCCGGAATTCCGGTTAGTAGGGGTGCCGATCCTGTTTGTTCGTCCAGGCTTCGTAGGCTTTCAGGCCGGTCTCACGCTCGAAATTTTCCGTGATCTTGATGCGACGCTGCCCCCAGGGCTTAGCGAAATCCTCGTACTGGAACGCGTCATCGAAGCCGATCTTGCTTGTATCCGTCAGGCTGGCTGCGAAATAGACGTGGTCGATCCGTGACCAGTAGATAGCGCTCATGCACATCGGGCAGGGTGCGCCGTTGATGTAGATCTCGCAGCCCTTCAGCATCCTGGCACGTTCGGTCACTGGATCTGGAGAGCCGGGTTCACGGGGAATCATCTCCAGGATCGTTCCCAATCCGTACTCGCTTCCGAGAAGAGCTTTCGGGTTCAGGCGCGTGGAGGCATCCATGATAGCCGTGATCTCGGCGTGGAAAACCGGGATGCCAGTCAGGAGGACGCGGTTCTGACCCCGCCCGATGATTTCACCGTCTTTGACGATCACGGCCCCGAACGGACCACCCCAACCTTTCTCGACAGACTCAATCGCAAGCCGGGTCGCTTCTTCCATGAAGGCCTTCTTGCCCGCCGGGACCGGAACGGCCTGCGCGACCGCTCCGGATGGCAAGACCGTCGACATGCCGAATCCGACCGCACTCGCCAGAAAGGCGCGCCGACCGACATTCCCGCCCGTTGGGCAATCCCCGGAATGATCGGACGAACAGTCGCAAGCTCGCAGCATCAAATCCATCCCCATAAAATCCGAACCAAGGTCCCATCGACGGCTACCGCCAACTGGAGAATTTAAGATTAAGTTTTTCCTCGTGACACATATAAATTCGCTATTGGATAATCAGGTCTCAAAATTTCGCTCAAGATGCGAAGTAACGGCAATCAAAATGCGTGGCTCGATTGCGGACAGACGTCATCATGCACATCGATATCAAGATCGATGAGAACGATCTTTTCAAGATACCCTTGGCTCATTGACGGGACGGGTTTGGCTCAGCTCCTGTCGGCCTGCCCCGGAGGTCGATGTGAGCCGACACGCCTCCATCGGGAGAATCTACGCGAGCGGGCCCTTGCCCGCGACAAGGGGTCGGGGCGATCCGGCCGATCGGTCGGCTTCGGCGACCAGCCCGCCCTGCGTGTCGAGGTGGCGCCCGGTCGAGGAACAGACGGACAGGCTGAGCCCAGGGCAGATCGGCGGCCACGCGAAGCTGGTGCGCTCGGATTAGCCGGGGATGGGGCTGGCCGAGCGGGGGGCGCGAGCGGACCCGCGCCGGCCTCCGGATCCGCTACACGTCCGGCAGGCGCCGTCCCTTCACGACCACCCGCGGCCAGCGGTCGAGGCCGATCGGCATCAGGACGGCGATCTGGTGCGGGATCTCGGCATCGCCCAGGAGACTCTCGAGGGAGATCCGGCAGGCCGCCTCGAGCTCGGCCCGGGTGCGGGCGCCCGAGGTCTTGATATCGGCGATCAGAAGCGCCGCAATTTCATGAGCGAAGGCATCGCCGTCCGACATGCCGGCCTCCCAAATCGAATCAGATCAGAATAATCTTCTTCGCAAACTTCCAACATCAGTACAGAACTACGTATCCACGCCGAGTTTGTTGATATTTATCCTCCAAGCTGCCCCCGACGATGGCGGTTCGGGACGGCATCGCGAGGCCCTGCCGGACGTGAGCGCGGCTCTGCTCAGGCGTCGAGCCTCCCGCGACGCCGCGCCCTGACCGTCTCGCCCGTCTCATCGGAGGCGGGCAGGGGCCGGCGGTCGAAGGGCAGGCGCAGGCCAGCGACGACCGGATAGACCGCCGGCAGCACGACGAGGGTGAGCAGCGTCGCCGAGATCAGGCCGCCGATCACCACGGTGGCCAGCGGCCGCTGCACCTCCGCCCCGGCGCTCGTGGAGAGAGCCATGGGCAGGAAGCCGAGGGCCGCCACCAGGGCGGTCATCATCACCGGCCGCAGCCGCATCGCGGCGGCGCGGGTCGCGGCCTCCCGGGGTGCCAGGCCGGTCGCCTCCAGGTCGCGGATATAGCTCGTCAGCACGACGCCGTTGAGGATGGCGATGCCGAAGGTCGCGATGAAGCCGATGGCCGCCGAGATCGAGAACGGCATGTCGCGCAGGGTGAGCGCCAGGATGCCGCCGGTGGCGGCCATCGGGACGTTCAGGAAGATCAGTCCGGCGAGGCGGATATCGGCGAACATCACCACCAGCAGGACCAGGATCGCCGCCAGGGCGGCGGGCACGACGACGGAGAGGCGGGCGGTCGCCTCCTGCAGGTTCTGGAACTGCCCGCTCCAGACCAGGGAATAGCGCGGCGGCAGCGTCACCTGCCGGTCGACGGCGGCGCGGGCGGCCGCGACGAAACTCTGGACGTCGCGGCCGCGGACATTCGCCTGCACGGAGATTCGCCGCTGCAGGCGCTCACGGCTGATCTGCGCCGGGCCGGAGGCCACGTCCACGCTGGCCACGAGCGCCAGCGGCACCATCATCCGGCTGCCCGCCTCGCGGCCGGGCTCGCTCCGGCCGACCGGCAGCGCGCGGATGCGCTCGATGTCGCTGCGGTCGGCCGGGTCCAGGCGCACCACGATCTCGGTGATCGCGTTGTCGTCGCCGTAGACCACGCCGCTGGTGCGGCCGCCGAGGCTCGCCACCACGTCGAGCACGTCGGAGACGGTAATGCCGTAGCGGGCCGCCTTGGCGCGGTCGACCTGGATCGAGAGCGCCGGCATGCCGGCCTGCGCCTCGGCCTTCACGTCCGCCGCGCCGGGAATTGCCGATACCGTGCGCACGATGGCCTCGGCCGTGTCCTTCAGGATCGTCAGGTCGTCGCCGTAGAGGCTGATCGCCACATCGCCGCGCACGCCCTCCAGCAGGTCGTCCATGCGCATCTGGATCGGCTGGGAGAAGGTGTAGGCCACGCCCGGCACCTCCTCCTTGAGCCGCCGGTCGAAGGCCGCGACGAGCCCGTCCTGCGTGTCGGCGGTCGTCCAGCTGGACGGCTCGGTGAGCGTGATGAAGCTGTCGGTCGATTCGACGCCCATCGGGTCGGTGGGGATCTCGGCGCTGCCGGTGAGCGAGACGACGCGCTTCACCTCGGGGAAGGACTTGAGCACCCGCTCGATCCGGCCGACCGTAGCCAGCGAGGCGCCCAGATCGATGCCGGGCAGCTTCTCGGAGGTGACGACGATCGAGCCCTCCGACAGCTTCGGCAGGAATTCGCCGCCGAGCCGCGTGGCGAGCACGCAGGATCCGGCGAACAGCGCGAGGGTCGCCAGCACGGTCAGGCCGGCATGGCGTTCGGCGGTGCGCAGCACCGGCGTGTAGGCGCCGCGCATCCAGTGAACGAGGCGCGTCTCGCGTTCGCCGACGCCGTGGCCAACGAGAAAGATCGCGGCGAGCGCCGGCATCAGCGTCAGGGTGACGACGAGGGAGCTGCCCAGCGCCAGGATGACGGTCAGCGCCATCGGCACGAACATCTTCCCGGCCACGCCCTGGAGCGCGAGGATCGGCACGTAGACCAGGATGATGATCGCCACCGCGAACGTCACCGGCCGCGCCACCTCGGCGGCGGCATCCCGGACGAGGCCGCGGGCCGGCCGGTCCGGGTGCGCGCCGCGGGCGCGCAACACGTTCTCGATCATCACCACGGCGCCGTCGACGATCAGGCCGAAATCGATGGCGCCGAGGCTCATCAGGTTGCCCGACAGGCCGAGGAGCCGCATGCCGGCAAAGGCCATCAGCATCGCGAGCGGGATCGCCGCGGCGACGATCAGCCCGGCCCGGAGGTTGCCGAGCAGCAGCAGCAGGACGACGACCACGAGGACCGCGCCTTCGAGGAGGTTGTGCGCCACGGTGTGGATCGTGCGGTCCACCAGCGCGCTGCGGTCGTAATAGGGAACGATCGCCATCCCGGGCGGCAGTTGCGGACGCAGCTCGTCGACCGTCCTCTTGACCTCTGCGACCACCGCGCTGGCATTCTCGCCGACCTGCATCAGCGCGATGCCCACGACCGTCTCGCCCGCCGCATCGTGGGTCACGGCCCCCAGCCGGACCTTGGGCGCCTCGACCACCTGGCCCAGCGTCGCGAGGGTCACCGGGACACCGCCCGGGCCGGTGGCGACGACCATGGTGGCGATGTCGTCCGGCCCCTTGGCGAGCCCGAGCCCGCGGATCACCTCCTGCTGGTCGTTGTGCGCGATGTACGCGCCCCCGCGGGCGGCGTTGTTGTCGGCGAGCGCCGTGTAGACCTGGGCCAGGGTGACGCCGTAGCGGCGCAGGGCGTCGGCGGAGACCCGGACCTCGTAGGTCGGCATCTCGCCGCCGTAGATGTTCACGTCGGCGATGCCCGGCGTGAGCTTCAGCTTCGGCGCGATCGTCCATTGCAGGGTGCGCCGGAGCTGCATCGGCGTGTAGGCGGGTCCGCGCAGCTCGAACTGGTAGACCTCGCCGAGTCCCGTCGCCATCGGACCCATCTGCGGGTCGCCGACACCAGCCGGCATCAGGCTCTTGGCGGCCGGCAGGCGCTGGAACACCTGGTTGCGCGCCTCTGCCAGCGCCATGCCGTCGGCGAAGGTGACGTAGACCGCCGAGACACCGGCGCGCGACGTCGAGCGGATCCCGGTCAGCGCCGGCGCCCCCGCCATGGCGTTCTCCACCGGGAAGGTGACGAGCCGCTCGACCTCCAGGGGGCCCAGGCCCGGCGACAGGGTCAGGATCATCACCTGCTTGGGCGAGATGTCCGGCACCGCGTCGATCGACAGGCCTTCGAGGTTGGCGATGCCCCCCGCCGCGGCGGCGAGCGCCACCACCAGGACCAGGAGGCGGCGGCGGATCAGAAGGGCGAACCAGGCTCGCATCGGGCGCCTCAATCGGTCGCGCCGAGCAGGCTGCGCAGCAGGATCGCCTTGAGCCCGAAGCTGCCCGCGGTCGCCACGCTCTCGCCGGCCGCGACGCCGCCCTGCACCTCGACCCAGTCGGAGCGCTGGATCCCGAGCCGGAGGGCGCGCCGCTCGAACCGGTCGGCGGAGACGCGCACGAAGGCGATCGGTCCCCGCTCGGTCTGCTGGACGGCGGCCGCCGGCACGGTGACGCCGTCCCGGCCGAGATCCGCCGCGATCGTGACGGAGACGAACATGTTGGCGCGCAGGAGATCACCCGGATTGTCGAGTTCGATCCGCGCGGGCGCCGTGCTGGTCGCCGGATCGAGGGCGGCGTTCACCGAGCGGACACGTCCTTCGAAGGGAGGATGGTCCGGGATCGGGCTCTCCACCGCGGCGGAATCGCCGGCCTTCACCCGCGCGGTATCCGGCCCGTAAAGATTCGCCAGCACCAGGATGCGGGTCGGATCGGCGACCGTGACGGCGTCGCGCCCGGTGTCGACCACCTCGCCGAGGGTGACGCCGACGCTGGTCACGATGCCGGAAATCGGGGTCACGACGGCGCTGGTGCCGAGTGCGGCCCCCTCGGCAGGGGCGAGACGCCGGTACTGCGCCCGGTACAGCTCGACATTGGCCTCGGCCGATTGGATGGCGGCCCGGGCCTTGGCGAGGTCGACCTGACGCCGCTCGACCTCCGCCTGGGCGACGCCGCCGAACTTGAGCTGCTCCTGGCCGCGCTTGAGCTGCAGCGCCGCCACCGCCTCGGATGCCTGCGCCTCGCCGAGCGCCGCCTGCGCGGCCGTGAGGCCGTTGCGCGCGTCGAGGATGCCGGCGGCGTCGAGGGTCGCCAATGTCTGGCCGGCCTCGACCCGGTCGCCCGGCTGGACCGCGAGGCTCAGGACGCGCCCCGGGGTCCGCGGCTTCAGATGCGTCACCCGGCGCTCGTCGAACGCGACGGTGCCGGGGGCGCGCACCGGCAGCACGATCCGGCGGGTCTCGGCCTGCCCGAGGGCGAGGCCGATCCGCGTCTGGCCGGCCGCGTCGAGGGTGACGCTGTCCGGATCGGCCGGGCCTTCATCGCCTTTCGTGTCGGCCGCCCCCGTCACGGGCGCGGCGGGTGCCAGACCCAGCCGGTCGCGGATCGGCGCGCGGCCGAACCAGCCCGCAACGGCGAGCGCCGCGATCAACAGGGCGAGGCGCGGGAGGACGCGGCCGGTGCGCCGGCTCGGCGGGCGGGCCGATTCGCGATCCCCCGCGCGCGCCGACCCGGCGGGCGCGGCGCGATCGTCCGTCCCGGAATCCCGGGCGGCCGGTCCCGGCTCGACGTTCAGCGACATGCGCGCCGCCGCAACCGGCCAGGCAGGGGGGCGACGGCCGCGCCCTGAGACTCGCCGCGCCGCCTCATGCGTCGAGGCCCGGCGGCAGGACATCCTCGGTGACGAACCGACCGGTCTCGACCTCGCGGACCACGATCTCGTAGCCTTCGCAGCGCAGCTCCTTGAGCCGCGCGAGGGAGACGTAGGTCCCGGTCTCGACGTCGTACAGGCGGCTCTGCGCGTAGCGGTTGATCAGGCGCCGCGGGCGCCGCTTCCTAGGCATGGCCCATCGGCCTCCCGCCGAACGGGACGGCGTGGATCGGGCAGGGGCATCGGGACCGGGGCCGCATCGCTGGAATCCGAAGAGCACGCCATCCGGCGCGGCGCGCGGGAACGGGCTAGAGTCATTCCAACAAAGGAGCCAACGTGGTGCGGTGCCATTAAATTCGGGTTCACAGTGGCGGCCGCGGGGCGATTTGTGCCGCGAAGTCCGGCACAAGGGAGTCGAGCCGGTTCGCGGGCCGATGCGTGGACCGGAGGCGGGGGCGGGGCGTGGCGAGGCTGCTGCTCATCGAGGATGATTCCGAGACGGCGGCCGACGTGCGCGACGACCTGCGCGGGCGCGGCCACGACGTCGCCTGGGCCGCGACCGGACCTGAGGGCGCGCGGGCGGCACGGGACGGCGGCTGGGGGGCGATCATCCTCGACCGGATGTTGCCCGGCCGCGACGGCCTCAGCGTGCTCCAGGACCTCCGCCTGGAGGGGGACCGCACCCCGGCGCTGGTCCTGAGCGCGCTGGGCGACGTCGACGAGCGGATCCGCGGCCTTCGGGCGGGCGGCGACGACTACCTCGCCAAACCCTTCGCGCTGGGCGAACTCGCCGCGCGCATCGAGGCGCTGCTGCGACGGCCGGTCGACAGCCCCGAGACGGTCCTGCACGTCGGCAGCCTGGAGATCGACCTGATCGCCGGCACCGGCCGGCGCGGCGCGCGCGACCTCGAACTGCTGCCGCGCGAACTCAAGCTCCTCGCCTACCTGATGCGCCGGCCCGGCCAGATCGTGACCCGGGCGATGCTGTTCGAGGAGGTCTGGAACTACCGCTTCACGCCGAAATCCAACCTGATCGACGTCCATGTCGGGCGTCTGCGCCGGAAGCTGGAAGCGGGCGGCGAGGCGCCGCTGATCCACAGCGTGCGCGGCACCGGGTTCACGCTCGCGCCCGATGGCTGACCTGCTGCGCTCGACCGCCCTCCGCTGGGCACTCGGCATCGCCCTGTGGTCCACGCTGCTCGCCCTGGCGATGTTCGCCTTCGTCTACTGGCAGACGGCCGAGTATCTCCGCGAGGAACTCGCCGAGACGCTGCGGCTGGAGGTCCGGGCGGCGGCGGCCGACGACGCGGCCGCCGCGAACCGCGTGGACACCTGGGTCGCGATGGATCCCCACGCCACCCATTACGGCGGCCTGTTCGCCCTGGACGGGACGCGCCGGGCGGGCAATCTCGGCGCGGTGCCGGACCATCTGGCCCGCGACGGCGACGCCTACCGGGTGAGCGCGACGGTCGACATCGCGGGACGCTCGCTTCAGGACGAGATCTGGGCGGCCGCGCTGACCCTCGCCGACGGCCGCATCGTGGTGATCGCGCACGACACCGACGAGATCGACCGGGTGCGGGCCACGACCCTGCGGGCCCTCGGGCTCGGGCTGGTGCCGACGCTGGCGCTCTCCGTCCTCGGCGGCCTGCTGCTCACGAGCCGCGCGCGCCGCCGCCTCGCCGCCACCGAGGCCGCCGTGGCCGAGGTGATGCGCGGCGACCTGCGCCGGCGCCTGCCGGTCGGCGATCACGACGACGAATTCGACCGCCTGACCCGGACGGTCAACCGGATGCTCGACGAGATCGAGCACCTGATGGGCGAAGTCCGCAGCGTCGGCGATGCGGTGGCGCATGACCTGCGCACGCCGCTCACGCGCCTGCGCGCCCGGCTGGAGCGCACGCGCTCACAGGCCCGGAGCGTCGCGGAATTCCACGAGGCGATCGATCAGGGCCTCATCTGGATCGACCAGACCCTGGCCATGGTCACCGCCGTGCTGCGGATCGGCGAGATGGAGGACGGGCGCCGCCGCGGCGCGTTCGCCCGGGTCGACCTCGGCGAGGTGGCGGCGGTCGCGGTCGAGTTCTTCGCGCCGCTCGCCGAGGAGAGGGACATCGACCTCGCGCTCTCGGTCGCGCCCGGCGCGCACGTCATCGACGGCGACCGCGACCTGTGCTTCGAGGCCGTGTCGAACCTGCTCGACAACGCGCTCAAATTCACGCCGCCTGGCGGCCGCGTACGCGCCGGCTTGCAGCGCACCGACGACGCGGTCGTCGTGACGATCGGCGATACCGGGCCCGGTCTGCCGCCAGGGGAGCGGACCACCGTGTTCCACCGCTTCTACCGCTCCGAA
This sequence comes from Methylobacterium sp. PvR107, assembly GCF_017833295.1. Taxonomy (NCBI): domain Bacteria; kingdom Pseudomonadati; phylum Pseudomonadota; class Alphaproteobacteria; order Hyphomicrobiales; family Methylobacteriaceae; genus Methylobacterium; species Methylobacterium sp. PvR107. The sequence goes on from NZ_JAFIBW010000001.1 coordinate 5,947,446, forward strand.
GCGGCGCGCCACACCCCGGGTCACGGCCTGGGCTTGAGCCTCGTGGCGGCGATCGTGAAGCTCCACGGTGCGGGCGTGACGATCCGGGACGCACCGGGCGGCGGCTGCCATGTCGCGCTGCGCTTCCCGATCGCCGAGGCGGCCGAGGCCCACGCGGATACGGTTCGGTCCGGCCACAATCCGGCACGATAGCCTCGGATCCGAGCACCTGATTCACATAATCGTGCGGATATCAGTCCTTCACAAAATGAACTCGAGTCTAATTCCGAGCGAAAGCGGTGGTTAAGCCTCGACATGGCAAGCCGTCGGTCCCGACCGGGGGCTTGGCGTGGATGTGCCGATGATTCTGTTGCGGCACGTGGGTTCGTGGCTCGGTTCGGCCCGGACCTGGATCGCCCTCGGCGTCCTCGCGCCGGTCGGCATGCTGGCGGCGTCCGGCCTGATGCTGCTCGATCTGCGTCAGGATGCCTGGGACAAGGCCGAGCAGACCTCGCGGAACCTCCTGCAGGTGCTGGAGCGCGACATCGCGCGCAATATCGAGATGTATGATCTCTCGATCCGGGCCGCCGTCGAGAATCTGCGGGCCCCGGGCCTGGGGCAGGCCAGCGCGCAGATGCGCCAGCTCATCCTGTTCGATCGCGCGGCCACCGCCCGCGACATGGGCGTGATGCTCATCCTGGATGAGCGCGGCGACATCGTCGACGATATCGATGCCGTGCCGGCCCGCACGGGCAATTACGCGGACCGGGAGTACTTCCAGGTTCACAGGGCGCGCGCGGGGCTGGGCCTTCATGTCGGAACGCCGATCGTCTCGCGCCTGACCGGAGAGCCCATGCTCCCGTTCAGCCGCCGCGTCGACAAGCCGGACGGCAGCTTCGGCGGCGTGGTCCTGGGCAGCCTGAAGCTGTCGTACTTCGCGCACCTGTTCGGCGAGATCGACCTCGGCCGCGGCGGCGCGATCAACCTCTACCTGAACGACGGCACCCGCCTCATGCGCTACCCGTCCGAGCAGGCCGATATCGGGGCGAACATCGCGCAGGCGCCCACCTTCCGGAGATTCGTGCGGGAGGGCCGCGGCAGCTTCGTCGCCACCTCGGTGCGCGACGGGATCGCGCGCTACTACACCTTCACGCGCGTCGGTGCCCTGCCGCTGATCCTGAACGTCGCCCTGGCCAGCAGCGACGTCGAGGCGGACTGGTATGCACGGGCGACCGTGATCGGCGGCGTCCTGCTGGTGCTGTGCGGGCTCACGATCGCGCTCTCCCTGCTGTTCGGGCGCGAGTTGCGCCGGCGGGAGGCGATGCGGGCCGAGCTGGCTGCGCTGTCGCGCACGGACGCCCTGACGGGGCTGCCGAACCGCCGCTGCTTCGAGGACCGGTTCGCGCGGGCGCGGGACGCGGCCCGCGACGAGGGCCGTCCGCTGGCGCTGCTCATCGTCGATGCCGACCATTTCAAGCGCTACAACGATCGGTACGGGCACCCGGTGGGCGACGAGGTGTTGAAGGGCCTGGCACGCCGCCTCGCAGCGAGCGTCCACCGCCCGGAGGATCTCGTCAGCCGCATCGGCGGCGAGGAATTCGCGATCCTGCTGCCGGACACCGACGAGGCCGGCGCCCTGCGCATCGCCGACAGGGTCCATGCCGAGGTCCGCGCGCTCACGGTGGCGTCCGCGGGGATCGGGGCAGGGGCCGTCACGGTGAGCATCGGGCTCGCCTGCACGGGACCGGGCCATGGCCGGGGCATGTCCGTGCCGGACCTGTACCGGCTGGCCGACGGCGCGCTCTACGAGGCCAAGGCGGACGGCCGCAATCAGACCCGCTGCGCCGCGCCGCAGGGCATGCCGGCGACGCCCCCGCGGGGAACCTTGCTGCTGGTGAGCACCTCCTGACCGCGCGCGAATCCGCTGCGGGCCCATCGCATCCGCCGGTCCGGAAGCCCGACGCCGAGCTCCTCAATCATGTCGATCGCGCTCGGAGGGTTCGTCGGCCGCGTCCCGCGCGGCGAGACGCGCGGGCGTTGCACCAGCATTCTCGGCATAGCGTCAGGACGCCGAGGGGATCCTGGGCTTGGCTCTCGGCGTCTGTGCCGTTTGAGCGCGCATCCGCCTTCGTCAGCGCGGTGGACCGGCGGCGCCCGGGGTGTCGGCGCGGGTCCTAGGCTGCGGCCCTGTGGCCCCGTGTCTGCCGGTCGAGCCCCGCCATCGTGGCGTCGAGCAGCCACTCCAGCGCGTCGCACGCGGACGGCGCTTCGGTGCACGCCGAATCCCGGGCCGCCAGCTCGATGGCCCGCAGCGGCTCGACCAGAGCGCGCGCGCCGATGTTGGCGCTCATGGATTTCAGGCTGTGCGCCGCCTTGGCGATGGCCGGCTGATCCGAGGCGGTGAGGGCGGCGCGCAGAGCGGACAGCGCCTGGGGGGCCTGCGCCCGGTACAGGTCGAGAATGCGGTCCAGGAAGGCGCCGTCCCCGAGGCCGAGAAGGCCGTCCAGCACCTCGGCGTCGAGCAGATCGTCGGGTACCGGCGCCGCGTCCCGCAGCGCGTCCGATCCGGTCCCGGCGACGGCGCCCGACGCCGCGTCCCGGAGCGCCGACGCGTGCGTCTGCAGGAGCTCGGCCAACTGCCGCAGCGTGAACGGCTTCGCGAGCGTCCCATCCATGCCGGCCGCCGCCGCCGCCTCGGCCGCCTCGGCCAGGACGTGAGCGGTGAGCGCGATGATCGGGGTGCGGCGGCCTCCGGCGGACGCCTCGCGCTGCCGGATCGCCCGGGCGGCGGCGAAACCGTCGAGCACCGGCATGCTGCCGTCCATCAGGATCAGGTCGAACGGCCGCGCGCCGGCTTCCTGCACGGCCGCGGCCCCGTCCTCCACCGCCACGACGTCGGTGACGCCGCAACGTGCCAGGGCCTCCACGGCGACCTCGCGGTTGACCGCGCTGTCGTCGGCGACGAGCACGCGCGCGCCCGGGAAGCGCGGCAGCGCCTCTTTCGGCACGGGGCGCGGGGCGGAGGCGACGAGGGTGCCGCCCTCCGCGAGCGCCGCGAGGACGGGCTGCCACTCCGCCTGGACCACCGGCCAGCGCAGGACCTCGTCCGCGAGCCCGGCCCGGAGCACCCGGTCGGCGGCCTCGTCCCCGGCCGGTCCGAGGGCGAGGACGCGCGCCGCACCCTCCGGCCGACGGCCCGCCGCCGCGAGGGCGGCGGCGTCGAGGATCCAGTGGGCTTTCGCCCCGCCGGCCGCCTCGACGGCCTCGAACCCGGCCACCGCGAGGCTGGACGCGAGGGCGTCCCGGGTGGCGGGGCCGGCGGTGCGCAGGACGACCGAAGCCGGAACGCCCGCGCGCCGCAGGATCGGCCGGGCGGCCTCGACGGTCTCCACGGGGATGCGCGCCGAGAAGGTCGATCCCACACCGACGCGGCTCGCGACCGCCACGGTGCCGCCCATCGCCTCGACGATCCGCTGGGCGATCGAGAGCCCGAGGCCGGTGCCGCCGAAGCGCCGGGTGGTGGATTGGTCGGCCTGCGAGAAGGCCGAGAAGATCGTGGCGAGCTTGTCCTGCGGGATGCCGATGCCGGTATCGGTGACGGCGACGCGCAGGCATCCGTCGGCCTCGATCGACAGCCGGACGCAGACATGCCCGGCCTCGGTGAACTTCAGGGCGTTCGACACGAAGTTGCTCACCACCTGCCCGAGGCGGACGGAATCGCCGAGGATCGCCCGCGGCACATCCGGCGCCACCGAGGCCGCGAGGTCGAGCCCGGCCGACCGGGCTCGCTCGGCGAACAGGGTGATGGCCGTGTCGACAATCTCGGCCGGGTTCACGGCCACGCGCTCGAGATCGAGCTTGCCGGCCTCGACCTTCGCGAAGTCGAGGATGTCGTTGATGATGGCCATCAGCGACTGGCCGGACCGGGCGATCACCTCGGCGTAGCGGCGCTGGCGCACCGGTAGGTCGGAACGCGCCAGCAGCTCGGCCATCACGAGCACGCCGTTCATCGGCGTCCGGATCTCGTGGCTCATCGTGGCGAGGAAGCTCGACTTGGCGGCGTTGGCGCTCTCGGCGGCCTGCTTCGCCTCGCTCAGGTCCACCGTCCGGGCGCGGACCTCCTCCTCGAGGTGGGCGCTGTGGGCGGCGAGCTGGTGATCGCGCGCGTTCACGGCCGAGAGCAGGTCGTTGAAGGTCCGCGCCAGCGCGCCGACCTCGTCGTCGCTCTCCACCAAGGCGCGCTGCGCGTAATCGTGGCGCAGGCGCGCCGCGTCCATGGTGCGGGCGAGCGCCGCCAGCGGGCGCGTGACGCTGCGCTGCAGGTACAGCGAGACGCCGAGGCCGATGGCGATGGCGAGGAGCGCGGCCAGCGCGGCGTTCTCGCCGGCGGCCCGGACGTGGTCGAGGATGTCGTCGGTCTCGCCGATCAGGACGACGCGGCCGACCGGGCGGCCATTCTCCTTGATCGGCGCGGCCGCCCGCAGGGTCCGGGTGGCGAGCATGCGCAGGAGGGACAGGTCCTCGCCGTCCTGGGCGGTGTCTCGGGTCAGGCGCAGGCCGAGTCCCTGCTCGGCGAGCACGGACCCGTCGAGCCGCTCGATCGCACCGTAGACGACGGAGTGAACCTGGCCGATCGCCCGCAGGGACGCAGCCGCCGCGTCGGCATCGTTCTCCGCCGTCGCCCGTGCGCCGCCATGGGCGAAGACCTGGGCGACCTCCGTCAGCGCGGCGTGCTTGTCGGCGGCGTAGCGGGACACCTCGCGCCAGACCGACAGGGCCGCGGCCAGGATCAGCGCCGCCGTGACGGCGCCGGTGACGGCCAGCGCGAGACGGCCGGTCAGGGAACGCTTCGGCCTGAGCCACGCGAAGTGCACGGTACGCTCCTGTACGGGGCCGGACGGGCCCGATCGAGGGGAGGGCGGGGGTCTCGGATCAGGCGGCGGCCTGGATCCAGGTCTGCGCCACGTCGTCCCAGCCGGAGAGGAACGCGTCCACGCAGCGCGGGTCGAAGTGGCGGCCGGCCTGGTCCGTCATGAAGGCCCGCGCGCGCTCGAGGGGCCAGGCGGTCTTGTAGGGGCGCTCGGACACCAGGGCGTCGAACACGTCGGCCACCGCCACGATGCGGCCGGAGAGCGGAATCGCCTCGCCGCTCAGGCCCTTCGGATAGCCCGTTCCGTCCCAGCGCTCGTGGTGGCTCTCGGCGATCTCGGCGGCGAGCCGCACGACGTCGGAGGTGCTGCCCTCCAGGATCCGGCGCCCGCGCTCGGCGTGCTTCTCCATCTCGGCGCGCTCGTCGGCGGAGAGAGGCCCGCGCTTCAGCAGGATCGAGTCGGGAACCCCGATCTTGCCGACGTCGTGCATCGTGGAGGCGAGTTTCAGGGTCTGGATCGCGGCGGGCTCGAAGCCGAGGTTCCGGGCGATCACGCCGACATAGCCCGCCACCCGGGCGATGTGATCGCCGGTATCGGTGTCGCGGTGCTCGGCGGCGCGCATCAGCAGGGCGATGATCTCGTGCTCCCGCGCCTCGATCACCGAGACCGCGGCCGCGACTTCGCGGGCGAGCGAGGCGGCGTGGTCCTGCTCCTGACGGTGCGCCGCGCTGATCCGCATCAGGTTGGTGATGCGCGCCTGGATCTCGACCGGGTCGCAGGGTTTGCCGAGGAAATCGGTGGCGCCCGCCCGCAACGCCTCGTGGCGCAGGCTGCGCTGATCGAGGCTCGTCACCATGACGATCGGCACATGCGCGAAGCCCGGCACCGCCCGGGCGGCCGCGATGACCTCGAGACCGGTCAGGCCGGGCATGTCGTAATCGGTGACCACGACGCCGATCCGGTCGACATGTGCCCGCAGGAACGCAAGCGCCGCCCGAGGGCAGGTGAAGGCCACGGGCTCGCAGCCGGCCACGGGCTTCAGCGCCTGCAGCATCAGGAGGTTGTTCATCTCGGAATCGTCGAGGATCAGAGCGAGCATCGCGTCACTCCCGGACGAGGTTCCATCGGTGCAGGCCCGGCATCGTCGCTCCGCTCACTGCGTGATCAGCAGCTTGCCGCTGATCGGTCCCACGCCCTTGGGCACCGGGACGCTCGTCGCGTCGTAGTTGGCGTTGAGATACAGGTTCGGCCCCTCGTAGAGATTCACCTGCTGCGCCACCACGACGGTGTAGGCGGATTGATCCGCCACCGGCTTGTCGGCGTCGATGACGAGGCGTCCGGCCGGCAGGTAGATCGTGCCCAGCATCGTGCGGGCGTTGTTGCTGATGATCCGGTAGATCCGCATCGGCTTCGTCTGGCCGAGCGGCGGCGGCGTCGGCGGCAGCAGCAGCCCGGTGAGATCGTCAACGAGGCCCAGGGCCGGATCAATCGGGCTGGAGACGGTCGTCTGCTCGGCCATCAGCAAGCCCGCCATATCGCCGGTGGTCGGCGCCGTGAGGCTGACGGTCGTCTTCTTGTCGAAGAGCAGACCCGCCTTGTCGCCTACGAAATAGAGGCCGACATCCGTGCCGGTGAGCGTGGCATTGTCCTTCACGATCAGAGGTCCGTCCTTGAACACGTAGATGCCGGGCCTCATCGTCACCACGGCCTTCTTCTTGATCTGGAGGCCGAAGCAGTAAGTCCCGGGATCGAGCGTGACGTCCTTGTCGATCGTCTGCATCTGGGTGAGCGGCAGCAGGTTGAACGGGAAGGGCAGGCTCGCGCAGGCGCCGACCGGCGGGTTGGCGCGGCCCAGCAGCGGATCCGCGATCACCGGGCATCCGGTCTGCGGCGGCGGCGCGAAGTTCGCGCGAACCCCGAGATAGCCGCCGGCCGAGCAGATCGTGTCGGCCTTCGCCATCGAGTTGTCGCCGCCGACCATGCCGGCCGGATTGGTCGAGTTGGCGTAGAGCGAGCAGCCGTTGGCGGTGACCTGCGCGTTCTTCTGCAGATTGAAGGTGCCCGGTGCCGAGGGGTCGAGGGTGAGCATGCACAACCGCATCTTGCCGACGACGCTGGCCTTGGCCCGCACCGAGAGGGGCTGTGACCGGATGCCGATGAAGGGGCCGAAGGCGAGCTTCACCGTGTCCTGGATCTGCGCCGACACGCTGGTCTTGTCGCTCGCCACCACCACGGTCACCGTGAACGGCTGGTCGGGCGCCGACGGCGCGTTGGTGCGGATGGCCTGCTCGGTCACGCCCTGCACGGCGGCGATGCTGGACGCGGCAAGCTTCATGGTGTTGCCACCGGACAGCACACCCACGTCGGCGGCGTTCTGCAGCTGGACGCGGCGCGACGCGACGCGCGCGTAGTCGATGCCGCCGCCGACAAGGCCGAGCAGGACAACCGCACTCAGGCCGAAGGTCACCGCCACGCTGCCGGACCGATCCGGCAGGGCGCGCAGCACATCCCGGAGCATGCGCCACAGGTCGGGAATGATGGCATCCTCCAAGACAGGCCGTCGGTCCGCATTAGCAGCCGGCCTGTTAAAGAATTCGTCTTGCTGCGACCCAGCGCTCACCGGCGAGACCGGGCCCGCCGTCGTTTCCGTCGGGCTCCGCCGGTTACGGTCACGGACCCGTTAAACAACCCGAAACCGCACCCAATCCTGATGTAAGTTGTTCGTAGTTGTGCTTGGGCGGGACAGTGGTCAGCGTGCGCTTCTCGGGACGAGCGAAGTTTCACAGCACGGGCCTGTGCAAGCCCGGCGATTACTGAATGCCTGGAACACTTTCTAAACGGGCAGCCGGCAAACTCATCCGCGAGCGTGCCCTGCGAAGAGACGGCGCCGGCGCACGACCGCAGAGTTCATGCGTATGACAGGCATTCTGAGGCGTCTCGCGATCCCGGTCTATGGCCCCGGGCCGGCCATTTCAGTCGCGATCGCTGTCGCGCGGCTTGCGCGGATACATCCGCGGCTTCGCACCCAGCGCTTCGCCCGCCACCGGGGCGGCGCCTCCGCGGTGGAGTTCGCGCTCCTCGCGGCCCCCTTCCTGGCCCTGCTGGGCGTCGTCGCGGAATCCGGCCTCGTCGCCCTGGAGCAGCAGACGCTGGACATGGCGGTGGACCGGGGCGTCCGTCAGCTGCGGACGGGGGTCTTCCAGGATGCCGCCGACGGCAGCGATCCGAGCCAGCGCTTCCGCAAGATCGTGTGCAGCGGGCCCTCCATCATGTTCCCCTGCACGGATCTGCGCCTCGACGTCTCGCGGGCGGCGTCGTTCGCCGCGACCAAGCCCACGGAACCGTTCGACCGGACCAAGAAGACCTGGACAGTCGGCTTCGGCACGCGCTTCGACTGCCCTCAGGGCGGCGACACCGTGACGGTGCGCGTCGCGGTCCCCGTGATGCGCCTGTTTCAGGTCATGGACTTCACCGGCCGGATCATGTCGGACAAGTCGCAGATGCTGGTCACGACGGAGATCTTCCGGACCGAGGATTACGAGCCGAAACCGTGCTGAGCGGCGGTCTGCGCACCGGTCTGATCGACTTCAGCGCCAGCCGGAGCGGGGTCAGCGCCGTCGAGTTCAGCCTGATCGCGCCGATCCTGCTCCTGATGTTCATGGCCTCGATCGAGTTGCCGCGCGCCTACATGATCGGCAAGCGCCTCGACAACGCGACGGCCACGATGGCCGACCTGATCTCCCGCGGCAACTACACGGACCTGTCGCCGGTCTTCGCGGCCCTGGAGGCCATCGCCAACCCGTACGACGTGTCCCGCGCGAGCATCGTCCTGACGGCGGGGGGCACGTACCAGACCCAGACCGGCGCCGCGGCCACGACGCAGGTCTGCTCGAGCGCCCAATCCAAAGGGCAGGCCCGCCTGGCCGGATCGTCCCTCGGCGTTCCGCCGGCCGGCCTGGACCGGGCCGGCGACCGCTTCGTGATGTCCGAGGTGACGATGCCGTATCGCCCCATCTTCCCGGTCTTCTCGTCGCTCGTCGGGTGGACGTTCCGGTACAAGAGGACGTGGCCGGTACGGGGCGGCGACATCTACAACGGGCAGAGCGAGATCGTTCTGCCGAGTGGAAAGCCCTGTCCCAAGTGATGCGTCACAGGGATCCCCATGACCGATCCGGAAGCCGGATGGCGGCAGAGTGCGACGGGATCGACGCGTGGGCCGTGGTCCTGTGACCGCGCGAGCCCGCACCGGGCGCAGGCCGCGCAGTCACGCCGGGGCGGAGGGCCGCCCCCGATCAAGTTGGCGCGCAGGCGCGATCCCTCGTAAACGCCTGGATTGCCGCAGCCCGAGCCTGTGAACACCGCATTGGCCGACCTTCCGTCCTCCGAAGGCCATCCGGAGCTCAGTTTCCTCGCGGGGGGAGGCGAGCTCGGGGCACGCATCCGCGGCCACGATTGGGCCGTCACACCGCTCGGCCCCGCGCCCGCGTGGCCCCAGAGCCTCAAGACCGCGGTGCGCATCATGCTCACCTCGCGGCAGCCGATCTGGATCGGCTGGGGGCCTGGCCTGACCTTCCTCTACAACGACGCCTACAAGTCGATCATCGGCGGGAAGCATCCCGGGGCCCTGGGGCGCCCGACCGCGGATGTCTGGCGCGAGATCTGGGCCGATATCGGCCCCCTGCTGGCGACCGCCATGGGCGGCGTCGAGGGGACCTATGTCGAGGAGCAGCTCCTGATCATGGAGCGCAACGGCTATCCGGAAGAAACCTACTACACCTTCTCGTACAGCCCGATCCCCGGGGACGACGGCCAGCCGGGCGGGATCATCTGCGCCAACAGCGAGGACACCCATAGGGTCGTGGGCGACCGCCAGCTCGCATTGTTGCGGGAGCTGGCCGCCGGACCGTGCAGGCGCGGTCCTGGCGGGCCGCCTGCGAGCGCAGCGCGACCGCCCTGGCGCGCGATCCGCAAGACATCACCTTCGCGCTGCTCTACGTCATAGAGCCCGGGCAGGACGTGGCCGAGCTCGCCGCCAGGGTCGGCCTGGATCCTGGGTCGGCCGGTCCCGGCGACCGGATCGCCCTCGACGCGGCCGGCCCATGGCCGATCGGGTCCGTGGCGCGCAGCCACACGGTGTCGGTCGTCGAGAATCTGGAGGCGGCCGGCCTCGGCGGCGTGGCCGGAATCTGGAACCGCCCGTCCGAGCGGGCAGTCCTCCTGCCCGTACCCGCCAGCAGCGATACCGGACGCGGCGGCGTTCTGATCGTGGGCCTCAATCCCTACCGGCTGTTCGACGCGGATTACAGCGCCTTCCTGAGCCTCGTGGTGGGGCAGATCTCGGCGGCCATTGCCAGCGCCGACCCCTACGAGGAAGAGCGCCGCCGCGCCGAGGCCCTGGCCGAGCTCGACCGGGCCAAGACCGCGTTCTTCTCCAATGTCAGCCATGAGTTCCGCACGCCGCTCACGCTGATGCTCGGCCCCCTCGAGGAGGTGCTGGCGAGCGACACGGCCGGCGCGGCCATGCGCGCCCAGGTGGAGCTCGCGCACCGGAACGGCACGCGCCTCCTCCGGCTGGTCAACAGCCTGCTCGACTTCTCGCGGATCGAGGCGGGCCGCGTGCGCGCCGCCTTCGAGCCGGTGGACCTGGGCGCGATCACCGCCGAGATCGCCTCCAGCTTCCGCTCGGCCGTGGAGCGCGCCGGTCTCGACCTCGACGTCCGCTGCCAGCCGCTGCCGCTGCCGTCCTACGTCGACCGGGAGATGTGGGAGAAGATCGTCATCAATCTCCTCTCCAACGCGTTCAAGTTCACGCTCAGCGGCGGCATCCGGGTGACCACCGAACCCGCGGCGGACGGGCGATCGGCCCGCGTCTCGGTCGCCGATACGGGCATCGGCATCCCGGCCGGCGAGATCCCCCGCCTGTTCGAGCGCTTCTACCGGGTCGAGGGCGCGCAGGGGCGCAGCTTCGAGGGCAGCGGGATCGGGCTCGCGCTGGTGGCGGAACTCGTCCGGCTGCACGGGGGCGAGATCGCGGTCAAGAGCAAAATCGGCCGGGGGACGACCTTCACGGTCGTTCTTCCCCTGGGACGCGCCCACCTCCCGGCCGCTCGGGTCCGCGCCCGCACGGATGCGGCCGCCACCGGCATGCGCGCCCACGAGTACCTGGATGAGGCGCTGCGGTGGCTCCCGGAGGCCACGCCGATGGAGACCGCCGGCGCGCTGTCGACGGCCGGGCTCGGCGCGATCGCCCCCAACGGGGCCTTCCGGGCCGGCGCCGGGAAGGCCGTGCTGCTCGCCGACGACAATGCCGACATGCGCGGCTACGTGGCGCGGCTGCTCGAAGGCCAGGGCTACCGGGTGACGGCCGTGGGCGACGGGGCGGAGGCCTGCGCCGCCGCCATTGCTGCGCCGCCCGACCTGATCCTCACGGACGTGATGATGCCGAAGCTCGACGGCTTCGGATTGCTGCGCGCGGTGCGCCAGGAGCCCCGCACGGCCGGAATTCCGGTGATCATGCTCTCTCCGCACGCGCCGGCGAGGAGGCCAAGATCGAGGGACTCGATGCGGGGGCCGACGATTACCTCGTGAAGCCGTTCGCGGCTCGCGAAATCCTTGCCCGGGTCAACGCGAACATCCAGATGGCCGAGATGCGCCGCGAGGCCAACCGGGCGATCTGGGCCCGCGAGCAGCGTTCCCGCATCAGCCAGGACCGGCTCTCCACGGCGCTCTCGACCGGGGGCGTCGGCATCTTCGAATGGGAGATCGACACCGACACCGTGGCGGTGCTCGGACCGATCGCGGAGCTGTTCGGGGTGAACCGCGGAGGCCGAGGCCGCCGGTCTGCCGCTCGCCTCCTTCATGGCGGGCATCCACCCGCGGGACCGGTCCCGCGTGCAGGAGGCGATCGCCCGGGCCATCGCGGAATCGGGCCCCTACCAGGCCGAGTACCGCGTCACCGGCAGCGACCGGGAGCGCGTCGTGCTGGCCATGGGACGGCTCGCGTCGGCGCCCGAGCGGGGCCCGCGGCTGGCGGGCGTGATCATCGACGTCACCGTCGAGCAGGCCCTGCAGGCGCTCAACGAGCGTCTGGAACAGCGCATCGCCGCGGAGGTGGGCGAGCGGCTGAAGGCCGAGGATGCCCTGCGTCAGGCCCAGAAGATGGAGGCGGTCGGCCAGCTCACCGGCGGCCTTGCCCATGACTTCAACAATCTGCTGGCCGGCATCTCCGGCTCGCTCGAGCTGATGCAGACCCGCATCGGCCAGGGCCGGTTCGACGATATCGGCCGCTACATGGCGGCCGCGCAGGGCGCCGCCAAGCGGGCCGCCGCCCTGACCCACCGGCTGCTCGCCTTCTCGCGCCGCCAGACGCTCGATCCCAAGCCCACGAACGTCCACGACCGCATCATCGGCATGGAGGACCTGATCCGGCGCACGGTCGGACCCGGCATCGCCGTCGCTGTGACGGGCGCGATCGACCTCTGGGCCGCGCTCGTCGACCCCAACCAGCTGGAGAACGCGCTCCTCAACCTCTGCATCAACGCACGCGACGCGATGCCGGACGGCGGCCGCATCACCATCGAGACCGCCAACCGCTGGCTCGATCCCGGCCAGGCCCGGGAACGTGACCTGGCACCCGGCCCGTATGTCAGCCTCTGCGTGACCGATGCCGGTACCGGCATGGCGCCGGACGTGATGGCCAAGGCCTTCGAGCCGTTCTTCACCACCAAGCCGATTGGCCAGGGCACCGGCCTCGGCCTGTCGATGATCTACGGCTTCGCCCAGCAATCCGGCGGGCAGGTCCGCATCGCCTCGGAGATCGGCCAGGGCACGACGGTATGCCTCTACTTGCCGCGTCACGAGGGGCGCGCGGACGCGGAGGCTGCGCCCTCAGCCGTGACGCAGGCGCCGCGCGCCGAGCAGGGGGAGACGGTTCTCGTCGTCGACGACGAGCCGACGGTGCGCATGCTGGTGACCGAGGTTCTGGACGAATTGGGCTACACGGCGATCGAGGTCACCGACAGCGCTTCAGGCCTGCAGGTGCTGGAATCGGACGTGCGGATCGACCTGCTGATCACGGATGTCGGGCTGCCGGGCGGCATGAACGGCCGCCAGATGGCCGATGCCGCACGCGCGCAGCGGCCCGGGCTGAAGGTTCTGTTCATCACCGGCTACGCGGAAACCTCGGCCCTCGGCAGCGGCCAGCTGGCGGCGGGGATGGCCGTGCTCACGAAGCCGTTCGTGATCGAGACGCCGGGTGCGCGGATCCGCGCGATCATCGCGGGTCCCTGAGTCGCAGCGCCGGGCCTGGCTGCAGCCGCACAGCCGCCTCCGCGCGGCGAAGGGCCCATGCGCGATCGAACGCACGTCGTTTCCCGCGCCGCCCTTGTTCGCTGCCGCGCCCTCCGGTTCCAGGGACGCCCACAGCGCTTGGCCGCGACTCAGTGAGCCAGCAACTTCCGGGCAAACATCGCCGCGGCGAAGACCATCGCGGCGGCCGCCGTGATCAGGCTGGTCATCAGGATCCTGCGCGGCTCGGTGGATGATTGGGCCCTGATCGCCGGGACGACCGGCACGAAGGCCTCGGCCTTCTGGGCCGCAAGGATGCGCGCGCGCTCGAAGGCCAAGCGCACCTGCTCACGATACTTCTCCTCGTAGGCGCGCTTGCTCTCAAGGGCCTCGAACTGCGTCAGCGCGTTCGAGAGCCGCCGTTTCTGATCAGGATCGATGCTCGCCAGTTCCCGCACGATGCGCGCGATGTTGCTATCGAGATCCTTGATCTGCTGCTTCAGATCGACGACGGACCGCGCCTCGGGGCTGAGGTCGCGCTGAATGACCGCGAGCTGGATGGCCAGCTTGGCGCGGGACAGTTGAAGCTCGGAGACGGTCTTGAGCGTGACCTCGTTCGATTTCACCGCGTCCAGAACGCCCTCCCGATTGCGCAGCGCGTTCACGGCTGCGCGCGCCGCCGCCACGCGCTCGTCGGCGAGCTTCAGCTCGCGCGCGCTCTCGTCCACCGCGTCCTGGCGCGGCTTGATGCTCAGCGCGTTCACCATCCGCTCGGCCTCGTCCATCACGGCGCGCGTGATGGCGAGGGACTCGTCGGGATCGAAGGCCTCGACGGACAATGTCATGATGCCGGTGCCGGATTCGATGTCGACGCTGACGCGCCGCCTCCAGTAACGGAGGAGCTTCTCGATCGGCTTGTCGGGATTGAGGCGGGACGGATAGTCGATATTGTCGCTGCTGAACCACGTGCGGATCGGCAGCTGGGCCTCGATCGCCTCCAGCATCGGACGGCTCAGGATGTATTCCTGCGCGATCAGCGTATCCTGGGCGATCATCTCCTTCGGAATGCCGGCATTGGTGCCGACCGCGTCGGGCGTGGCCTTGTCGGCCGTCCCGAACATGGGCCGGATCGCGAACTGGGCCTCCGTCACGTAGCGGTCGGAGGCCAGGAGACCGTAATACAGACCGCCGGCCAGCGTCGGCAGCACGAAGCAGAGCACGAACAGGATCGGAAGCCAGGGATCACTCTTGATGTGGCTCTGGTAGGATCGGACGCCCTTCTTGCGGTCCATGAGGTTTGGCACCCGCGCGATCTGCCGCAGCGACTGCGAAATCCCATTCTGCCGATCGGCTGCCTTGAGAAGCCGCCCCTCGGCTCTCCGAGCGTGCATGTTCATCGCCTGCTTCTCGACTGTGGAGCTGTCCTGCCCGCGATCCCCGGACGCGTCCGAGACTTCGCCGGGGTCACTGACACGCACAGGCGGCGAAAGCATGTCCGTGAACGCGAGCTGTTCCAGGATCCCTACGCTGTGCTGGCCAATCTCGCGGCCGCGAGCGAGCCGGACAAGCCTCAGAGCGCCACGATCGGTGATGTCGGCGAAGCGGGACGCCGGGGCGGCGAGGTTCCGCGTGACCCGTTCGATCCCCTCTACTGGCAGGTAACCGCCCTGGCACCCGCGCGGACAGAGCGTCCCTTGCCCGCCGGGATCGCCCCCCCGCCGACCCTGGCCAAGCCGGATGCGCGCGGCGCCGGGACCGTCGCGAGCCGGGAGGCAGAGTCCAAACCTGGGGAGGCCAAGCCTGAGGGCCGGGAGAGCGCCGTCAGGGCAGAGGACGCCGCCGCGAACGGGCAGCGCCCTGCGGGCCCCGATATGGCGGCGGCCCAAGCGGCGCTGAAAGCCGAGATCGCCAAGATCTTCCCGCCTACCGCTGCCGGCACGCCCGGCCCCCATGTCGAGGTGCAGGGCACGCCGGAAGGGCTCCTGATCAATGTGACGGACGACCTGAACTTCAGCATGTTCGCGGTGGGCTCGGCCGAGCCCAGACCCGAGATGGTGCGGGCCATGGAGCGACTCGCCAAGGCGCTCGCTGCGCGGCCGGGGCGGATCGTCGTCCGTGGCCATACCGACAACCGTCCGTTCCGCTCCGAGGTCTACGACAATTGGCGGCTCTCGACGGCGCGCGCCCATATGGCAGCCTACATGCTCACCCGGGCCGGGATCGATCAGGCGCGGATCTGGCGCGTCGAGGGAGCGGCCGATCGGACGCCGCGCAACGCCGCGGATCCGAAAGCGCCCGAGAACCGGCGGATCGAGATCCTCCTGCAGGGGTCTCCGGGATGAGAGTGACCAGGATCGGGCGAGGCCTGCCGGCCGTTCTCGGCCTGCTCGCCACATTGATCGCTAATCCGGTCGCCGCGGAACCGGCCCCCGCGTCGGTTGCGGCTGCGCGGCCGGGAGAGCCCGCGCCGTCACGCCCCGTGCCGGCCGCGCCCCCTGTTCCCGAGCCGTCGGCGCGGAAGAGTTCTCCCGTGGAGTGGGTGCGGACGCTGCAATTGCTGCAGGATCGCGTGGCGGCCGGATCGCTGGCCGCTCACGAGAGCCAGCCCGTGCTGATCGCCCGGATCAACGCGGATCTCCTGAACGCGCCGCCCGAGGTCTGGGCCGACCGGCACAATCTCCGGTCCGCGATCACGTTCGCTCTCAGCGGCGGCGGCCCGGCCATCCTGCGGAACCTCACCGCTCGGGACGGAATCGGCGAGCCCGAATCGACGCTCGCGCGCGGCGCGCTCGCCTATATCGAGGGCCGGGAGGCCGAAGCGAATCGCCTGCTCAGGGATGTCGCCACGGCGGATCTGCCGCCGACGCTGGCGGCGGCGGTCGGGCTCACACAGGCGTCGCTCACGGTGACCGAGAACCCGATCCGGGCCATCACCCTGCTCGACGATGTCCGCTTGCTGCTGCCGGGGACCCTGGCGGAGGAAGGCGCCCTGCGCCGCGAGATCTTCGCCCTCGGGCAGCTCGGCAACCTGAAGAAGTTCGAGGCGTTGGCGATCCAATACCTGCGACGCTTCCCGCACTCGATCTATGCGGGCAATTTTCGGCAACGTCTCGCCTATCAATTGACCCAGTTCGATGTCGGACGGGATGAGGAGCGCTTCGCGGTCCTCAACAGGATCTTGAGCGAGCTCGGTCCGGAAAGCCGGCGGATCCTCTACCTGCTGATTGCCCGGACGGCGATCCAAGAGGGTAAGACGGCTTCGGCTCTACTGGCTGCCGACAAGGCCCTGGCGCTCTGCGCGCCCGGAAGCCCGGGGGCGATGCAGGGCCGGCTCTATCGGGCCGCCGCCGAGATCGTGGATCTCACGACGTTTCAATCCGGGCTCCAGGCGCTGAGGACCCTCGACAGGTCCAAGCTGACGGCCAGCGACATCGGGCTCCTCGATACGGCCCTGTCGATGGCCGAGGAGATCGGACGCGGGCTGACCGGCCGGCCCGGTCTGCCGGAGGCCGACATCGCCACCACGAAGCCGGCGCAGGCCGTCTCGAACTCTGCTGGCGAGCCCGCGAGCCTGATCCCGAAAGCGCAAGCCACGATCGACCGGATCGATCTGCTCCTCAGTAAGGCAAGCCCGTGACCTCGATCACCGCGACGGCTCAGAAGCCCAGTCCCAAACCCGATCGGGAGGTCGCATCGTCCCAAGCGGAGGGCGACCTCCAGAAGCCGCCGGCCTCGGAGCCGACGAGCCGCTTCGGAGCCATGATGCGTGCGGTCTCGAAAGTGGCTGCCACGCCTCGGTCCGAGACCGACGCGCCTGAGGCGGACGAGCCGGGTGGCGCGGTCGGCGAGGGGGAGGGGGCGGACGCCGCTTCAGAGGCGGTCTTTCCGTTTCCGCCTGGTCCAACCGATGCCACTGCGCTTCTCGCCAATATCCTGAGCGCAGCCCTCGCGACGGCCTCGCCGGCATCCGACACGGCAGACGGGACGCGCGCTCCGGTACCGCCCTCCGACACAGCGCGTTCCGGGGCACAGGGCGTCCCGATGGCGACCGGTACCGGCGCAACAGCCTTGCCCGAAGGTTCCGGATCCGCTCCGGACGTCAGGGTTGGGGTGAGCAGAACGGAGGCCGCGGGCGTAGCCCTGTCCGCCGAATCCGGTCTGGGCAGCCGGCCGAAAGTCACGGTGCTGGACCGTGCGGTTCACTTCAAGCCGGTCCGAACCGCCCTGGCGCAACGTCTTCCAACGCTTCCGGCCTCCCCAGCGCCGGCCCTTTCGGGCACCGCCGATGCCGCGACTCAATCCGACGCGACAGGGGTACCGGAGCCGATCGCCCTTCGGCTTCAGCCGGCCCCGGTCGGAGGAGCGGACGGCGTGGCCGACAAGCCGCAGCCGGGTCTGGTTGGCTTGCCAGTCCAACACGTCGAAGCGGCGGCGAACGTCGTGCCCCGTCTCCAAACCAAGCCGGCGACCCGCGCCACCGATGGGGCGGCTCGTACCGCTGCCACGGGGCTCGACAAGGACGACATCGCAGCTCGCGAGGACAGCCCGGCGCTCTTCGGGATCGCCAAGACGATCCTTGAAGCCACCGAGCGGCGCATGCAGGACAACAATCCCGCTCCGGGGGCGCAGGACCGATCTGGAACCGGCCCGTGCCTGCCCGCCGCGTCGCTGCCGACGATCGCGGCGGCGATCAAGGACGAGATCGACCGTGCGGGCTCGATCGGGTCGGAGACACGCGTCGCCGGCGACCCCGCCGTCAAGGCGACACCGGACGGGCCGCTGCGGACGCTCAGGATCCAGCTCAGGCCGGAGGAACTCGGGACCGTCACGGTGGAGCTGCGGCTCGCGAACGGTCAGCTCGAGACGCATCTGCGTGCCTCGCGGCCCGAGACGGCGGCGCTGCTGCACCGGGACTCGGCCATGCTGACCGACCTGCTCAAGCAGGCTCATTATCAACCGTCGGTCACCGTCAGTCAGAGCCGCCCGGCCGATGGGGGGACCTGGGCCGGAGGCGCGCCGTCACAGGGCCAAGCCTCCTTCGCCGACGGCGGTGCCCGACCCGGCCAAGGAGGGGATAGGCAGCGGCAGGCGGAGCAGCCCCTGCCCGCCGACAGACGGGAAGGAGAGCGGACGGATGAAACGGTACGTCCTCGCGACGGCGGCGTTTATCTGTAGCGCAGTCCCGGCGGCGGCGAATGTCTGCGAGGCCGAGATGGGTCGCGCCTCCGTGCAGTACGGCGTTCCACTCGGCGTGCTCTACGCTGTCGGCCTGACGGAAACAGGCAAGCGCGGTTCGCTCCAGCCCTACGCCATGAATATCGAAGGAGCCGCCTACTTCGCGACCGGGCCGAAGGACGTGATCGCCCACTTCACCGAGGCCCGCCGCAGGGGCGTGCGCCTGATCGACCTCGGCTGCATGCAGATCAACCACCACTACCATGGCGCAAAGTTCGGATCGATCGAGGCCATGATCGATCCGCGCGCGAATGTCGATTACGCCACGCAATTCCTCCGCGAGCTGAAGAAGCGGGAGGGCAGCTGGACGTTGGCGGTGGCGCGCTACCATGCCGGCTCGCACAACAACGCCGCCCAGAAGGTCTACATCTGCCGGGTGATGACCAACATGGTTGCCACGGGTTTCGGCCGGTGGACCCCAGCCGCCGCGCAGTTCTGCCGGTAACGTTGCGCGTCGGGGGCGGCGGCCGTGATCCCCGGGCGATGAAACCCCCGCCTCCGCAAGGGCGCAGGGTCGCAGAAGGTTGGCTTCGCAGACGATGTCGAACGTCGCCCGATAGCATCCAAGAGAGTCCAGACTTCGCGACGGTGACACGCGTCGAAAGACACTGAGAACCGCTCCTGTTCGTCACCCCGTCAGAGCCGGGTGAAACGACAACACGCGCGGGCCGACACGGTTCGGCGGCACGGGAGCCGCTGCGGCAGACGGGCTGCTCGGTCTCCGATGTGGCCCATGGGACTTGCGGACGACGCTCCATCGGCGCGGGCAGTTGCGGCTGTCTCAGCCCCCTCCCGTCCGCTGCCGTCCCGATCCTGATCCACGGCGACCCGAGACCGTCATAACCCGCGGCACGTGCCGTAGCTGACCTTGACCTCGTTGCGATCCTCGGGATTCAGCTGAGCCTCGACGAAATTCAATTTGTTGAGATCAATCAGCAAGAAGTAGACACCGTTCTGGCACTTGATTGCATTGCGCGGCGTGCGCTCATTCAACCGCGGGGATGCGGGTTGGCACTCGTAATAATCGGAGCGGCCAGCGGAGATCACGGTCAGCAGCCCGCCACTGGAGACGAGGGAAAACGTTCGGGGCTTGCGCGGCGCCTTCGCGCCCTCCGCGACGACCGCCACATCCAGACCGACCGACACGTCCTCCGTACAGGTCAACGGGCGGCGCAACTGAGAGGCCGCCGGCGCGATGCTCAGCAGGAGGAGCGCGCCAGCGAGCGCTACCCGTTTGGCGATCATCGGTGGGGCGCCCATGATTCGTGGGTAGTTTCTACCGGCAAGCTAGGCCGCTGTACGCGGGTGTAAATGCCGCAGGCCCGAGTAGAAGTGTCGATCAACAGATATGGCACTGCATTCGATGGCTTTGCGTCGGTGACGTCCGATCGAACGAGGCGCCGGAGCGGCATTCGGCCCTAAACTGCTACGGCCGGCCGCCGGTCACGGATCTGATTGCCCCTCGGCGGCGGTAGCCATCGCGAGCCGGGCGTCTCCGTGACCCGGCGACGGCCCAGGTGCCGGACCGCTTCCAAGCCGTCAGTCATCGGCCGAGTCATCGGACGTTTCCGGATTGTCATTGGCGGCGCCCGCCTCGCGTTTCGCGGCAATCTCCAGGCCGATCTCCAGCAGAAGCAAGCGCGAAAGGAGCTGCATCATCGGCGTGCCGTGCAACGACATCAGCCGATGTGCTCGGATCGCCGCGCGCGCCATGCGGTCGAAACCATCCTCGTTGGACATGGCGGCGGGGTCGCTCAGTTGAATGCGAGCATACAACCTCAAGGCTAGGCCTGAGTTCGGTCTCGGCCTTCGAAAGTGCGCTGCCACGCGCATCGATCCGGGCCGCCATTGCTGGCGACGCTCTTGTACAACCACAAGCCCCGATGCGCCCCGGCCGGACGTCCCGGAGACGCCGGGCCGGTGAGACGACGTCGATCCGCGCGCACGCGGTCTCGTTGCCCCGCGCTCGGCTCTACGGTGCGGGCGCTCCCGACGCGGCCGCATAGGTCGAGACGGAGGCCGGCAACTGCGCCGTCCCGTGCTGGGCCGAACGCGGGTTGCGCTTCTCGTAGAAGGCGTTGCCGCCAGCGACAGCCACGTAATGCATGTTGTTGTAGGGAAAGTGCCGGCCCGCGGTGTGGAAGTACATCGCCTTCCCGACCTTCGGGTGCCGCTCGCCAGCCAGGACGGCGTCGGCCGCATCGGCGACCTTCTGGAGGTCCTTGTCCTGCATCGGCTTGGTCAGGACACCCGGGGCGAACTGTCCCGGCTGGCCGACCACGGCGCAGATGCCGCCCGGGAAGATCGCGTTCTCCAGCCGGTTCATGACGACGGTGCCGACGGCGATCAGCCCATCCCCGTCGCTGCGGTTCGACTCGAAATACATGGCCCGGCCGAGACAATCGCGCTCGGCATCGCTGACGACCATCGGCGGCTTGTGGCCCGGAATCGACCCTGTCGTGAGCACCGGCGTGCCAGTATTGCAGGCACCCAGGGCGCAGGTCATCGCGATGACACCCAGGACAGGAGCAATCTTCGTCCTCTCGCTACCCTGCATGCATCTGCGCTCCATGCTCCTTCAGCCTCGATCCGCCATGCGGCGGCCGCGCTGCTCGGGCCGGCGCCCCTCACCGACCTAGTTTCGGTCAAGCTTGACCGCACGTTCGCGGCGATGATGTGGCGACGGAGGACCTGCATGGCTCAGGCCCCCGGCTCGGTCCGGCGGTCGAGGCGCGGGCACAGCACTGTCGTGCGCAGGCCACAGCGCTCGTGAACCGGGCCCGGCTCGTTGACCTGCTCCGGGCAGCCGACCGATGGTGGCCGCGACGGTTCCCTTCGGGGATCAAAAGGGAACGCGGTGCGGGTTCGACCCAAAACCGCGGCTGCCCCCGCAACTGTGAGCGGTGAGCCTTCGCGTCACCACGTCACTGGGTGGACGCGCCCGGGAAGACGACGCGAGGGCGGCGACCCGCGAGCCAGGAGACCTGCCGTCTGCCGTGGTCACACGCGAAGTCCGCCGGGCGGGGTGTCCCGGGGATGCCGGAGGCGGTCGCGGAAGCGGCCGGCACGGCCTCGTTCGCGGTGACGTGCCACTGCCGCCCGAGGTCCCGTGTCCCGTCCGTCCGCGCTTTCAGCCCTCGCTGCCTTCGCAGCGCTGACCTCCGCGACATCAGCCCAGGACCGGCCCGGCCTCGTCTCCGGCGCCGAGACGCAGCTCGAAGAAATCTCCGTGACCGCCGAGCCGACGGCCGCCACACGGCTCGGATTGTCGGCGAGTGCCGGCTATGTCGGCGGCACGACCGGGATCGGAGGCCCGCTGCTCCCCGTGGACTCGGCCAGCGCCGGCGTGATCACGGGCGCGCAGCTCAAAAGCCGGCCGGTGACGCGCCCCGGCGAGGCGCTGGAGGCGGTGCCGGGGCTGATCGTCACCCAGCATAGCGGGGAGGGGAAGGCCAACCAGTACTTCCTGCGCGGCTTCAACCTCGACCACGGCACCGACATCGCCATCAGCGTCGACGGCATGCCGGTGAACATGCGCACCCACGCCCACGGGCAGGGCTACGCCGACCTCAACTTCCTGATCCCGGAGCTCGTCGGCGCCGTGGAGTTCCACAAGGGGCCGTACTTCGTGCGCGACGGCGACTTCGCCTCCGCGGGCTCGGTGCGGATCGACTACCTCGACACGACCGCCAAGAACGTCGCCCTGACCTCGATCGGCTCGTTCGGCTACAAGCGGGCCCTGTCGATCACAACCGTGCCGCTCGGGGAGGGCAACCTCCTCCTGGCAGGCGAAGCCCAGGTCTACGATGGGCCCTGGGTGGTTCCGGACGCGCTGCGCAAAATCAACGGGGTGGCCCGCTACAGCCAGGGTACGGCGCTGGATGGGTTCTCGATCACCGGCATGGCCTACGCGGCCCGCTGGACCGCCACCAACCAGATCCCGGAGCGCGCCGTCGTCTCGGGCCAGCTCGGTCGATACGGGACGATCAACCCCACGGATGGGGGCAACACGAGCCGCTTCTCGCTCTCGGGGCGATTTAGCGCGACCGACGAGACCGGCGTGACGCGGGCCTCGGCCTACCTGATCCGCTATCAGATGAACCTGTTCAACGACTTCACCTACTTCCTCAACGATCCCGTCAGCGGCGACCAGTTCCACCAACTCGACCAGCGCATCCTCGGCGGCGGCGAGGTGCTGCACATCTTCCAGGGCGACCTGTTCGGCCGGCCGCTGGAGGTCGAAATCGGCGCGCAGACGCGAACGGATTCGATCCGGGTCGGCCTGTTCAACACCACCCTCCGGCAGTACCGCTCAGGCGTGCTCGACGACCGGGTGCTGGAATCGAGCGGCGCGCTGTACCTGGACACACGGGTGCGCTGGACCGAGTGGCTGCGCACGAGCGTGGGCGTGCGCGCCGACGGCTACTTCGCCGATATCCGCTCGGACACGCCGGCCAATTCGGGCAAGGCGACCGACGGGATCGTCAATCCGAAGCTCGGGCTCGTGCTCGGTCCGTGGTTCGACACCGAGCTCTACATGAATTACGGCGGCGGCTTCCACTCGAACGACGCGCGCGGCGTCACCGCCACGGTGGATCCCGCGAGCCCCCTGTTCACCCTCACCCGCTCGCCGTTCCTGGTGCCGTCCACGGGCTACGAGGTGGGCCTGCGCAACCGCTCGCTCAGCGGGCTTGAGACGAGCCTCGCCCTGTTCCGGCTCGACTTCGCGTCCGAGAACATCTTCCAGGGCGATACCGGCACCACGGAGCCGAGCCGCCCGACCCGGCGCTTCGGGGTCGAGTGGACGAACCGCTACGCGGTGACGCCCTGGCTCGCGCTGGAGGGCGATCTGACGATCACCAACGCCCGGTTCTCCAGCTATGACCCGGTGGGCAACCGGGTCCCGGAGGCCCCCACCACCATCGCGTCGGCCGGCGTGACGTTCGGCGAGCCGCTCGGCTGGTTCGGATCGTTGCGATTGCGCTATTTCGGGCCCCGGCCGCTGATCGAGGACAATGCGATCCGCTCGCGGGCGACCGCGCTCGTCAACGGCCGGATCGGCTACGCCTTCGACAACGGCCTCAGCGTCTCGCTGGATGTGCTGAACCTGACCAACAGCAAGTCCGACCAGATCACCTACGCGTATGTCGCGCGGCTGCCCGGCGAGCCGGCCGAGGGGCTGATCGACCGGGTGTTCCACCCGGTGGAGCCCACGGCCGTGCGCCTGACCATCGCGGGCCGCTTCTGAGGGCCTGTCTGGCCGCGAGGAGCCCGGTCGCACGGGCTCTGGCGGGGCGCGGCTTCAGTGCTGGCCCTGGCCGGCGGCCAGGATGGTGACGCCCACGGCGATCACCGCGATGCCCGCCAGCATCGTCGGGCTGATCGCCTCGCCGTAGAGCCACGCGCCGCCGAGCGCCGCGCCGATCATGCCGACGCCTGACCAGATCGCGTAGACGACGCCGATCGGCAGCATGTCCATGCTGGTCGACATCAGCCACAGGGCGGTGCCGTAGCCGACCGCCACGATCAGCGTCGGCCCCGGCCGCGTCAGGCCGTCGGCTGCCTTCAGCGCCAGGGTGGCGGTGACCTCCGCGCCGATGGCGAGCCCGAGGATCAGGTACGGATTCATGGGACGGCGAACTTTCGGGCTGGGCGGGCTTCGCGGACCGGGCGGTGGGGGCGGGTCGGAACCGGTTTCGAATCGGATGCCCGAGCAGACGACGCGTCGCGACCGCGGTCCGTGTCTGCGCCGGATCGGCCCAGATCATCGGCGGTCGCCGCCGATCACATCGCCACAGAATCCTTGAACATTTCAGAACCGGCGCCGCTCCCTATCTCTCCGCATGACCGGGCGACGCTGTCGGAGGCTCCTGCCGCGACCGCGGCGCCGGCAGAGCCACGGCCCGGTTGAGGCTTTCGTTAAGGCCTCCTGATCATCTTGCTGATCATCGTGGCCGCGCGCTGCCGCCTGGGCGGCCCACGACAGCGGCGATTCAGAGCAGCACAGCCCCAGCATGACCGCGTCCCCGGCGATCCCGGTTTCTCCGGCCCCCACACGCCGGGGCCGACGCTGGGCCGTGACCGCGGCCCTCGGCACCGCCGCCGTGGCGGGCAGCGCCTGGACGGCGGCCGCGCTGATCAACGTCCCCGATCCCGTCACGCTCGCGGCGCTCGCGGTCATCGAGCCTTCTGCGATCGGCACGTGGTTCCCGAGCCGGGTCGTTCAGGCTCCCGCGCGGGCGAGCGACCTGCCGTCCCGGCCGCGCCCAATCCTCGACCACGTCGCCTGGAAGGGCCGCACGGTCCCGCTCATGGACATGCTGGCGGCGACCCATACCAATGCCTTCCTGGTGGTGCAGGACGGCGACCTGGTCCACGAGTGGCAGCGCCCCGGCACCGGGCCGGCGACGCTGTTCCCGTCCTGGTCGGTGGCGAAGTCGATCGTCTCGCTGCTGGTCGGCGTCGCGGTGGCGCGGGGCCAGCTCGCGGAGACCGACCGCGTCTCCACCCTGCTGCCCGACCTGAAGAACGGCGCGGTCTTCGGCCAGATCACCGTGCGCAACCTCCTCGACATGGCGAGCGGGATCGCCGTGCCGGAGAACTACGATCCCCGCCACCCCCTGACCGGCACCGCCGGGATGTACCTGACCCGGGACATCGCGGGCTTCGTGCGCGACAACGCGCATCTGGCGTTCAAGCCCGGCAGCCAGGGCCGCTACCGCAGCATCGACACCGAGTTGCTCGGCTTGATCCTGGCCCGGGTCGAGGGCAAGCCGCTGGCCGACATCCTCTCGGAGCGGATCTGGAAGCCGATGGGTGCCCAGGCCGACGCCACGTGGAATCTCGACCGGCCCGGCGGCCTCGAGAAGGCGTTCTGCTGCATCAACGCGACCGCCCGCGACTTCGCCCGCCTCGGCCTGCTGGTGGCTGACCAGGGCCGGGCGGGCAGAAACCGCATCATCCCGGCCCGCTGGATCGACCGGATCCTGACGCCGGCCCGGCGCGCGGTCGACGGCTGGCAGTACTCGGCCCAGTGGTGGCACGCCCCCGGCGGCAGCGACAGCGACATCTCGGCGATCGGCGTCTACGGCCAGTACATCTACGTCAACCAAGAGACCGGCACGGTGATCGTGAAGCTCAGCGATCATGGCGCCGAGCAGGACGAAGTCGACACGCTATCGGTGATGCAGGCGATTTCGGCCGACCTCGCGGCCGGCCGCGCGGCCACGGCCCGACAGGAACCGTGACGCGGATCCCTGCCGCGCCGGGAGACCGCCTCCACCGGGACGGTCAGGCCTCGGTCGGGCCGGGCTGCGGCTCAGGGGAGCGGCCGGTGATCCGGTGCAGCCGGGCCAGGGAGTGCGCCCGCCAGTTGCGCACAAGTCGCCATCCGACGCGCTTCCAGGCGATCGACGGCACCGGTGAGACGGGATCGATCAGGGCGCTGAGCGCCCGCGTGTAGTCGAGCACCAGCCCCGGGGTCCAGGTCATGGACCGGGCCCCGTTGCGCAGGAACGCCGCCGCCCAGAATTCCGGGGTGGTCAGCGCCTTGGCGAGCGTCCGCCAGGGATGGCCGCCGCGGCCGAAGGCGCCCTCGGCCGCGACATCGAGTGCCCGTGCGGCCGTGGTCGAGCAGTTGCGGCTGATGAAGTTGTAGGTGGTGTCCTGGCGGTAAGCCTCCCAGAACGCCCGTAGCCGGGCCGCATCGATGCCGTTGAGCGTCACCGCGACGGTGGCCGGACACCAATCGGCGACCTCCGCCGCGTGGGAGGGCAGGAAGCGGCCGGGCACGTCGTTCTCGGGGCCGGCGCGCAGGCTGGATCGCAGGTTGGCGGGCGAGCGGTCGATCTCCACGGCCGGATAGTGGCTGATGTAGAGGTCGTCGCCCTGCCCGAGGGCCGCGTGGCCCGTGGAGAACCGCCCCGCCTTGTCGACCGAGGCCACGTAGCGCCGGATCAGCCGCTGGCCGGCGGGGGTCGTCGCCTGTCCGGTCGGGGTCCAGACATAGACCGTCAGGCTGCCGGGCTCGGCGGTGGGGGCGGGCGGACCGGCTTCCTCGGTGCCCAGACGCCGCGTGCGCAGGCCGACCAGCGCGAGGTTGGCGCCGGTCAGGATCAGGAACATCCCGATGCAGTAACCCACCGTGCCGGCGTACCACGTCGGCCATGGCTGGAGGTGGAACACTCCGAAGGCGACGCTGAGGGCGCCCAGCGCCACCGAGATCCGCCAGCCGGCGAACGTCAGCAGGCTCGCGATCGTGATCCGGACCACCCCGTCGACCGTGAAGGCGATCCCGAAGATCATGGCGAGCAGGAAGGTGCTGTGCCGCGTCGCCATCATGATCAGGACGGCCATGATCGACAGCAGCACCCCCTTGAAGAGGCGCAGCCGGCGGGCGGCACCCATGGCGGAGACACCGACGGCCAGGGAACTGACGCCCTCGGCCAGCAGGATCAGGCCGAACCACCGGTCCGGGACATGGAGCGCCCCATCGAGGGAGTCGATGACGACGAGGATGCCGAGCAGCGACCACAGCAGGCCGGTCGCCAGGATGAGGTACCAGTGCCGCCGGACGGTCGCGCGGCCCACGAGCAGCATCCAGAGCGGCGCCATCCGCCCGCCATCCGCCACCGCGCGGCTCGGCCCGGATGAGGCCACCGACGACAGGGCGCGCGGGAGGGGGGGCGAACACAGGCCGGACATGAACGGTCGCCCTCGAAAGCGCGTAACGGAGAGCGTCTTCGCAAGGTTCGCCGCTTCCGTCCGGCGGGAGAGAACGCAGGGCGCGCGGAAGCTTTGCGGAGCACTCCGGACGCAAGATCCCTGACTTGCCTGATGACTTTGTTAATCGCGTCGCCGAGCGCCGGCCTGCGAAGGTCGGCCGCGCTCGGATAACCTTAACGCAAGCCGATATCGCCTCGGATCACCGTGCCCGTCCGGCCGGAACGGAGTTGGTGCGATCCGCCGCTCGGGCTTTCTGCATCCACCCGCGCCTGCGATCCGGCAGTTGTGCCACGGCCGGGACGGCGGAACTGCATTAGGAATAGAATATTTCTACATCGACCCCGCATGCCGGTCGTGCATATTGCCTCGATATAATCCGGTTAACGGCTGGAATATAAATCTTACAAACGCGCGAAAACATCGAATAGGAGCTCAATGATCAGACCAGATGCCCGATTGATTATTGAGTACCGCGCGAAGTTCAGACGCAACAAGACCGTTTGGGATGCCGCCGCGCCAGCCCGCATACCTATAGGACGCGGAAACCGCATGCCGAGCGGCCAATTTCAGCCTCCGGTCCGGATTTCCAGGGCTGATTCGCGGTCCTTCTGCCTATCATGGCCGTTCTGTCCGCAATCATCACCAACATGAGGCAGATTGATCCCGGAGGGTGCGCAATATTTGCTGCCGCAACGAAGTCGATAAACCTAACGTTGGCGAGCAAGGACACATTGTGCTCAAAGATTATCCTAAGATAAACACTAGACAAATTGTCTACGTTTTGTATTGTTAGGTGCCAATGTTGGCAGATCCGAAGCAGTCAGACAGAGATCGATGCGACAAAAACCGATCACATTTTCGGTTTCTCGCTGATCTACCGGCTCCGCTTCGCTTCTCTGTTTCGGGGGGTTTATGGACACTATCAATTTGCACGAAAAATCCGCGAATACGAACACGGATCTGATCAAGTGCACAACATCCCTGGTCGCCGCCTACGTGTCGCGGAACGCGGTGGGTGTCGGCGACCTGTCGGGACTGATCGATCAGGTCCATACGGCGATCTCGGTTCTGCAGGCCGGCGGGTCGGGCGCCGGCTGGACCGGACCGACCGCCGCGCGGATCGAGGCCTCGATCCAGCATGACGGGCTGATCAGCTTCATCGACGGCCGGTCGTACAAGACCTTGAAGCGCCACCTCACCGCGCATGGGCTCACCCCTGAGCGCTACCGAGCGAAGTACGGGCTCCCGGCCGATTACCCGATGGTCGCCCCCGGCTACGCCGCCAAGCGCTCGCAGATCGCCAAGGCCATCCAGCTCGGCCACAAGGCGGCCTGACCAACACACGATCCGCTTCGCTTTCCGCCGACGGCCCGCCCGGGCTGCCGGCGGAGCGCCGCGCCCGGGCGGGCCGGAGCGCACCCTGCAGGCTGAAAGTCCGGCTCGGCAGGCCGCGCATACGGAGGCCCGTGCATCGGGATCGGCTGGGGGGGGTCGAGACCGACAAGCGCCTACGCAGGGCGGAGCGGGTCGTGTGACCGGCAGCGCACAGGCCTGCGGCCTGCTTCGGGCCCCGGCAGGATGACAGGCGCACCGCATCCTGCGGCTCGCTCGAAGGCCCCGCGATCCTCCGGCAGCCACATTCAGGCCTTGGCGACCGCCAAGGTTCCGTCATCCATGGCGACAAATCGGATCCCGGCGCGGCGCAGGGCCTCGACGGCGTGGAGACGGGAGCGGCTTCCCCGATGCTCGCTGCCCTCCTCCAGGCGCCGGACCGTCGAGTGCGAGAGGCCGCTCGCCTGAGCCAAGTCCATCATCGACCAGTCGAGCAGCGCCCGCGCCGCGCGCAGATGGTGGCCGGTCACGGATTGCTCGAGACCCTCGCGCAGGACCGCCGGCACGCGCGAACTGGCGCCGGCGGGATATTTGAGGCCGCACCGGCCGAGATACGTCCCGTCCGGGTCCCAGACCGGCATGGTGAGGATCCGGAAACGCCAGAGTTCGCCATTGGCGAGGCGCTCATGCGCCGTGCTCTGGAAGACGACGCGCCGCGCGATCTGCTCCCCGGCCAGAACCTGGAACGCCTTACGTTCCTCGGGAACGATCATGAGATAGGGATCGGCGCAGATCTCCTCGAGCGGAAGTCCGTGGACCTGCGCAACTTCGAAGGGCAGTTCCCGGACGAGGTCGAGGCCCATCGAGAAGGTGGCGATGTGCTCGGTGAGGTAGAGCGCCCCCCGCCGTCGCCGCTCCTCATGCCGCAGATGGGCCAGTTGCTCGCGATCGCTCACGTCGAGCGCCGTGCCGTTGACGGCCACGGGCCGCCCCTCGGCCGAGAAGCGCATCTCCATCGTCAGCGAGAGGGTGCGCACCGTGCCGTTGGGGCGAATCACCCGGGCGATCGTCTCCCGCGGGACATGGCCCTGCCGGACATCGGCGATGGACGGCAGCAGGGGCCGGTCTTCCGGGTGGATCAGGGTGAGCAGGAGTTCGTAGCTCGCCTTCGCGGCATTCGGGACGAGGCCGAGCAGGCGATAGAATCCCGGTGACCAGAGCTGATCGCCGCCTGCGAAAACCCAGCTCCACGCGCCGCTCACACCGCGACTTTCGGTGATCGTGAGGAATTCCCCCGATGAGAACGTCAGAGCGCTTAAGGCAGAATGAAACATAATCGATTACCTGAACCGTACTGTTGATCATATTTACCGGCTCAAATTGGCCCGCGAATGGACCGGTCTCGCTCGAATGCTCCGATGAAGCCTGGACCATCGGCGAAAATCGACGTCACGCAGCATCCCACGGCACTGGTTTCCCCGCAACAGGAGGTCACCTCATGACGATTGTCACTGTCGCCGCAGCGAAATCTCGACATTGCTCTTTGAGTAAAATCTCAAGCTGAAAATGTTGATCTGCATCTTTCATTTACTTGTACGCGACTGCACCGTTGCCGAACGGCAGGCCACCGGCCGATCGATCGAGACCCGCACAATGTTCCCTGCCAGATCAGAGCTAATTCATAATTAACTCGAGACTGAATCTGTGTATAATTCGGATCTCTCGCCCAGACGCATAGTGTGTATGCAGGATTCTCATGGGCACCGCCGCAGCACATCACCCCGTGCGGATAGCTTTTTGCTCAATAATAACTAATTTAATTCTATAATATATATCATAGACCATATATTCAACATCGAATAACCTGCGTTAATACGAATTATATACTCATCTTTCGCCAGCGAATGTTTCCGACACAGAACGGCTGGGCTCGGCGTGCGCGACCGAGCCCGATCAGGCCACGCATGTCTGGCGCGCGATTGACAGGCCGGGCCGCAGGGTGCGGAAAGCGTCGGCCTGTCGGGAGGAACCGGATGAAGGTTGCCTGCATCGGAGAATGCATGGTCGAGCTGTCGGAGCGTCCGGACGGGAGCCTCGTCCGCGGCTTCGGCGGCGACACCCTGAACACCGCCCTCTACCTCGCGCGCCTGGGCGTCGCGGTCGACTACGTGACGGCTTTGGGTGACGATATCTGGAGCGACGAGATGGCGGCGGCCTGGGGCCGCGAGGGGATCGGCCTCGATCAGGTCCGACGGATGCCGGGCCGGATGCCGGGCCTCTACATCATCCGCACGGATGCCGACGGTGAGCGCAGCTTCCACTACTGGCGCGAGCGCGCGGCGGCCCGGGACCTGTTCACCGGGCCGGGCGCCGCCGAGACACGGGCCGTCCTCGAGACCTACGATCTCGTCCATCTCTCCGGGATCAGCCTGTCGCTCTACGGCGAGACAGGGCGCGCGGCCCTGTTCGAGACCCTGGCGGACCTGCGGGCCCGGGGTGGGCAGGTTGCCTTCGATACCAATTACCGTCCCCGCGGCTGGCCCGACCGGGACGAAGCCTGGGCGGCCTTCCGCGCGGCCCTGGCGCTGGCCGACCTGATCTTCGCCTCGGCGGAGGATCTGGACTGGCTGTTCGGCGAGACGGGCGAGGACGAGGTGCTGCGCCACCGCGGACACGCCGAGATCGTGCTCAAGGCGTCGAGCGGATCCGCACCGATCGCCCGGGTACTGCACGAGGCAGGCGATGTCTCCGTGCTGGCCGGGCCGGCGGCCCACGTCGTCGACACGACGGCCGCGGGGGACAGCTTCGCGGCGGGCTACCTCGCCGCGCGCATCGCCGGGCTGATCCCGGAAGCCGCCGCCGCGGAGGCCCATCGCCTCGCCGGGGCGGTGATCGGACATCGCGGCGCCGTGATTCCCCGGGACGCGATGCCGGCCCTCGCCCTGCCTCGCCCGCCCCGGCGGCCCGCTCCGGAGACCTGAGGGCCGACGGGTCCGGAGCGGCGCCGACACCCTTGAGGCGGGCCAGCGCAACCGCTACCTCTGCCGTCCGGGGGGATGGCCCTCCGCAGCAGGATCGCCGCACATGGCGCGGCCGAGAGGGCACCCGTGGCGCCGAGTCCCCCGCCGATCCAGGTTCCCGAGCCCGACGCCTCAGCGCCCGGCACCACCCCGAAGACGCGGGTCAGCGCGCGGGGGAGGCTGCGGACCTACTTCCTCACCGGCATCATCGTGGCCGGCCCGCTGGCCATCACCGCCTACATCACGTGGTGGTTCATCGCGCTGATCGATTCGTTCGTGAAGCCGCTGGTGCCGGCGAGCTACTTGCCGGACCATTACCTGCCGTTCTCGATTCCCGGCCTCGGCCTCGTCATCGCGTTCCTGGCGGTGACGCTGCTGGGCTTTCTCACGGCGAACCTCGTCGGTCGGTCGGTGATCGAGTTCGGCGAGGTGCTGCTGGCCCGGACCCCGGTGATCTCCGGCCTCTACAAGGGCCTGCGCCAGATCTTCGAGACGCTGTTCTCGGCCAACGGCACGTCCTTCCGCACGGTGGGCCTGGTGGAGTTCCCCGTGAAGGGCACGTGGTCGGTGGTGTTTTTGTCGGCCCCGGCGGCGCCCGAGGTCGAGGGCGCGCTGCGGGAGCGGGGCGCTGCGGCGGACGAGCTCGTGGGGGTGTTCCTGCCCTGCGCGCCCAATCCCACGACGGGCTTCTTCTTCTACCTGCCGCGCGCCGAGGTGGTGGAACTCCACATCAGCGTCGACGACGCGGCCAAGCTGGTGATGTCGGCGGGGGTGATCCAGCCGGAGGATCCGCAAGGGCGCCTCAACGCCATGGCGGCCTCCCTGCGGGCGACCCATCAGGCCGGCGGCCCGGCGCCGCAGCGGGAGCCCCAGGACGCGTGACGACCCGAGCCTGAAGCGCACCGTGTGTGATCGAAACGCCGCGCCCGTGATCGCGAGCGCAACGTAGCGTAGCGTAACGACCCGGCCCAACGGAACATCCCCGGACGTGGCGCCACTCGGTGCTTTGCGCCGCTCGCAAGGACGGCGCGTCCATTTCGGCATCGGCTACGAAAAAGGCCGCCCCACACGGGACGGCCCTGAACTCATGAACGTCAGAAGGGCTCAGCGCTGCAGCGAAGCCGTCTGCGGCGCGAGGGTCGGCGGAGTCGCCTGCGCCACCGTCACGGCGCTCCGGGGTGCGGCCGGCGTCCAGCCGGTGGCGCATTGCACGGCAAGGGCGAGGCCCAATGCGACGCAGAGCCCATTGGCGAATAGCCAGAAGGGGCGGGCGGCCTGCCGGACGGCAGCCTGCAACTCGTCCGCAGATTTGCCCACCGCCGCGGCGGCTCGATCCGAGATCGGCAATAGCCAGGGCTCGTTCGGCAGAGCTTGAACACCGGCCATCTCGTGGGAGCCCGGCAGGTTTTGGAACAGTCCGTTCGACATGTCCGTCCTCCAGATTCGTCCGTGATGTCCCGGCTTACCGGGCCATTCGTTCATCTGCAGTTAAGGGAAGATTGTGGCTGATGCAAGGTCACGAGGCTCGTCCCCGATCCGCCGCGCCGTCGTCCCGCCGCCGCCAAGCTTCCGATTCGTCCAACCAAGTCTCTGAAATCATTGCCCTTTTCAGAGAACCTGTGACATTGCCGCATCGGATTACCGATCCGGCCGATCGGCGGCGAGGCCGAGGCTCAACCGTTCATGAACGGCGGACTTTCCTGAACGGCACCGTTCATCCGGCGCCGATCAGCCGGATCGCGGCCTCGCGCTCGAACAGGTAGAGGAGCACCCGCAGCGCCTGCCCCCGGGGGCTCCCGAGGCCGGGATCACGCTCGACGATCATGCGCGCATCGTCCCGGGCCGCCTCCAGCAGGGCACCGTCGCTCTCCAGCCGCGCCAGCCGGAAGGCCGCGAGGCCCGATTGGCGGGTGCCGAGCACCTCGCCCTCGCCGCGCAGCTTCAGGTCGGCCTCGGCGATGCGGAAGCCGTCCTCGCTCTCGCGCATCATCTCGAGCCGCGCCCGCGAGACCTGCCCGAGGGGGCCCCGGTAGAGCAGCAGGCAGGACGAGGCCTTGGAGCCGCGTCCGACCCGGCCGCGGAGCTGGTGCAGCTGCGCCAGCCCGAAGCGCTCGGCATGCTCGATCACCATGATGGTCGCCTCGGGCACGTCGACCCCGACCTCGACCACCGTGGTCGAGACCAGAAGCTTGGTCTCGCCGGCGGCGAACCGGGCCATGGCGGCATCCTTCTCGGGGCCCGGCATCTTGCCGTGGATCAGCCCGACGGCGTCGCCGAAATGCTGTTTCAGGTCGTCGAAGCGCTCCGCGGCGGCGGCGAGGTCGATGAACTCGGATTCCTCCACCAGCGGGCAGATCCAGTAGACCCGCTCGCCCCCGGCGATCGCCCGGGCGAGGCCGGCCACGACCTCGTCGATCCGCTCGGTCGGCAGCGTGATCGTGCGGATCGGCTGCCGGCCGGCGGGCTTCTCGTCGAGGATCGAGACGTCCATGTCGCCGAAGAAGGTCAGCGCCAGGGTGCGGGGGATCGGCGTCGCGGTCATGACCAGGAAGTCCACCGCCTCGCCCTTGGCGCCGAGCGCCAGGCGCTGGTGCACGCCGAACCGGTGCTGCTCGTCGACGACCGCGAGGCCGAGATCGCGAAACGTCACCGCCTCCTGGAACAGCGCATGGGTGCCGACCAGGATGTCGATCTCGCCGGCGGCGAGGGCGGCGAGCGTCGCCTTGCGCTCCGCGGCCCGGTCGCGTCCGGTCATCAGGCGCAGCCGCAAGCCGCCGGCCAGCGGCTGGAGCCGCTCGAAATGCTGCCGGGCCAGGATCTCGGTGGGCGCCATCAGCGCCGCCTGACGCCCGGCCTCCACGGCCGAGGCCATGGCGAGCAAGGCCACCGCGGTCTTGCCCGAACCGACATCGCCCTGGAGCAGGCGCAGCATCCGGCGCGGGGCGGCGAGGTCGGCGCGGATCTCCGCCACCGCCCGGGCCTGGGCGCCGGTCAGCCCGAAGGGGAGGGCGGCCTCGATGCGGGCGCTCAAGGTGCCGTCGCCGGCATTGACCCGGCCGGCCTTGCGCCGCTGGCGAGCGCGCAGGAGCGCCAGGGCCAGCTGCGAGGCGAGCAGCTCGTCATAGGCCAGCCGCTTGCGGGACGGCGTCGCGGGCGGCGGCTGGAGCGGGTCCTCGGCCTTCGGCGGCGCCTCCTCGGGGCGGTGCTCGAGGCGGAGCGCGTCCGCGAAGGCCGGCAGGCGGTTCCGCTCCAGCCAGGCCGGGTCCTGCCATTCCGGCAGGACCGGCAGGCGGTCGAGGGCCGCGACCGCGAGCTTGTTGATCGCCCGGGAGGTCAGGCCCTCGGTCGCCCCGTAGACCGGCTCGACGGCGGGCAGCTCGGCCAATCCCGCCTTGTCGACGATCCGGGACGGGTGGACCATCTGGCGGGTGCCGTCCCAGAGGTCGATCCGGCCGGTGATGTAGCGGTGCGACCCGAGCGGCAGCATCTTCTCCACGCGGGCGCGGGGCATGCCGAAGAACACCAGGGCGATGTCGCCGGAGGTATCCTCCACCAGCACCCGGTGCGGGCGCTTTCCCGATCCGATCTGGGCCGGGCGATGCGCCACCACGGTGACGCCGATCGTCACCGGCTCGCCGGTCGGCGCCTCGCTGATCGAGCCCATGAGCTTGCGCGCCACGCCGCCCTGGGGGAGGTGGAACAGCAGGTCCACCACCCGGGCCTCGCGTTCGGGGGTGCCGAGTAGCTTCTCGATGAGCGGCGCCATCTTCGGGCCGATCCCCGGCAGGGCGCGGGCCGGCGCGAAGAGCGGATCGAGGATGCTTGGGCGCAGGGCAGGGGTGGCCACGGGGGCGCCCTCGGGCGCCTCGGCCGCTTCGGGGTCGTTCAAGACCGGGTCCTGGGTCGCGCGTGCATCTGTCATGGTGGTTCGGCGGACATGGTGCCGGAGGCGCCTTATCATCCGGTGCATCCCGCCGCGCCAGTGCGGCGCGAGGGAGACCGACCCCATGGCCAGCGACTTCCTGCCGGGCTTCGAGCGGCACCGGATCGAGACCGAACCGGGCGTGACGATCAACGCCCGCTCGGCCGGCTCCGGCCCCCCGGTCCTCATGCTGCACGGCCATCCGCAGACCCTGTCAACGTGGCTCCACGTGGCGCCACGCCTCGCGGAGCACCGCAGCGTCGTGGCCATGGACCTGCGCGGCTACGGTGATTCGTCGAAACCGCCGGGCGGCGAGCGGCACGCCCATTACGCCAAGCGCGCCATGGCGGCCGACGCGGTCGCGGTGATGCGGACGCTCGGCCACGACCGATTCGCCGTGGTCGGCCACGACCGGGGCGGGCGCGTCGCCCACCGCCTCGCCTTGGACCACCCCGCGGCGGTCGAGAAAATCGCCCTGTTCGACATCGCGCCGACCGCGACCATGTACGCGCGCACCGACAAGGCCTTCGCCACCCGCTATTTCTGGTGGTTCTTCTTCATCCAGCCCGATCCCCTGCCGGAGACGCTGATCGGCGCCGATCCGGAATACTTCCTGCGCCACCACATCGAGGGCCAGTCGAAGACCCCGGGCTCGACCCCGCCGGAGCTCTTCGCCGAGTACCTGCGCTGCTATGCCGACCCCGCCTGCCGCCACGCGATCTGCGAGGATTACCGGGCGGCGGCCGGGATCGACCTGGAGCACGACGCGGCCGATTCGGAGGCGCGCGTCACGGCGCCGTTGCTGGCGCTCTGGGGGGCGCAGGGCACGGTGGGCCAGACCTACGACGTGCTGGAGACCTGGCGCGAGAAGGCCACCGACGTTTCGGGCCGGGCGCTGAATTGCGGCCACACCCTCCAGGAGGAGCGCCCGGACGAGGTCTTTTCGGAGTTGGCGGCGTTTCTGGGCTGACCAGCTGCGGCGCCGTGGCGCCCGGCCGCCGGACTTGGCAGATCCACCGAAAAGCGCAGATACGAGGCGCGCCGGGCTCGCAAACAGCGTCCCCGGTTGATGGCTTCGACACCGCCGTCCTTGCGAGTGGAGCGAAGCGATCCAGGGCGGCACCACGCTTCCTGACGTCCCGCTGCCCTGGGTCGCTTCGCTGCGCTCGCGATGACGGGGACGGGCATCAACCGGGACCTCGAGAAGCCCGGCGCCAGACTTTTCCGGGCGGGACGCCTCAATCGTGCGGGAGATCATGTCCGAGGACACCAACACGATCTTCGACGTCGCCGTCATCGGCGCCGGGGCCGCGGGCCTCACCGCCGCGCTGGCGATCGCCCGGGAGGGCATTCCGACAGCTCTGGTCGGCCGCCACGCCCCCGTGGCGGACGGGCGCACCGTGGCGCTGCTCGACGGGTCGGTGCGGTTCCTGGAGGCCCTCGGCGCCTGGGGGGCGGTGGCGCCGCACGCGAGCCCGCTCTGCACCCTGCAGATCGTCGACGATACCGGCAGCCTGTTCCGTCCGCCGCCGGTGCGGTTCCAGGCCGCCGAGATCGGCCTCGACGCCTTCGGCTGGAACGTCGAGAGCGCGCGCCTGGTCGAGAGCCTGCGCGCCCGCGCCCGGGCCCAGGACAATCTTACCCTGATCGAGGCGGATGCCGCCGGCTCCACGGCCGGAGAGGCGGCCGCGCGGATCGCCCTGGCGGGGGGCAGCGCGGTCGAGGCCCGGCTGGTGGTGGGCGCGGACGGCGCGCGCTCGCCGCTCCGGGCGGCCAGCGGCTTGCCCGTGCGCGACTGGACCTATCCGCAGAGCGCCATCACGACGATCCTGGCACATGATCGCCCGCACCGGGACGTCTCCACCGAATTCCACACGCGCTCCGGCCCCTTCACCCTGGTGCCGCTGCCGGGCGGCCACCGCTCCAGCCTGGTCTGGGTGACCGGGGAGGGCGCGGCCCGCCGGCTGGCCGCCCTCGACGACGCGGCCTTGGGCCAAGCGGTGGAGCGGCAGGCCCGGGCGATGCTCGGCGCCATGCGGGTCGACGGCCCCCGCGGCCTCGTGCCGATGCGCGGCCTGGCGGTGGCGCGCCCGGTGGCGCAGCGGCTGGCGCTGATCGGCGAGGCTGCTCACGTCTTCCCGCCGATCGGCGCGCAGGGTCTGAATCTCGGCCTGCGCGATGCCGCCACCCTGCGGGACGTGGTGCTCGGCACCGCCCGGGACGGGCGCGACCCGGGGAGCCGTCCGGCGCTCGACGCCTATGCGCGGGCCCGCCGGGTCGACACAGCCGCGCGCACCACGGCGGTGGATCTGCTCAACCGGAGCCTGCTCACCGACCTGATGCCGGTGGACGCGCTCCGCGGCGTCGGCTTGCTGGCGATGGCGCAGCTCGGCCCACTGCGTCGGCTGGTGATGCGGGAGGGCGTCCTGCCGCGGCTCGGGGCGCCGGAACTGATGCGCCCGGCGCGCTAGCGGGCTGAAGCGCGCAGCGGGGCTTCAAAGGTTATGGTGCAGCTTCGCACCGAGCCCGGCGGCTCGCGTGATGCCGCACCGGCCCGGAAGGGCCACAGGTGGCGACGGGCTTTTCAGAGATCCGGCTGCGCGGCCACGTAGGCGCCGAGGCGGGTCGCCAGATCGACAGGACCGCCGGCGCGGGCCTCGCCCGAATCGCCGATGAGGATGACCGGAATGCCGCGGTCGCGCAGATGGCCACGCAGGCGGGCGGCACGCCGGGCATAGCCGGGATCACGGCGGGTAGGGGCCTGGAGCAGGACGGCGGCCGGCCGCGCGATCACGGCGAGAACATCGTCCGCCGCCTCCATGGAGGCGGTGACGCTCGCATAGCCGAGGCTGGCCAGCTCGCCCGAGAGGGACCGGTCCACAGCGCGAACGCCGTCGTCGACCACGAGCACTTGTTGCAGCGCACCCATAAGCTTGAGCGGTACTCCATCCCGGCCGGCTTGGAAAGATAGCCGTCACGACAATCCGACTGAGAACCCGCGAACAGGCGGATCGGATCCGTCTTCCGTGTGCAGATGCGAGATTATCTGCGGCGCCTGAGCGCTGGATGAACCGCCGATCGTCCGCCGTTCAGGCGCGCTCGACGCCGAGCGCTGTCCCGCCGGACAGGACGGGGCGATAGCCCGTAGCCCGCCACGCCTGTGCGTCGGTGTCGGGGATCTCGCCGTGGGGCAGGGGCGCCGCCGCGCAGGCCGGCCCGCGACAGGACAGGCTGCCATCGGCCCCACGGGCAATGGCCAGCAGGGTGCGGGGCAGGGGCGCCCGCTCCGGATAGGCCAGGGTCGCGGCCAAGTCGCGCAGGCCCGGGCGCGTCAGCACCGCGTCCTCGCTGAAGACCAGGGAATCCAGCCTCTGCGGGCCCGTGGCTCCGGACGTGGACCCCGGGGTCAGCGGCGTCGGCGCCCGGTGCACCACGTGGAGGGTGCGCATCGTCCAGGGCAGGGACAGAGCCGCGAGCGCCGGCTCGATCAGGGCCGGGACGACGAGCCGGGTTGGCACCGGCCGCAGCAGAGCACTGCGGAATCCCGTCTCGTCGAAGGGCAGCACGGTTTCCAGTCCGGCCCCGACCGCCAGGGCTGCGCCGAGGCCGGTCACGAGGCCGCGCAGGTCGTGGGCCGGCAGGAGCGTCAGGATCCGCTCGTCCGCGCCAGGGGGGAGCGCGTCGAGATGCGCCTCGACCGCCGCGGCGAGTGCGCCGGCCGTGCGGTAAACGGGTCGGGTCGGGTCGCTGTCCGCGAAGGTCACGAGACCCAGGCTCGCGGCCGGTTCGACGATGCCGCGCTCCAGCGCCAGCGCGTCGAGGCTGATCACGCCGTCCGGCACCCCCGGCCCGAACGCCGCGAGATAGCGCAGGCCGAAATGGCGCATGGCCGCGTTGGCGAGCTCTTCGGCCGGCCGCCGCTCCCCGCGCCGGCCCTCCGTCAGCACCGCGACGAGGCCGGCCGCCTCGATCCCGGCGGAGAGCTGCTCGGAATCCCAGATGGCGGGCATCGCGCAGGGCAGGTGTCCGGACGCCTCGACGGCAAGGTGGGCCAGCGCCGCTTCGGCCCCCCCGGAAAACCACAATCCGATTCGGCTGCCGGCCGGGAGCCGCCACGCACCGATCCCGCGGGCGAGCCTGCCGACGATCTCGGCGGCGGCCGCGTAGGTCCAGGTGATCGCCGGGCGCCCGCACCAGGCGACGCGGTCGCCCGAATCACGCAGGACCGTGCGCTGCGGGCCAGCGCGTGCCGCCGCGAACAGGCAGGCGGACAGGCCACCGGACCGCGCGGACGCGTCCGGTGCGGCGTCGACCGCCCTCTCCGCCACCGCGAACGCGCTCAACCCGCCGCTCCCACCGCTTCTGTAGACCCGACGTCATGGTCGGCCGATTATAGTTAACCGACCGCTAAGATGGCCGGAAGCCGGCGCTGCGCCCGGCCTGCCGCCGGGGGGACCTCGCCGCCGGGCCGGGCCGATCACGCGCTCGTGCAACGTCGCGCTTGCGGCCGGGAGGGCGCGGGCCTATCGGGGGCCGGCCGCGGCCCGATGGGCTATGACGCGCCCGCCAGGCCGCGGTGTCATGCCTTCGCCTTATTCAAGGGGAAAGGCAGGCCGCCCGGTCGCCGGGGTTGGAGATGCGCGCATCCGTGCGCCCGTCCCGCCCGATGGCCGGACCGATTCATCCGGAGCTCCGGGAGGCACGCCACGCCGGCGCGCAACCGGGCGGTCCGGCCGCCAGGCCGGCTTCGCATCCAGCAAGCCACACCACGTCTCTTCCAAGGGGTCAGAGCCGATGTCCTTCACCCGCACCGCGACGCTCGCGCGCGCCGCCCTCCTCGGCCTCGCGGGCCTCGGCCTCGCGGCCGCTCCGGCGCTGGCGCAGCCGAAGAAGCCCGCGGCAACGGCCCCCGCGCCGACCGCGCCCGCACCGGCCGCCCCGGGCACCCCGGCGGCCAACACCCCGGCCGCCCAGACCGGCCCGCAGATCGTGACCGTGAAGTCCGAGCCGAGCCAGGCCGATTGGACGAAGGTCTGTGGCAAGGACCAGGGCTCGGGCACCGACATCTGCTACACAACCCGCGACTTCGTGTCCGACCAGGGCCAGCCCGTCCTGGCGGTGGCCGTCTACGAGATGAAGAACGCTTCCCAGAAGCAGGAGGTGCGCGTGGTGCGCTACCTGCTGCCGCTCGGCTTGCTGCTGCAGCCGGGTATCCGGTTCAACGTCGACAGCCAGAGCCCGACGGCCGGCCGCTTCGCGGTCTGCTTCCCGAACGGCTGCTTCGCCGAGGCCGGCGGCGTCGATGCCGGCGTGATCGCCGCGATGAAGAAGGGCACGACCCTCAACGTCTCGGTCCAGAACCAGACCCAGCGCGAGGTCACCTTCGCGGTGCCGCTGGCCGGCTTCGGCAAGGCCTTCGACGGCCCGGCCATCGATCCGAAGGTCCTCGAGGACCAGCAGAAGAAGCTCCAGGCCGAGCTGGAGAAGCGCTCCGAGGACATGCGCAAGAAGCTCGAGCAGCAGGGTGGCGCCGCCGGCGCGGCTCCGGCCGCCGGCGCTGCGGCCCCGGCCGCCAAGTAACCGGATCACACGATCGCCCGCCGCCAACGCGGCGGGCTCCTCAAGGGCCGGGCCGCAAGACCTGGCCCTTCGCGTGTCTGCGATACGGCTTCGGCGCCGCGCCCGATCGCGCGCCGCCGCTGTTCTCGATTCGGATCGAGCGAGGGCAATCCCCCGCCACCCCATGCCGAGGTGCGGCGCAGCCGCTTCGCAGGAGCCCTTCGGCCGCCCACGCGTGAGCGGACTCCTCGAGGCCGCGGAGCTCGAAGCCGTTCACCGGCGCCGCGCTGTGCGCGATCCGGGCCTCCTGGCCGGCCGGAACCGTCTGCAGCCAGTGGACCTTCGCGCCGGCGGCCAGCGGCGCCGCGTCGGATCGTGCCGGCGGGCTCGTGCGATGGCAGCGCCGTCACGGAGGCTGTCGCGGCGGCCTTGCCGCGATCTTGACGACCCGGTCCCGCTCAGTTCGTGGCGCGGTCGCGCATCCGGTAGGCGCCGGCGGCGTCGCGCTCGAACATCTCGGCGATGCCGGCATGGCGCAGGGCCTCGCCCGACGTGTCGGGCAGGAGGTTCTGCTCCGACACGTAGGCCACGTACTCGGTCTCGGCGTTCTCGGCGAGGAGATGGTAGAACGGCTGGTCCTTGCGCGGCCGGACCTCCTCGGGAATCGACAGCCACCATTCCTCGGTGTTGTCGAAGACCGGATCGACGTCGAACACGACGCCACGAAACGGGTAGATCCGGTGGCGCACCACGGCGCCGATCGCGAACTTCGC
This sequence comes from Methylobacterium sp. PvR107, assembly GCF_017833295.1. Taxonomy (NCBI): domain Bacteria; kingdom Pseudomonadati; phylum Pseudomonadota; class Alphaproteobacteria; order Hyphomicrobiales; family Methylobacteriaceae; genus Methylobacterium; species Methylobacterium sp. PvR107. The sequence continues at coordinate 5,989,147 of NZ_JAFIBW010000001.1, forward strand.
GGTTCTCAGTGTTACGTCCGACATGGTTCAACCCGTCCAGATCGGACAGATAGGTCCGAAGACGGATTGTGTCACCCGGCAGCCGCGGATCCCTGCGTTTCCGCAATGCGGACCAGACGATCGCGGACGGCGATCGCCTCCGGCAGCGGCCGCCACAGGACGGTGATCTCGGCGATGCGGCCGGCCGCGTCGAGGCGCCAGTAATCCATGCCGTCGAGCCGATGCGGGCCGGCCGTCGCGCCGAAGAACGCAGCGGCATGCGCGGGGCCTTCCAGGATCTCGCGGATCTCGAAAGCGTCGACCGCCGCCATCAGCGCATCGATCACCGGCCGGATCGCCGCCTTCCCGCACACGGGCTCGGCGGCAAGCGGCGTGTTGAGCACCACCCCCTCGGCCATCTGCGCCAGCATGGCGTCCCGGTCCTTGGCCTGCAGGGCGGCCGCGAAGGCGTGAACGTAGGTGAGGTTCATCGGAGATCTCCTAGGGAGCGTGGATTCCGAGTTCGGCGGCGATCGCCCGGGCGGTGGCTTCGCGCCGGGCTGTGATGTCGGCGGCGGCCGAGCGCGCCCGCGCCACGATGGCCGGCGGAGCCGTGCGGGGTGTGCCGCTGTCGAACGGCGGCTCGGGGGCGTACTGCATGCCGAGCTGGATGGCCTGGGCGGCTTCGTCGCCGCGCAGTTCGGCGGCGAGCCGCAGCGCCCCGTCGATCCCGGCCGTGACGCCGGCCGCGAACACCCAGGTGCGCCCGTCCGCGTCGCGGTCGATCACCACCCGTTCGTCCACCGGCTCGGCCCCGAACAGGGGCAGCAGGTGCACGGCGTTCCAGTAGGTCGTGGCCCGCCGCCCGACCAGCAGGCCGGCCGCGCCGAGGATCAGGGCGCCGGTGCAGACCGAGAGGACGTGGCCGGCCCCGGCCGCCTGGTCGCGGATCCAGCCGAGCACGGCCGCGTCGCGCATCAGGGCCTCCTGGCCCTGGCCGCCCGGGACGTGCAGCACGTCGAGCTGCGGGGCCTCCGCGAGCGTGGCGTCCGGCAGGATCCGGAGACCGCGGACGTCGCGGACGGGCTCCGGGCCCGGCGCGTAGACCCGGTAGGTGCTGTTGGGCACCCGGGACAGGACCTCGAACGGGCCGGTGAGGTCGATCTGGTCCAGCCCCTCGAACAGGAGCGAGCCGATCTGCAGATGGGTGTCGGGCGGGATCATGCCGGGCCTCCGTGGTGGACAGGACGATCCTAGCGCGTCAGGATCTGGCTGAAATGCCAAAGAGCCCTCGTTTCTCGCCAAATCCCCCGCGCCCGGTCGAGGTGCTGGCCTTCCCGTCGGTGCAGCTCCTCGACGTGGCCGGGCCGCTCCAGGTCTTCGCCACCGCCAACGAGCACGGTGGCGCCGGGATGCCGTACGCGCCGCGGGTGATCGCGGCCGGAGACCCGGGGCTCACCGCCTCGGCGGGCCTGCGGCTGGTGGCCGACCCGCTGCCAGATCCCGACGCGCCGGTGGACACGCTGGTGATCGCGGGCGGCCCCGGCGTCGTCGCGGCCTGCGACGATGCCGCCCTGGTCGCCTGGGTGCGGGCCCGGGCGGGCCGGGCCCGCCGGGTCGCTTCGGTCTGCACCGGCGCGTTCCTGCTCGGGGCGGCGGGGCTCCTCGACGGGCGGCGGGCCGTGACTCACTGGAAGCATTGCGGGGCGCTCGCCGCGCGCTACCGGCGGGCCCGGATCGAGCCCGACCCGATCTTCGTGCGCGACGGTCCGGTCTGGTCCTCGGCGGGGGTCACGGCGGGCATCGATCTCACCCTCGCGCTGGTCGAGGAGGATCTCGGCCGCGCGACCGCCCTGACGGTGGCGCGCCACCTCGTGATGTTCCTCAAGCGTCCCGGCGGGCAGGCGCAGTTCAGCGCGGCGCTGGCGCTGCAGGCGGGCGAGGAGCGATTCGGGCGGCTCCACGCCTACATCGCCGACAACCTGTCCGGCGACCTGTCGCTGCCGGCGCTCGCCGCGGCGGCCGGGATGAGCGCGCGCAGCCTGAGCCGGCACTATCTGGAGGCGACCGGCCTGACCCCCGCCAAGGCCGTGGAGCGCCTGCGGGTGGAGGCGGCCCGGCGGGCGCTCGCCGAGACGGCGCAGCCGGTGAAGCGCGTCGCCCGGACCTGCGGCTTCGGCTCCGAGGAGACGATGCGGCGCAGCTTCCTGCGGCACGTCGCGGCGACGCCGCAGGAGTACCGGGCGCGGTTCGGCGGGTGAGGGGGGACGAGACCGTGTCGCGGCGTTCGAGGGCCGCCAGGATCGTCTCGCGCAGGCCGTCGCGATGGTCGTGGATGTCGGCGTTCGGGATGCGGAGCAGGGCGAAGCCGAGCGATTCGAGGATCCCCGTTCGCATGGCGTCTCGGACGCGCGCGGCATCCGTGGATTGCCTTGCCCCGTCCACCTCGACGATGCGTTTGGCCTCCACGCAGGCAAAGTCGACGACGAACCGGTCGGTCGGGTGCTGGCGGCGGAACGTCCAGCCGTTCAGGGCGCGGTTTCGCAGATCGCGCCAGAGCTTGGCCTCGGCGCTGGTTTGCGCGCGCCGTAGGCTGCGGGCGCGCGGGATCGATCTGCTCACCGTTCGGTTCCGGCGACGCAGTTGCGGATACGGGGATGATACGATGCTGCGGCTTGCGCGAGCCTAGCCCCGGCGAATTGTCCGGCTCCGCGGCGTCATCGCTTCAGAACGGCACGCGGGCCCCCTCTCCCGTGCGGGAGGGGGGGCAGGTCGCGACGCGCGGACGCCGAATCGGAGACCGCCAACGCGGCCCCGGCAGCCGCTCACCCCAGCTTGTAGACCGCCGCCAGCTCCGGGTCCTTCGCGGCGACCAGCCTGGCGAGGTCCACGATGACCTTGGCCTGCTTCCAGGTGGCGTCGTCCTGCATCTTGCCGTCGAGCATCACGGCGCCGGTGCCGTCCGGCATGGCCTCGACGATCCGGGCCGCGAAGGCCACCTCGGCCGGGTCGGGCGCGAAGACCCGCTTGGCGATCGCCACCTGGCTCGGATGCAGCGTCCAGGCGCCGGCGCAGCCCATCAGGAAGGCGTTGCGGAACTGCGCCTCGCAGGCGGCGCCGTCGGAGAAGTCGCCGAACGGGCCGTAGAAGGCCTTGATGCCGTTGGCCATGCAGGCATCGACCATTTTTCCGATCGTGTAGTGCCAGAGATCCTGCTGCGCCGAGGCGCGGGGGGCTTCGCCGGCCGGGTCAGCGATCACCCGGTAATCCGGGTGGCCGCCGCCGACCCGGGTGGTCTTCATGCCGCGCGACGCCGCGAGATCCGCCGGGCCCAGGCTCATCCCGTGCATCCGCGGCGAGGCCGACGCGATGGCGTCGACATTGGCGACGCCCTCGGCAGTCTCCAGGATCGCGTGGACCAAGATCGGCTTCGTCACGCCGTGGCGCGCCTCGAGCTGGGCGAGGAGCTGGTCGATGTAGTGGATGTCCCACGGCCCCTCGACCTTGGGCACCATCACGACGTCGAGCTTGTCGCCGACCTCGGCAACGATCGTGAACAGGTCGTCCAAGATCCAGGGCGAGTTGAGGGCGTTGATCCGGGTCCAGAGGCCGGTGCTGGTGGCGGCGAAATCGGTGGCCTGGGCCATGGCCACGAACCCCTTGCGCGCCGCCTCCTTCTGATCGGCCGGGACCGCGTCCTCCAGGTTGCCCAGCACCACGTCGACCGTGCCGGCGAGCTCCGGCACCCGGGCGCGGACCTTGTCGTTGTGCGGCGGCACGAAGTGGATCATCCGCTCCAGCCGCACCGGCAGCTCGCGGAACGGGGCCGGCGCGCCGGTGGCGAGGGGCTGGAAGAAGCGGCGGGGCAGTTTCATCGGGTGCCTCTTGTCAGGGCTGGCGTCTGGCCCCGTTAAGGCAGGCTTGGGCGGGCGCGTAAAGCCGCGCCGCGCAGACGTGATCTCGGACTTTCGGCGAAGCGCGCGCTCAGCCCCGCCGGCCGCCGCGCTCGCTCATTCCGAACCGGCCGAAGACGTCGCCGGTGGTGCTGCCGGCCACGACCACGAGGCGCCGGACCTCGCCCCGCAGGAAGGCCTGCAGGAAGCGGTTGTAGTCGCGGAACGAGACGCAGCCGTTCGAGGCCCCCGGCTGGCGCAGCATGTAGGTGTGGGCGAGCAGGCCGTCGCGGCCGTGGATCGCGGCGCTGCCGCCCACCGGGTTGAGGCGGATCGCCCGGACCCCGTGGAACAGGCGCTCGCGCTCGGTCAGGTCGTAGGTGCCGGGCGGCGTCGAGCCGCGCATGCGCAGGTGGACGAAGCGCGGGCTGTCCATGGCCTCCCCCAGGCCGGAATGCGCCTCCAGAACCTCGCCGGAGGGCAGCGTCACCGTGCGGGCGCTGATGTCGTAGACGGCCGTGCCGGTGACGGAGTCCGGGGCGGGGCTGACCCGGGTGCGCGGCGCTTCCCGCGGCAGGGTGTCCGGGCTGGCATAGGCCAGCGCCTGGCGCGGCTCCTGACGGTTGTCCTGAGACGGCGCGGCGCCGCCGGCCCCGAACAGCTTCTCGAAGAAGGACGGCTCCTCGGCCATCGCGGCGCGGAACACGTCGCGGGTGCGGGGCAGGGCACGAGCGGCGACGCGGGTGGGCGGAACGGCGGGCTGGCGCCGCAGCTCGGCCGGACGCGCCACCGGCAGCGGGACGAGGACGGAGGCGGGCGCCAGGGCGGCGGGCGTGGTCTCGGCGGCGGCGATTCGCACCGGCGCCTCAGCGGTCTTCTCGGCCGCCCGGGCCTGCGCCACCTTGACCTGCTCGACCTTGATCTGCTCGGCCCTGGCGACCTGCCGGGCAATCTCCCGGACCGCCGGGGAGGGCTCGGCGACGGCGACCTGGAAGGCGGGGTTGGGCGGAGCCTCGCTACCGAAGGCGGTCGCGGTGCCGGAGCCCAGGGCCGGGCTCGGATCGAGCATCCAGGCGATGCTCGGCTCTGACGCGGCGTTGCGGGCAACCGGCCGGACCGGTGCGGCCGGCGAGAGCGCGGGCGCCGCCTCGGGGGCGGCGACGGTCTGCTCGTCGGGCCGGGCCGGCCCTTGCGGGTGGCTGAGCACGGCCCAGCCGGCCAGGGTCATGGCGGTCAGGGAGATGAGCGCGGTCAGCCGGGCGCGGCGGCGGGCACGCCGCATGGCGCTCGGATAGGGCGCCCGGGTGCGGACAACCGGATCGTAGACGGTCTCGACGTAGCTGATGCGGGGCGGCGCCTTGCGCAGGCGCTCCGGGCTCGGATACGCGGCTCGGAACGCGGCTTGGGACAACGCAGCCTGGGCCATTCGGGGAACTCGCGTACGCGCTTCCCCGTGGGCAGCCGCCACCGCTCGCCCGCGAGAGCCTGTCTCGCGCACGTGGCTTGGGTCGCCCTTCCGGGGAGGACATCAACCGTCCACCCCATTAAGCCGCAGCGTGGTTAATCCCCGCTAAAGAGACAGTTTCCGCGCGCGTTCCCGTGTTGGGACACAGCTTCAGGTCGCCGATCCGGGTGCGTCCTCAGGCGCTTCCATCGGCCCGTGCCGGCGCGCGACCAGCAGGCAGAGCAGGGCCACCGGCACGCCGATCAGGGAGGTTCCGACGAAGAACCACGCGAACCCGGTCCACTCGATCACGAAGCCCGAGAAGCCGGCGAGCAGGCTGCCGGGCAGGGCGCAGAGCGAGGTCAGCAGGGCGTACTGGCTGGCCGCGTGGGCGGTGGCCGAGAGCCGGGACATGTAGGTGATCAGCACGATCGACGCGAAGGCGTAGGCGAAGCCGTCGATGCCAACGGTGAACGCGAAGGTCCAGAACGCCGCCCCGCCATGGCCGCCGTGCCACGCGAGATAGGCGAGCGCGAGGTGCGAGGCCGAGGCCGTCACGGTGCCGATCAGCAGGCTCGCCATCATGCCGATCCGCGGGATGATGGCACTCGCCAGGAAGGTGCCGCCGAGCGCGATCCAGAAGCCGAACAGTTTCGTCACCGTGGCGATGTCGGTGTTGGAATAGCCCAGCGTCTTGAACAGCGGGATCGCCATGGCGTTCGAGACGTAGCCGGGCATCCGGAAGCCCGCGACCAGCGCCAGCACCGGCACGGCCAGCGGACCGAGCCGGGCGAGGAGGTCGCGGATCGGCGCCCAGACGGTCTCGACGAAGCCGCCGGTGGCGGGCGTCTCGGGGGCGGGGGGCTCGGGCGCCAGCAGCGCCGCGACCGTCCCGGGGGCCATCAGCGCGGCCATGCACAGGTAGGCGGCGCGCCAACCGTACGCGTCGGACAGGTAGAGGGCGCCGGCGCCCGCCGCGAGATTGCCGACCCGGTAGCCGATCTCCGACCACGACGACATCAGCGCCTGCTGCTCAGGGGGCGCGGCGGTGATGCGCCAGCCGTCGATCACCACGTCCTGGGTGGCCCCCGCGACGCCGAGCGCCAGGGAGAACGCCACCGTCCAGGCGAGCCAGTGCGCCGGGTCGCCGAAGGCGACGCCCGCGAGCGCCAGGGCGACGAGGATCTGCGTGGCGACGATCCAGCCCCGGCGGCGCCCGAGCCAGCGGCCGATGACCGGCGCGTCGTGGCGGTCGAGGAAGGGGGCCCAGAGGAACTTGAGCTTGTAGGCGATGGTGAGCTCGCTCATCAGCCCGATCGTGGCGAGCGGCACCTTCGCCTGGACGAGCCACGCCGACTGCGTCGCGTAGACGAGCAGGAACGGGATGCCCTGCGCGAAGCCGAGCCCGAGCACCGCGGCGACGCGCCGGTCGGTGAACAGGGGTCTGAGGAAGGCGCCCGTGGCGGCCTTCACCGGCTCGGGCGCGCCGGTGACCTGCGCCGGGTTTGCCATCCACGCACCTCCTGACCGTCGTCACGAGAGAGCAGAGATGGGCCGGACGCGCAACGATCGCGCGACCGTCCCCACCGTCACGCCGCCTTCTTCCCCCGCTCGGCGATCTTCACGAGGCTGCGCAGCACCTCGGTGGCGGTCTTGAGCCGGGCCGGGACCGTGGTCAGCTCGCGCACGAACACCACGCTCATGTCGGGCCGCACCTTCGCGAACGAGGCCTGCTCGGCGACAAAGGCCACCAGCCCCTGCGGGTTGGCGTAGGACTTGTCGCGGAAATGGACCACCACGCCCTTCGGCCCGGCCTCGACCTTCTCGACGTTCGCCTTGAGGCAGAGGATCTTGATCGTGCCGATCTTGAGGAGCTGCTCCACCTCTGGCGGCAGCGGCCCGAACCGGTCGATCATCTCGGCCCCGAAGCTCTCCATCTCGGCATCGTCGTGGATCGTGGCGAGCCGCCGGTAGAGCGCCAGCCGCACCCCCAGATCCTCGACGTAATCCTCCGGGATCGTGACCGGCGCGCCCAGCGCGATGGTCGGCGACCACGCCTCCTCGGGCAGGTCCTCGATGCCGGCCTTGAGCGCGGTGACCGCATCCTCCAGCATCTGCTGGTAGAGCTCGTAGCCGACCTCCTTGATGTGGCCCGACTGCGCGTCGCCCAGCAGGTTGCCGGCGCCGCGGATGTCGAGGTCGTGGGAGGCGAGCTGGAAGCCCGCGCCCAGGGTGTCGAGGGTCTGGAGCACCTTGAGGCGCTGCTCGGCCTGGGCGGTGAGCTGGCGGTTCGCCGGGGTCGTGAACAGCGCGTAGGCCCGGGCCTTGGAGCGCCCGACCCGGCCGCGCAGCTGGTAGAGCTGGGCCAGCCCGAACATGTCGGCCCGGTGCACGATCAGCGTGTTGGCGGTGGGGATGTCGAGGCCCGATTCCACGATCGTGGTCGAGAGCAGCACGTCGAACTTGCCCTCGTAGAAGGCCGTCATCACGTCCTCGAGCTGGCCAGCCGCCATCTGGCCGTGGGCCACCGCGACCTTGATCTCGGGCATCTCGGCGTCGAGGAATTTCTTGACTTCGGCCAGATCCTCGATCCTGGGCACCACGTAGAAGGCCTGTCCGCCGCGGTAGCGCTCGCGCAGCAGGGCCTCCCGGATGGTCAGGGGATCGAAGGGCGTCACGAAGGTGCGCACCACCAGCCGGTCGACCGGCGGCGTCGCGATGATCGACAGTTCGCGCACCCCCGTCATGGCGAGCTGGAGCGTGCGCGGGATCGGCGTCGCCGAGAGCGTCAGCACGTGGACGTCGGCCTGGAGCGCCTTCAGCCGCTCCTTGTGGGCCACGCCGAAATGCTGCTCCTCGTCCACGATGATCAGGCCGAGATCCTTGAAGGCGATGTTCTTCGCCAAGAGGGCGTGGGTGCCGACCACGATGTCGACCGTGCCGGCGATGAGCCCCGCCCGGGTCTGCTTCATCTCCCCCGCGGAGGCGAAGCGGGAGAGCTGCGCGATCTGGATCGGCAGTCCCTTGAAGCGCTCGGCGAAGGTCCGGAAGTGCTGCCGGGCGAGCAGCGTGGTCGGCACGATTACCGCCACCTGCTTGCCCGAGATCGCCGCCGCGAAGGCGGCGCGGAGCGCCACCTCGGTCTTGCCGAAGCCGACATCGCCGCAGACCAGCCGGTCCATAGGCCGGCCGGCATTGAGGTCGTCCAGCACCGCGTCGATGGCGTTGGCCTGATCCTCGGTCTCCTCGAACGGGAAGCGGGCGGCGAACTCGCCGTAGAGCCCCTCCGGCGCCTTGAGGGCGGGGGCCTTCCGGACGAAACGCTGGGCCGCGACCTTGATCAGCTCGCCCGCCATCTCGAGGATGCGGCGCTTCATCTTGGCCTTGCGGGCCTGCCACGCGCCGCCGCCGAGCCGGTCGAGGGCGACTTCGGCATCCTCCGAGCCGTAGCGGGTCAGGAGCTCGATATTCTCCACCGGCAGCAGCAGCAGGCCGCCGGTATATTGCAGCTCCAGGCAATCGTGCGGGGCGCCCGCGGCGTGGATCGTCTTGAGCCCGACGAAACGGCCGATGCCGTGGTCGGCATGGACCACGATGTCGCCGGGCTGGAGCGCCTGCACCTCCAGGATCACGTCCTGCGGCCGCTTGGCCTTGCGCTTCTGGCGGACCAGCCGGTCGCCCAGGATGTCGCCCTCGGACACCACCGCGAGTTCGCCCGCGACGAAGCCCGATTCCAGACCCCAGACCGCCACCGCCGCATCGGTGCCGCGCTTCAGTGCGTAGACGTCGGTGAGCCGGGTGATCGCCACGGGCTTCTTCAGGCCGTGATCGGTGAGCACGCCGCAGAGCCGGTCGCGGGAGCCGTCGGACCACGCGCCTAGGATCACGTGATGACCGGATCCCTGGAGGTCGCGGATATGCGCCACCGCGGCGTCGAACACGCTGGTGTTCTCCTCGGCCCGCTCCGGCGCGAAGCTCCGACCGGCCTTGGCGCCGCAATCGATCACGGCGCGCTCGGGCGAGTCCGGCTGCGCGAAGGGCGTCAGCCGCGCCACCGTGGCGGCGGCGATCCGCTCCTTCAGCTCGTTCGGCATCAGGTAGAGGGCGCGCGGCGGCAGCGGCTTATAGGGGGCGACGCCCGCCTGCGGCGTCTTCATCGCGCCCTCGCGGGCCTGATAGTAATCCTGGACGAGGGCGATCCGCTCGGCGGCGGCGTCCTCGACCTGCGGGTCGAACACCAGCGGCACCCCGCCGAGATAGTCGAACAGGGTGTCGAGGCCGCCGTAAAAGAGCGGCATCCAGTGCTCGAGGCCGGCATAGCGCCGCCCCTCGCTCACGGTCTCGTAGAGCCGGTCGTCGCGGGTCGCCGCGCCGAAGCTCTGGATGTAGCCCTGGCGGAAGCGCCGGATCGTCTCGGTGGTGAGCTGCACCTCGCTCATCGGCATCAGGTCCAGCGAGCGGAGCTGCCCGGTGGTGCGCTGGGTCTCCGGGTCGAAGGCGCGGATCGATTCCAGCGTGTCGCCGAAGAAGTCGAGGCGGATCGGCGCGGCTAAGCCCGGCGGCGACAGGTCGAGGATGCCGCCGCGGACCGCGTATTCGCCCGTGTCGCGCACCGTCCCGGTGCGGAGGAAGCCGTTGGCCTCGACCCAGGCCACCACGTCGTCCATCGCCACGACGTTGCCGATCGCCGCCGAGAACGCCTCCCGGGTGATGTGGGCGCGGGGCGGCACCCGCTGCACCAGGGCGTTGACCGTGGTGCAGAGGATGCGCGGGCGATCCTCGGCCGAGCGGGTCCGAGCGAGGCGAGCGAGCGCGGTCATCCGGGCGGCCGCCGTGGCCGTGGTCGGCGAGACCCGGTCGTAGGGCTGGCAGTCCCAGGCCGGCAGGCTCATCACGTCCATCTCGGGCGCGACGAAGCCCAGAGCCGCCTGGAACGAGGCCGAGCGCCCGGAATCCCGCGCCACGTGGACCAGCACGGCCGGCGCGTCGACGGTCGGCGCCAGGGCGCGGGCGAGGTCGGCGAGTGCCAGCGCGTCGAACCCCTCCGGGGCGTTCGCCAGGACCGGGCTGTCGCCGCGCTTCAGGGCGTCGATCGCCCGGGCGAGCGCGGAGGATTTCGGCAGCGCGAAGCGCGCGACCTGAGGCTTGGCGGCGGGGGCGGGGGGCTTCGGCTGAGGCTTGGCCATCGGGTCTTTCGCGGGAAATTCCGCCGGGCGCGTCAGGGGTAGAGGTCGGGTGGCGTTAGCCGATCGGGCCGCCGCGATAAAGCGGTCCCGCGGTCACGGCGGAACGCACCCGATCTGGCGGTCCTGCTGCGGCAGGGGACGGTGGTCGTCTTTGCGAGCGCAGCGAAGCAATCCAGCAGCGTCACGTCTCCAGACGTCGCGCCAACCCCGGGGTCCCTTCGCTCCGCTCGCGATGACGGAGCGCGCTGCAACAGCCGAAAGCTGCGATGGGAAGCGGTCGAAGCCCCGGCCGTGCCCCTCAGGCGTCGGGCCCGACGATCTCCGCCAGCGCCGCCTCGACCCGGCCGCGGAAGAAATCCGCGTTGGGCATGTGCTCGGTCATCGCGGCGGCCCGCACCGTCGCCTGCCGCAGGATCTCTCCGCGCAGCGCCGGATCGGAGCGCTCCATCATCTCCAGCATGATCCGCACCACCAGCTCGGTGGCGATCGACCGGGCCGGGTGATCGTAGTTGGGCTTGGGTTCGTCCATCGCGGGCTCTCTCGACCGGTCGCACTCAGGAATGGATCGGCGCGTCGTGCCGGTGGAACGCCCGCACCCGCCGCCAGACCGACGTGTCGTAGTTCGTGGGCGTCTCGACCTCGCCGGTCAGCCACTTGAACAGGTCGCGGTCCGGCACCTCGATCAGCGCCTCGAACTGGTCGAGCTCCGCCTCCGACAGGTCGCCGATCTCGGCATCGGCGAAGCGGCCCATGATCAGGTCCATCTCGCGGATGCCCCGGTGCCAGGCGCGGTAGAGCAGGCGGCGGCGGCGCGGATCGAGGTCGGCGCTCGTGCGGGTGGTGCCGGACATGGATCTCGGACCTCGGCTGAGGAAGGGCAGGAGCTCGGGACACGGGAGAGCTCCGGAGAGGGGCTAGATAGGCGTCCGGGACCGGCGGATCCAGAACGGTGCCGCCGCCGGGCGGGTTACAACCGGCGCGCGAGGGGCCAAAAACGAATTGCCTCCGGCGGGCGGTCCGTTATCTCGGGCTGCAACGCCCCGGACGGGGCGGCGAACGGGAGCAGGACGATGCCGAAGGCGATCCGGGTCTACGAGTACGGCGGCCCCGAGGTGATGCGCTTCGAGGACGTGCCCCTGGCCGAGCCCGGCCCCGGGCAGATCCGCGTCAGGCAGGCCGCCATCGGCGTCAACTTCATCGACATCTACTTTCGCACCGGCGCCTACAAGTCCCCGCACCTGCCCTACACCCCCGGCAAGGAGGGCGCCGGCACCGTCACGGCGGTGGGTGAGGGCGTGACCCAGTTCAAGCCCGGCGACCGGGTCGCCTACGGCTCGGTTGCGGATGGCTGCTACGCCGAGGAGCCGGTGATCCCGGCCTCCGCGGCCGTGCCGATCCCCGACGGCGTCGACGAGACCACCGCCGCCGCCATGATGCTCAAGGGCCTGACCGTCGAGTACCTGCTGCACCGGACCTACGCGGTGAAGCCCGGCGACACGATCCTGTGGCAGGCGGCCGCCGGCGGCGTCGGCCTGATCGCCTGTCAATGGGCCAAGCACCTCGGCGCCACCGTGATCGGCACCGCCGGCAGCCCCGAGAAGGCGGAGCTCGCCAAGCGGAACGGCTGTGACCACGTCATCCTCTACCGCGAGGAGGATGTCGCCAAGCGCGTCCGCGAGATCACCGGCGGCAAGGGCGTGCCGGTTGTCTATGACGGCGTCGGGCAGGCGACCCTGATGGGCTCGCTCGACAGCCTCGCGCCGCTCGGCCTGCTGGCGAGCTTCGGCTCGGCCTCCGGGGCGATCACCGGCCTCGACCTCGGCCTGCTGGCTCCGCGCGGCTCGCTCTACGTGACGCGCCCGACGCTGGCGACCTTCTCGTCGAACCGCGCCACCCTGGAGGAGGCCGCCGCCCGCCTGTTCAAGGTGGTCGGCAGCGGCGCCGTGAAGATCGCCGTCAACGCCACCTACCCGCTGGCCGAGGCGCAGCAGGTGCATCGCGACCTCGCGGGCCGGGAGACCACCGGCTCGATCGTGATGCTGCCGTAAGGACCGGCCGTGACGCCCGGCAGCGCCGACCTGCTCCTCGTCGTCGACGTGCAGGTCGACTTCCTGCCGGGCGGGGCGCTCCCCGTCCCGGAGGGCGACGCGGTGATCGGCCCGATCAACGCGCTCCAGCACCGCTTCCGGCACGTGGTGCTGATGCAGGACTGGCATCCGGCGGATCACGTCTCCTTCGCCGAGACCCATCCGGGGCGGGCCCCGTTCGAGACCGTGACGCTGCCCTACGGGCCGCAGGTGCTGTGGCCGCGCCACTGCGTCCAGGGTAGCCCGGGCGCCGCCTTCGCGCCGGGGCTGGCCACCGACCGGGCGAGCCTGGTGGTGCGCAAGGGGCTCGATCCCCGGGTCGACAGCTACTCGGCCTTTCTGGAGGCCGACCGCACCACCCGCACCGGCCTCGCGGGGGCGCTCCGGGAGCGCGGCATCACCCGCGTCGCGGTGTGCGGCCTCGCCACCGATTTCTGCGTTGCCTGGAGCGCGCTCGACGCCCGCGACGCGGATTTCGACGTCCTCGTTGTGGCGGATGCGGTGCGCGGGATTGACGTCGACGGGTCGCTCGCGCGGGCCTGGGCGCGGATGGAGGCGGCGGGCGTCCGCCGGATCGCGGCGGCGGAGATCGGCTGAGGCCGTGCGGGGACCGGGAGGCGAACCGCCGCATGGAGCGCGGGAGACCGTCTCCGCCCCGGTGCGTTGGCCCGACATCAGCACCCGACAGGAGCCTGCATGTCGTCCAAGCACCCGAAGACCGACACGCCCACGGACGCCGACCTCAAGGGCAATCCCGGGATCGGCACCTCGAAGGGGATGACCGGCGCCGATCCCGCCGATCTGCAGGCGGATTCGACCTTCGAGGGCGACGTCGACAACGAGACGAAGATCGATGGCGGCATCGACCCCGATCACCGGCCGCGCAAGAACGCGTGACGGAACGCCCGGGCCGGCACGGCCCGGGCCCTCGTTTCAGCGGCCGCGCGCCGGTGCCTTCGGCCGCTGCGGCGCGGGAACGGCAGCGGCAGGCCGGGCGCCCGGCCCGCCCGTCGGGATGTAGAGCTGCGCGGGACTGGCGGTGTAGCCCCGCAGCTGGCCGGCATCGGCGGCACCGAAGGCGGATGTGCCATCTGCACGGGCGGCGCCCGCCGCGAGGGCCGGTAGAAGCACAGCGGCCACGGCCAGGAGAGCGGACTTCAGCATCGGCAGGGTCCTCGTGTTCGCGCGGGCTCGGATAACCCCGATCCGTGCCGGATCGCTCCGCTCTGGGAGCGATCCGGCTGCCCGACATGCGGACCCGCGCAGCCGCCGTGCCGCGCATGACGGAGGCGGCTCCATCGTTTTCCGTTCGATCGCTTCCCCACCCCCGTCGTCGCGAGCGGAGCAAAGCCATCCAGGGCAGCGCCACGCTGCAAGATGTCCTGCTGCCCTGGGTCACTTCGCTGCCCACGCAACGACCGAGCGGGGCTTGCCCCGGCGACGGCCTCAGAGCGCCAGTCCGAGCTGGAGCGGCACCTCCGGCGCCTCCGGCGCGAAGCCCGACAGCGACACCCCGATCAACCGGGCGCTGCGCCGAAGGGGGAACAGGCCGGCGAGCAGGTCGAGGCCGATGCGCTCCAGATTGGCCCGGTCGGCCACGGGAACGGCGAGCGACCTCGCCCGGGTGACCTGGGCGAAGTCGGAGAATTTCAGCTTCAGGGTCACGGTCCGGGCGCGCAAGCCCTTGGCGTCCGCCCCGGCCCAGACCTTGTCGAACAGCGGCGCCAGCCGGGCGGCCAGGACCTCGAAGGCGGCCGTGTCCGCCGAGAAGGTGGTCTCCGCCCCGATCGACTTGCGTACCCGGTGGGCGCGCACCGGCCTGTCATCGATGCCGCGGGCGACCGCGTGGTAATACGCTGCCGACGAGCCGAAGATCTCGCGCAGCCGCTCCGGCGCCCAGGCGCGCAGGTCCGCCCCGGTCTCGATCCCGAGCCGCTTCATCTTCGCCTCGGTGACCGGCCCGACCCCGTGGAACCGGCCGATCGGCAGGGCGGCCACGAAGTCCGGCCCCATGGCGGGGGGGATGACGAACAGGGCGTTCGGCTTCCTGTGGTCGGACGCCACCTTGGCGAGGAACTTGTTGTACGAGACCCCCGCCGAGGCGACGAGCCCGGTCCGTTCCAGGATCTCGGCCCGGATCGCCTTCGCCACGGCCGTCGCCGTCGGGAGACCCAGGAGATTTTCGGTGACGTCGAGATAGGCCTCGTCGAGGGCCACCGGCTCGATGAGCGCCGTGTGCCGGGCGAAGACCGCGCGGATCTCGTCGGAGACCGCCCGGTAGACCTCGAAGCGCGGCTTCACGAACAGCAGGTCCGGGCACAGCCGCCGCGCGGTGGCCGACGGCATGGCCGAGCGGACGCCGAATTTTCGGGCCTCGTAGCTCGCCGCCGCCACCACACCGCGCTCCCGCGAGCCGCCCACCGCCAGCGGCAGGCCGCGCAAGGACGGGTCGTCGCGCTGCTCCACGGAGGCGTAGAACGCGTCCATGTCGATGTGGATGATTTTTCGGAGCGCGACCTCCGGATCCATCGCCGCCTCGGAGATCCGCCGTGGGTTCCTGCTCTGTTCTGAAAGAGCGCGACGGGATGGCGGGGTCAAGCCACGCCGGACAGGGCTCAACAGGAGTCCGGTCCGCGCCCGTCATCGCGAGCGCAGCGAAGCGACCCAGGGCAGCGCGACGTCGGTAAGCGTAGCGCCAGCTGGGTCGCTTCGCTGCGCTCGCAAAGACGGTGTTCCGCCTCAGGCGACGCTGCCGTAGAGGTCGTAGGCCTCGGCCCGGTCGATCTTCACTGTGACGATGTCGCCGACCCGCACCGGGCGCCGGAAGGCGGCGTGGACAGTGCCGTCGATCTCCGGCGCGTCGGCCTTGGACCGGCCCTTGGCAACCCCACCCTCGACGGAATCGACGATGATCGGCAGCCGCTTGCCGACCTTGGCCCGCTGCAGGCGGAGCGCGATGCCGTTCTGAGTCTCCATGAACCGGCGCTTGCGCTCGGCCTTCACGTCCGGCGGCACGAGGTCGCCCAGCGCGTTGGCGGTGGCGCCCGCCACCGGCTCGTATTCGAAGCAGCCGACGCGATCGAGTTTGGCCTCCTGCAGCCAACCCAGAAGCTCCTCGAACTCGGCTTCGGTCTCGCCGGGGAAGCCGACGATGAAGGTCGAGCGGATCGCGAGGTCCGGGCAGATCTGCCGCCAGCTGCGGATCCGGTCGAGCTGGCGCTCCTGGTTGCCGGGGCGGCGCATGCGCTTGAGCACCGACGGGCTCGCGTGCTGGAGCGGCATGTCGAGATAGGGCAGCACCTTGCCCTCGGCCATCAGCGGGATGACCTCGTCCACGTGGGGGTAGGGGTAGACGTAGTGGAGCCGCACCCAGGCCCCGAGCGCGCCGAGTTCCCGGGTCAGGTCGTAGAACTTCGCGCGGACCTGGCGGTCCTGCCACGGGCTCTCGGCATAGCGGATGTCGACGCCGTAGGCGCTGGTGTCCTGGCTGACGACCAGCAGCTCCTTCACGCCGGCCTTGACCAGTTTTTCCGCCTCGCGCAGCACGTCGGCGGCTGGGCGGCTGACGAGGTTTCCTCGCAACGACGGGATGATGCAGAAGCTGCAGCGGTTGCTGCACCCCTCCGAGATCTTCAGATAGGCGTAGTGGCGCGGGGTGAGCTTGATCCCCTGCGGCGGCACGAGATCGAGGAACGGATAGTGGGCCGGCGGCACAGCCTCGTGGACGGCCGCCACCACGGACTCGTAGGCCTGGGGCCCGGTCACCGCCAGGAGATCCGGATACTTCTCGCGGATCTCCTCCGGCTGCGCGCCCATGCAGCCGGTGACGATCACCCGGCCGTTCTCCGCCATGGCCTCGCCGATCGCCGCGAGCGATTCCGCCTTGGCCGAATCGAGGAAGCCGCAGGTGTTGACGATCACCACGTCGGCGCCGTCGTGCCGGCGGGCCAGCTCGTAGCCCTCGGCGCGCAGATGGGTGAGGATCCGCTCGGAATCGACCAGCGCCTTCGGGCAGCCGAGCGAGACGAAGGAGATCTTGGGGGCCGAGGCCTGGGGGGCAGGTGTGGCGGTCATGGGCGCATTCGACGGGTCGGACGCCGCCCGCGCGCGTGGCCTGTGGGACAGTCACACGGAACGCGAGGACGAGAATTCGGGAGGGGTTCCTATAGCGGTTCCCGCTGGCCGGCGCGAGACCAGCCGCCGCAGGGGTGCCCGGCCCCGCGCGCGAGGCTGCCAGCCATCGGCAAACTTGGCTGTTGGCCAAGCCTTTACCGGCTGACCCTGACACCACACATCAAGACGCGGCGGCGCCAGCCGGCGCCGCGGGCCGAGCCCGTGCGGGCCGCACGGCGATGCCTGCGTGGAACTGCCGCTTCCCCCGCGGCATCGGCTGTGCGACGGCAGCGTGCGCGCGCCCTTCAAGGACATCAGCCCCGAACCCGGTCATGTGGACCCGAGAGATCCCCTTCATCGATCCCGTCGCGGCCGCCGCCCGGTTGCGGCGCCTGCCGGGGCTCGCCTTCCTCGACAGCGCCATGCGGCACGACCCGCTCGGGCGCCATTCGATCGTGGCCGCCGACCCGTTCGCGCGCTTCCGCTTCCGGGACGGGCGCGCGACCCTGGACGGCGAGCCGGTGCCGGGCGGCCCCTTCGCGGCGCTGCGCGCCTGCCTTGCGCCCTATCGGATCGAACCCAGCCCCGAGAACCCCTTCCCGGGCGGGGCAATCGGCTACCTCGCCTACGATCTCGGCGCGGCTTTGGAGCGGGTCGCGGTGCCGGCCCGTCGGGCGGGGCTGACCGACGACATCGCCCTGAACCTGTACGACACGGCCCTGGTGATCGACCATGCCGCCGGCTCCGCCCGCCTCGTCGGCACCGGCTTTCCCGAGACCGAGCCGGGCCCGCGGCAGGTCCGCGCCGAGGCGCAGCTCGCCCGGTTCGCCGACCTGCTCGGCGCCGACACAGCCCCGCCTCCGCCGCTGTCAGGCAATGGCGAGACGCTCACGTGGCGCTCGAACTTCGATCGGCAAAGCTATGAGAATGCGGTTGAAAAGGTCCGCGCCTACATCCGGGCGGGGGACATCTATCAGGCCAACATCGCCCAGCGCTTCAGCGCCGACCTGCCGGCCGGCTTCGACCCGTTCGCGCTCTATCGCCGCCTGCGCGAGACCAATCCGGCGACGTTCGGGGCGTATCTGGAGATGGAGGGACTGACGGTCGCCTCCTCCTCGCCCGAGCGCTTCATCCGGCTGGATGGCCGGCACGTGGAGACGCGCCCGATCAAGGGTACCGCCCGCCGCCTCGACGATCCGGCGGCCGACCGGGCGGCGGCCGAGGCGCTGCTGGCCTCCGTCAAGGAGCGGGCCGAGAACGTCATGATCGTCGACCTGCTGCGCAACGACCTGTCCCGGGTCTGCGCGCCGGGCAGCGTCGCCGTGCCCACCCTGTGCGGGCTGGAGACCTACGCGGGCGTCCACCATCTGGTGTCGGTGGTGACCGGAGACCTCCGCGACGGGCTCGACGCCCTCGACCTCCTGGAAGGGACCTTTCCCGGGGGCTCGATCACCGGCGCGCCGAAGATCCGTGCCATGGACATCATCACGGAGATCGAGGGCGACGCCCGGGAGCTCTATTGCGGCGCCATCGGCCGGATCGGCTTCGACGGGGCGCTCGACACCTCGATCGCGATCCGCACGGTGTTCATGGACGATCACCAGGCCGTCCTGCAGGCCGGCGGCGGCGTGACCCTGCTGTCGGAGCCCGGCCCGGAATACGACGAGACCCTGGCCAAGGCCGAGCGCGTGTTCGAGGCCTTCGCATGATCCTCGTCCTCGACAATTACGACTCGTTCGTCTTCAACGTCGTCCGCTACCTGGAGGAGCTGGGGGAAGAGGTCCGGGTCGTGCGCAACGACGCCCTCGACGTCGCCGGCATCCGGGCGCTGGCGCCCGAGGCCCTGGTGGTCTCCCCCGGCCCCTGCACACCCGCGGAGGCCGGGATCTCGCTCCCGGCGATCCGCGACCTGTCGGGGGCGGTGCCGATCCTCGGGGTCTGCCTCGGCCATCAGGCGATCGGCGCGGCTTTCGGCGGCACGGTCGTGCGGGCGCAGCGCCCGCTTCACGGACAGATGACGCCGATCGCTCATGCCGGCGAGCGGCTGTTCGCCGGGCTGCCGGCGCCGATGCCGGTGGGGCGCTACCATTCGTTGGTGGTGACGCCCGGCCCCGACATGGAGACGCATCTCTCGGTCGACGCGGTCTCGCAGGAGGGCGAGGTGATGGCGCTCTCGCACCGGACCCATCCGACCTACGGCATCCAGTTCCATCCGGAATCGGTGCTGACCGAGGGCGGCCACGCCCTGTTCGCCAATTTTTTGCGACTGGCCCGCGCATGGCGGGAGCGGCGCGGCCGGCAGGCAGGGCCGCGCGATGCTGTGGCGTGACGGCACGATCGTCCCCGGGACGACCGCCCCGCTCGACCTCACCGACCGCGGCCTGACGCTGGGCGACGGCCTGTTCGACACGGCGCTCGCCCTCGGCGGCCGCGTCGCCTTCGAGGACGCGCATATCGCCCGGCTCGTGGCCTCGGCCGACAGGCTGGGGATCCCCGCCGAGCCGGAGCGGATCAGCGCCGCGATGCGGGCGCTGGCGGGGCAGGGGACGCGGCTGGCGATCCGCACCACCCTCACCCGCGGCTCCGGCCCGCGCGGCCTGAAGCCGCCGGACGATCCGAGCCCGACGCTCTTCGCCACCGCGGCGGCGAGCGCCCCGAGCGCGGCCTTCGCGCCCCTGCGCCTGTGGCCGACGCCGATCGCCCGCAACGAGACCTCGCCGGCCGTCCGGCTGAAGACGCTCGGCTACCTCGACGCGGTGCTGGCCGCCCGGGAGGCCGCCGCGGCGGGCTTCGACGAGGCGCTGTTCTGCAACACGCGGGGGCACGTCGCCTGCGCGGGCACCGGCAACCTGTTCGCGCTGTTCGGGCAGAGTCTGGTGACGCCGCCGCTCACCGACGGTGTGCTGGCGGGCATCGTCCGGGCCGAGATCCTGGGCCTCGCCGCCGGATGCGGGCTGCGGGCCGAGGAGCGGTCGCTCAGCCTGTCGGAATGGCGCGCGGCCGAGGCCGTGGTCCTGACCAATTCCCTCCGGCTCCTGGCCCCCGTGACGGCGATCGGCGACAAGGCCTTCGCCAGCGCCCGGCACCCGGCGGTGGCCTGCCTGAGAGCGGCGCTCACGGCCTCGGTAGCCGCTTCCTGCGGCGTGGCGGCGGACGTCGTCGCGTGACCGATCCGGCGAATGCGACGGGCCGTCGCCGGCTCCGCTACGGGCTCGCGGCCCTTTACGCCGTCATCGGGATCGTGCACCTCGCGGCGACCGACGCGATGCTGCCGCTGATGCCCGGCTGGGTGCCGGCACCGCGGCTGGTCATCCTGGCGACCGGCCTGTGCGAGATCGCCGGCGCCGCCGGCCTCCTGACCCGCCGGTTCCGGCGCGCGGCCGCGACCGGCCTCGCCCTCTACGCGGTCTGCGTCTACCCGGCCAACCTCAAACACGCCTTCGCGCATGTCCATATCGACGGCATTCCGGATTCCTGGTGGTACCACGGCCCGCGCCTGGCGTTTCAGCCGGTCTTCGTCTGGGCGGCGCTCTGGGCCGGCGGTCTGATCGACTGGCCGTTCCGCCGGCGCGGGCGGTCGTTCGGAGCAGGCGCCAAGACATCCGTGGATGCTCCGCCGGCCGGCGGGGCCGGCCCGCGCGACCGGCCAGCAACGATCCAGGAACCTTGATCACAGGATCCTGGGATCCCGGGATCACGGCAGGCTTTGATCCTGTGATCCGGGCGATAGACTGCCCGCCAGCTGCCGCGTGCGCCGGAATACCGGGCCGCGTGGCCCCGATACGGGCGGATTCCATGACCAGGCGCCGCGATCCGGGCCGAACCCGCCCGCCGCTCCCGGATACCCTGCCGGACCGCGATGCGGTCGAGCGCGCCCTCGAGACCGTTCTCGACCGCCTGCGGCCCAAGCCGGCCGGCCCCAAGCCGGCGGGTCCCAAGCCGTCGGGGCTCAAGCCGTCGGGGCTCAAGCCGGCCGGGTCCGCCGGATCCGAACCGGCGCGCGTCGGGCTGGGCCGGAAATCGCGCTCGGACGGGACGGCACCCGAGCTGCGAAAGGTTCCTCCACAGGGCGAAGATATCGTCCGGATACGACCGGCAGGACCCGCGTTCCCCGTCCGGACGCCGCGCAATCGCCTGCGGCCCTCGATGGAGACAGAGACCCCCATGGCCAAGCAGAAGACGCTGCACGACGCCTTCTACGAGACGCTGAAGGACGTCTATTACGCCGAGAAGCAATCCGTGAAGGCCCTCAAGAAGTCCGCCAAGTCCGCGGAGCACGCGGAGCTGCGCCAAGCCTTCGAGACTCATGCCGAGGAGAGCGCCCAGCAGGTGGAGCGCCTGACGCAGGTCTTCGAGATCATCGGGAAGCCCGCCCGCGCGAAGACCTGCGAGGCCATGCAGGGCATCGTCTCCGAGATGGAGGAGGATCTCGAGGATTTCGAGGGCAGCCCGGCCGCCGACGCGGTGCTGGCCGCCTGCGCCCAGGCGGTGGAGCATTACGAGATCAGCCGCTACGGCACCCTGAAGACCTGGGCCGGCCAGCTCGGCTACGGCGAGGCCGCCAAGCTGCTGGACGAGACCCTGCAGGAGGAGAAGAAGACCGACGCCCTGCTCTCCAAGATCGCCGAGTCGATCAACGCCGCCGGCGATCCCGAGGATGCCGAGGGTCCGAAGGGCAAGGGCTCGAAGAAGGCCGCCTGAGCGCACCATCCGGCCGGCACCGCCGCGGCGGTGCCGGATCGCGCCGATCCCGACATCGGCCGTCCGGGCGGAACGCGAAGGCTCAGCCCGCCTTCTCGATCGCGCTGAGCGGTGTCCAGTAGCAGCGATCCTGGCTGTCCGTCAGGGTGAGGCAACCGTAGGTCATCGTGCGGGATTCCAACCGGACCTCCTCGCCGAGCTTCCAGGACCGGCATTCGCCGCTGGCGAGACTGACACGCAGCAGCTGCCCGAACCCCTCCTCGTCGCCGGCCATGACCAGCTTGAACAGGCGGTCCGTGACCTCCTGGGTGTGGCAGCCGAAGCGCTCCTTGACGATCGTCTCGGCCGCGGCGGGCCGGGATAGCGACGCCAGGGCGGAGAGGGCGGCAAGCGTCGTGAGGATGGGCAGGGTTGGGCGCATGCGCGGAACATATCCGCCGAACGCCGCCTGTCGAGCCCTTGAGAGCAGGCCCCCGCGCGGGCGATCGCCGCGCCCGCTCACGTCTTGTGGGTCGCCTCGTCCCGTTTGGCCGCCTGCCAGGCCGCCTCCATGGCGGCGAGGTCCGAGCGGCCGAGTTCGCCGCCCGCCGCCCGCAGCTGCCCCGCCATCGCGGCGAAGCGGCGCTCGAACTTGGCGGTGCCGTCGCGCAGGGCCGTCTCGGGGTCGATCCCGGCATGCCGGGCGAGGTTGGCCACCGAGAACAGGAGATCGCCGATCTCCTCCGCGAGGGCCTGCGGGTCGCCCGCCTCCAGGGCTTCGGCGACCTCGTCGGTCTCCTCGCGGACCTTGTCGACGACCTGCACGGCGTTGTCCCAGTCGAAGCCGTAGGCCGCCGCCCGCCGGGAGATCTTCTCCGCCCGGGCGAGGGCCGGGAGCGCGCGGGCGACGCCGCCGAGCGGATCCGGTGCGCCGGGTGCCGCGGACCGGTGCGCCCGCTCCTGCGCCTTGATCGCCGCCCATTGCGCCTCGACCTGCGCCGGATCGCGCAGCGGGGAGCCCGCGGGCAGGGGCTGCCCGTCCCGGTCGAAGACGTGCGGATGGCGGCGGACCAGCTTGTCGCCGATCGCCCGCGCCACGTCGTCGAACGCGAAGGCGCCGGCCTCCTCGGCCATCTGCGCCTGGAACACCACCTGGAGCAGCAGGTCGCCGAGTTCGTCGCGCAGGTCGTCGCGATCGCCGCGCGCCACCGCGTCGGCGACCTCGTAGGCCTCCTCGATCGTGTAGGGCACGATGGTCGCGGGTGTCTGCGCCACGTCCCAGGGGCAGCCGCGGACGGGGTCGCGCAAGATCGCCATCAGGCGCAGGAGCCTGTGCAGCGGTGCCTCCCCGGACGGCTCCTCGGAAGGCTGATCAGAAGGCTTCTGGGACACCAATCCGGCGGTCGCCTCGATCATGCCGGATCGTCCCTCGTCGCGTGCGTCGCTCACGCCCCGGGCGTTAGACCATGGCGGGCCAAAGGGGAATCCGTGCGCGCGGGAGCCCGATCAGACCCGGGCGTCGCGCTCGCGCACCTGTTCGTCCTGCAGGCCGTTGAGATAGGCGGTGAGACGTCCGCTGACCGCCGGGTCGGCGCACTGGACCCAGAGCGGGGCCGGGAGGGTTCGGATCGGCAGGCGCAGCAGGAAGGCCTCGGCCGAGAGGGCCGCCTCCCGCTCCGAGGCGGCGGCCAGCAGCCGGGCGCCGGCCTGCGTGCCGATCAGGATTGCGATCGTTGCCATTGAGAATGCGCCATCAACCGACAACGGCGCGAGGCCTCCGTGCGTTGCGTCCGGACTCAGCGCGTGGGTCGAACGCCGAGCGGCTCCCGGGCCAGCGCCAGGCTGAACGACCACAGGATCCGCCCCGGCCAGCAGCATGCCGGCGGCCTCGCGGCAGAGGTCCCGAGCCTTGAGGATCGCGGCGTCCGCGTCGGCGGCCTCCAGGCTGTCGCAGGTGAAGGCGAGGCCCGAGTGGCCGTCCGCGTGCTCCAGGGTGCGTCGGAGTTGATAGGCGGCATCGCTCGCTCCACCCTGTGGAGAAGGACCGGCCACCGCAGCGCGGGCGACGTCCGACACTCGAGGCTGGCGGGAGCCCCGGCCGACCGGGCTGATCCAGATCAGGAGAAGTCGCGTTCCCCGGCCCCGCGCCCGCCGCCGGCCGAATCCAAATGTCGCAGGGCGCCGGGCGCGCCTGCGGGCCGATGCACCCGGCCCCTGCGCGAGGTCCGCGCCAGGCCGTGCCGGGTCTTGTTCCAGCGTTCCGGGGCGCGGAGCAGCTCGGCCAGCGCCAGCCAGGCGGCGAGGCTGATCAGCAGGAAGTAGAGCGGCATCCAGACAGACGACCGGGCGAGGTCGCCCCAGCCGCGCCGGGCGCAGCCGAGCAGGGCCGGCAGGATCAGCGCCGCGAGACCCGTCCCGAACAGCGTGATTGCGAGACCCGTCGGGAGGTTGTCGAGGAAGGCGGGCGCCGCCGCGATGTCCAGGACCAGGAAGTCCCAGGCCGCCGCGGCGAGGCAGGCCGGATAGGCGAGCGCCGACGCGACCGTGCCCGGCACCAGCGCGGCGGCGCAGAGCGTCTCCAGTCCGCCGAGGCTGCGCGCGTTGGCGAGCGGCCGGCGGCCGTGGGTCAGGCTGGTCTGGATCAGGCCCTTCAACCAGCGGGTGCGCTGTGCGAGCCAGGGGGCGAGCCGGGCCGGCGCCTCCTCGAAGGTGGGGCTCGGCAGGTCGCCGACGGTGTAGCCCGCCAGCGCCAGGCGGATCCCGAGATCGGCATCCTCGGTGACGTTGAACGGATCCCACCCGTTCAGCGCCCGCAGCACGTCGATGCGCAGGTGCATGGAGGTTCCGCCGAGGGGTACCGGCAGGCCGCACCGCGCCAGCGCCGGGTTCAGCACGTCGAACAGGCCGGCATATTCGAGGGCGAAAGCGCGGGCGAGCCGGGAATCGCCGGGATTGTCGATCACGAGCCGCCCCTGGAGGCAGGCGACGTGCTCGGGCAGGCGCGCGAACAGAGTGGCCGCCAGCCGCAATTGCCCGGGATCGGGCGCGTCCTCGGCGTCGTAGACGGTCAGCAGGGCGCCGCGGGCGAGCGGCAGCGCCGCGTTGAGGGCCCGCGGCTTGGTGCGCGGGCCGCCGGGCGGCACCGTGATCACCTCGAACCGCGCCGGCAGCGGGATCCGGGTGAGGGCCGGTCCGGTCTCCGGATCGTCCGCCTCCAGCAGCAGCTTGATGTCGAGCTTGGCCGCCGGATAATCGAGGGCGGACAGGGCCTTGAGCAGGTGCGGCACCACCGCCGCCTCGCGTCGGAGCGGGACCAGCACCGTGTAGACCGGCAGATTCGCATCGGCGAGCGGCACCGTCGCGTCCGCGGCCACCGGGGCCGCGATGGCCAGGGCGGCGAGCCGGAAGCTCGCCATGGCCAGGAACAGGCTCTGCACCACCAGCATCGCCGTCCGGGCGAGCCACGCCGGGAGCGCCGCGCACAGGCAGAGCGCTGCGGTGAGCCCGAGACCGAGGACCAGCAGCCACCAGAAAGCCGGCTCGCGCGCGGTGGCCCGCTCGGGCGCGCGCCGCCGCAGCTCGTGCGACGCATAATCCGCCACCTGCTCGGGGATTGCGGCGAACACGGCCTCGCGCAGACGTGTCGGGCTGGCGATTGCCGGCATGGCCGCCCGGCGCGGGCCGTCGAGGAGGTCCGCGATCATCCGCCCGCGGGGCGCCAGCACGCAGGGCGCCACCGCCCCGGGCGCCAGCGGCGCGAGACCGGCCACCACGCTGTCGGGGAAGCGCAGGCCCAGGCCGAACGGAATCGGCCCGTCGAGGTAGGGAGCGTCGAGCGCCCGGGCCAGGGCCCGGTAATAGGCGCCCTCCGCCATCAGGCCGGCCTGGAGCAGGGCGGTCGCCGCGTCGGTCCCGGCCTCGGCCGCGTCGGCGGCGGCCCGTGCGAGCAACCGGCCGTCGACGCCCTCGGCCTGCAGGAAGGCGATCTCCGGCGGCAGTGTTGCCTGTCGCGCGGGCGGGCGCTGGAACGACACGCCGTGCGCTCCCCCGGTGGCCCCAGGTCGTGGTAGAGGAGGGGGGTGAGCCAGTCCCCGCCCCCACGCTCCGAGAGGAGCACCACCCCCTCCCGATCGTCAAGAGGCGATAGGACAGGCATCCCATTCCGCTTCGCGGTGGCCGCGCTCGCCGCCGCGCTCCTCTGGCCGCCGCCCGCTGGCGCCGCGGCGCCGAACGTGCCCCAGGCCGCGCCCGCCGCCACCCCCGTCGTCACGGTGCCGGATTTCTGGAACCCGCGCAGCCGGGGCGAGCGGATCGAGGCGCCGCAGACCGGCCGGGCGGTCCGCTTCCTCACGGACGACGAGTTCCCGCCGCTGCATTTCGCCGGCCCCGACGGCAACCCGACGGGCTTCGTGGTCGAACTCGCGCGGGCCGTCTGCGAGAAGCTGACGATCACCTGCACGGTGCAGGCGCGCCGCTTCGACACCCTACTCGACGCCC
Source organism: Methylobacterium sp. PvR107 (assembly GCF_017833295.1). Lineage (NCBI taxonomy): Bacteria > Pseudomonadati > Pseudomonadota > Alphaproteobacteria > Hyphomicrobiales > Methylobacteriaceae > Methylobacterium > Methylobacterium sp. PvR107. Next base: position 6,015,026 of record NZ_JAFIBW010000001.1, read on the forward strand.
TCGACAGCCGGCAGGGCGACGTGGTCGCGGCCGCCATTCCCCTGACGGCGACGCTGCGGGAGAAATTCCTGGCGACGCGGCCGTATTTCCGCTGGCCGGCGCGCTTCGCGGCCCGGACCGACAAGGGCCTGCCGGTTCCCTCGGCGGCGGCCCTCGCCGGGCGCAGCGTCGGCGTGATCGCCGGCAGCGCGCATGCGGCCTACCTCAAGGCGTTCTTCCCGAAAGCCGTCCCGAAGGACTTCACCGACCTCACGGCGGCCGAGGGCGCGCTCAAGCGCGGCGAGATCGACTACCTCTTCGCCGACGGCCTGAACCTCGCCCTCTATGTCGGCGGCCAGGACGCGGAGACGTGCTGCGCGCTGACCGGCGGCGACTACTTGGAGAACCGCTACTTCGGCGAGGGCATCGGCCTGATCACCCGCCAGGAGGACGCGGCCCTGTCCCGGGCGCTGGACGACGCGCTCCAGCGGGTCTGGGACGACGGCAAGTACACCGAGCTGTACCTGCGGTTCTTCCCGGTGAGCCCGTTCTGAGGGCTCTCATCGCCAGCGGGAATCCGGAATCCTGCCCGCCGGGCTTCGGCTGTCGGATGGCACCATAACGGATCTGCTCGAGAAGGTCGTGGCGAGGGCGCGCGACCTGTCCCCGGACCTTCAGAATGACCGCACGGCCCGGTATTCGGCGCCTCGTCGTGCGTCCTTGCCCATACGCGATCACGTGCCGCGTCCGCGCAGATGAGGTCGTCGTACTGGGCATTCGACACAGTGCGCGTCGGTCACGTGTCTGAGGCCGCCGACCTTCCGCACCCACATCGCTGCGGGCAATAGCGACGCCGGTTGCCCATCTGGGCGTTCCGCTCCGATGCGAACCGCTCTAGGGTGCGCGCTCCCCATTCGCGTTCAGCCCCGAAGATCATTCCCGACGACATGCCAGCCGCTCCGCCAGCCCTGATCCTCGACGCCGACACCATCGAGGCCGCCGCCAACGCCGCCGCCTGGCCCTTCGAGGAGGCGCGCAAGCTCGTGGCGCGGCTGGAGAAATCCGGCAAGACCGAGGTGCTGTTCGAGACCGGCTACGGCCCCTCGGGCCTGCCGCATATCGGCACGTTCGGGGAGGTTGCCCGCACCTCCATGGTCCGGCACGCCTTCCGGGTGCTCACCCGCGACGCGGTGCCCACCCGGCTGATCGCCTTCTCGGACGACATGGACGGGCTGCGCAAGGTCCCCGACAACGTCCCGAACCGGGAGATGCTGGCCGACCATCTGAACCAGCCGCTCACCCGCGTGCCGGACCCGTTCGGCACCCATGACAGCTTCGGGGCGCACAACAACGCCGAGTTGCGCCGCTTCCTCGACGCGTTCGGGTTCAGTTACGAGTTCCGCTCGGCGACCGAGTGCTACCGCGCGGGCGTGTTCGACGCGACGCTGCTGCGCGTGCTGGAGCGCTACGATTCCGTGATGGAGATCATGCTGCCGTCGCTGCGCGCGGAGCGCTCGGCGAGCTACTCGCCGTTCCTGCCGCTCCACCCGGTCACCGGCCACGTGATGCAGGTGCCGATCGACGAGGTGAAGGCCGAGAGCGGCACGATCGTATGGCGCGATCCCGCCACGGGCGAGCGGTACGAGACCCCGGTGACCGGCGGCCACGCCAAGCTGCAATGGAAGCCCGACTGGGCGATGCGCTGGGTGGCGCTCGGCGTCGATTACGAGATGGCCGGCAAGGATCTGATCGACTCGGTCAAGCTCTCGGCCAAGATCGCCCGGGCGCTCGGCGGCGAGCCGCCGGAGGGCTTCAATTACGAGCTGTTCCTGGACGAGAAGGGCCAGAAGATCTCGAAGTCGAAGGGCAACGGCCTGACGATCGACGACTGGCTCAAGTACGGCACGCCGGAATCCTTGAGCCTGTTCATGTACAGCAAGCCCCGTGAAGCCAAGCGCCTGTTCTTCGACGTGATCCCCCGGCACGTCGACGAGTATATCGGCTTCCTCGACCGCTACGCCGGCCAGGACGCGAAGCTGCGGCTCGGCAACCCGGTCTGGCACCTCCACGCCGGCAACCCGCCGGAGCCCGAGCGGGTCGAGGGCGCGAGCCTGACCTTCGCGATGCTGCTCAACCTCGCCGCGGTCGCCAACACCGAGGATCCGGCGGTGCTGTGGGGCTTCATCCGCCGCTACGCGCCGCGGACAGGGCCGGAGACCCATCCGGGCCACGACCGGCTGGTGAAGCACGCGCTGACGTACTTTTCGGACTTTGTGCGGCCGGCCAAGACCTACCGGGCGCCGACCCCGGAGGAGCGGGCCGCCCTGGAGGACCTGTCGGAGACGCTGGCCGAGCATGCCGGCTCCACCGATCCGGAGGCCCTGCAGGCGGCGGTCTACGAGGTCGGCCGGCGCCACTTCCCCGACACGTCCGGCAAGGCCAAGAGCCCGGACGGGCGGCCCGGCGTGTCGCAGGCGTGGTTCACGAGCCTCTACAACGTGCTGTTCGGCGAGGCGCGCGGCCCCCGATTCGGCTCGTTCGTGGCGCTCTACGGCGTCGACGAGACCCGGGGCCTGATCGCCTCAGCCCTGTCGGGGGCGCTGGTGGCCGAGCATGCGGCCTTCGCGGCCGGCAAGGCTTCGGTCGCGTGAGCGCGCGATGATCGTCGACAGCCTCGCCGCATTGGAGGCGATCTACCGCGCGTCCCTGGCGCCTGCCTCCACGGTGAAGGTGGCGGCCTCGATCACGCCGGACTACGCGGCGCTGATCGCGGCCGCGCCCTTCGCGGTGCTGGCGACCTCCGGCCCGGACGGGCTGGATTGCAGCCCCCGCGGGGACCGGCCGGGCTTCGTGCGGATCGCCGATCCGCGCACGCTGATCCTGCCGGACCGGCGCGGCAACAACCGGATCGATTCCTTGCGCAACATCGTGCGTGATCCCCGGGTCGCGCTGCTGTTCCTGATCCCCGGCTCGGGCACGACGCTGCGGGTGAACGGACAGGCGGTGATCTCGGCCGATCCGGACCTGCTCGCGTCCTTCAGCGTCGATGGCCATCCGCCGCGCACTGCAATCGTGATCACGGTGGCGGAGATCTACTTCCAGTGTGCAAGGGCGATCATCCGGGCGCGACTGTGGGATCCCGAAGCCCACATCGATCCGGCGAGCCTGCCGAGCCCGGGGGCGATCCTGGCGGCGCTCACCGCGGGCGCGGTCGGCGGCCAGCGTTACGACGCGGAATGGCCGGAGCGGGCGGCCAAGACGCTGTGGTGAGGCTCGTCGAGCTCGGCGAGGGCGGCGTCGAGGAAGGCGTCGTCGGCCGCCTCGACTTGCGCGACCAGCAGCGACTGGCGCCGGCATTCCGCGGCAAAGCCCGGCTGGCTCGTGTCGTGAGGCTCCCAGGTTTTCGGCGCGATCGGCGTGACCATCGGCGTCTCGGTCTCCGTCATGGCAACCGGTGAGGCGACCGGACGACGAACGTCAAGACGGGCAGGAATTCCGAACACCCCCGTCCTTGCGAGCGTAGCGAACAAACCCGTGGCGCCACGTCCACCGATGTCCCGCCCTGGGTCGATTCGCTGCGCCCGCGATGACGGAGCGCCACCTCACCCGACCAGTGCGAGATCCTGCGTCTCGGTGTCGGGGATGACATCCACTTCGACCTTGAGGCGCTGCTTGCCCGAGCCGCTGACGATGCCGTCGACCGGCGCCACGTCGCCGTAGTCCCGGCCGCGCGCAACCACGATGTGGTCGTCCCGCACCGCCACGCTGTTGGTCGGGTCGAGGCCGAGCCAGCCGTCGCCGCACCAGACCGCCACCCAGGCGTGACTCGCATCCGCCCCGCGCAGGCGCGGGCGGCCCGGCGGCGGCACGGTCCGGAGATAGCCGCTGACATAGGCCGCCGGCAGGCCCATGCCGCGCAGGGCGGCGATCATCACGTGGGCGAAGTCCTGGCAGACCCCGGCCCGCAGCGCGAAGGACTCGGCGAGCGGCGTGTAGACGTTGGTGGCCCGGGAATCGAAGCGGAAATCCTGGCCGATGCGCAGCATCAGGTCGTGCGCCGCTCCGTAGGCGCTGCGGCCGGGCGAGAAGCTCGGCCGCGCGTAGTCGGTCACCGCGGAGAGCAGCGGAACCCGGCCGCTCGGGAACAGGAAGTGCACCGGCGCGCGGCCGCCGAGGTCCCGACCGGCGACCACGGCGTCGCGGACCCGTTCCCAGGACATCCCGGCTTCCGGCGGCGGCGGGGCGGGACGCTCGACCCGCACGGTGGACAGCGCCTCGACGCTGAAGGTGGTGTGGGGCGTCTCCAGCGTGACCGCCACCGCGTCGATGCCGAAATAGTCGCGCCGCATCACCGCGCGGGCCGGGCTCGGGTCGATCGTGACGGCGCTCGCCAGCACGCTCTGGCCCTCGCAATCCTGCGGCTTGAGCCGCAGGGTGCAGCGGGCGAAGTGCACCGGCTTGCCGTAGCGGTAGGTCGTGCGGTGGCGCAGCGTGTAGATCATCCCGGCGATCGTCCATCGCGACGTCCGCCGCCCGCGGTCGCCGGCAAGCGCGAAGGCGCGCCGCAGCCGGCCGGCCTGCGCGGCCTGCAGACCTTTGGCAGCGTGCTGCGGATCGTCCGCGCGGCGGCAGCGCCAGGGACACCCAGCATCACGCCAGCCCCGTCAGCTTCTCGGGGCGAAGCGCGTTCGGCCCGGCGGGGAAATAGCGGGCCGCGATCCCGTCGGCGAGCCGCTCCAGGTCGGTCGCGAGCGCGGTGAGGCGCACGGCGTCGAAATCGGCGGCCTCGCCGCTGCGCAGATCCGACAGGATCCGGGCGGCGAGGCGGCAATGCGGCTCGGGGAGGCCGTCGGCGGCGAGCGCCGGCAGGTCGGCGAGATGGCGGGCGATCGCCTCCGCCTGGAAGGCGATCGAGCGCGGGTTGTAAGGGTCGAGCAGGACCATGTCGCGGACCGGGTCGAGGGCGGCGCCCTGCATGTATCGGCGGCCGTAGCTGATCTGCGAATCGGAGAGCGACAGCATCACCCCGAGACAGCCCGGGGTCGCCTCGTCGTTGGCGAAGGCCAGCGCGAAGGCGCAGGTGTTGATCGCCCGCTCGATCCGCCGGCCGAGCTCGACGAAGTGCCAGCCCTCCGCCCGGCTCATGTTCTCGTGGGTCAGGCCGGAGAGCGCCGCGAGGTGGCTCAGCGCCCGCTCGGCGCGGCCCGCAAGCTGCGACTCGGTGAAGGTGCGCTCGGTGTCGAGGGACAGGAACTCGTTCAGGTCGGCGAGCACACGCCAGGCCTCGCCGGACAGGCGGGCGCGGAGCGCAGCGGCGTTGCGGCGGGCCGAGACGATATGGGCGCGGGCCGAGCCCGGCCGCTCGCGCCCGGCCAGCGCCTCCTGGGCGAGGCGGGCGGTGGGCAGGCCGGCCGCGCCGATGCTGCCCCACTCGTGCAGCAGGGCTCGGAGCGCCAGGGCCGCAGGCGTGTCGAGGGCGCCCGAGATGTCGGCCCCGACCGCGTCCCCGACGCTGCGGAGATGGGCGAGGACGAGCCGGATTACCGCCTCGGCGCGCTCGAGATAGCGGCCGAGCCAGAACAGGCCGTCGGCCGCCCGGGAGGGCAGGTGGCCTCCGACCCGCCGCACCCGCGGGGCCGCCTGCGAGCCGATCAGCGGCGCGGCGACCGGCTTCTGGGACAGGACCCAGACATCGGCGGAGCGGATGCCGAGGCGCATCTCGATCGGGTCGACATCCTCGCGCTCGGACACGCGGCAGAAGCCGCCCGGCATGACCTGCCAGCCGAGAGGCGTCCGGGTGGCGAAGACACGGACCACGAAGGGGCGGGGCACCAGGACGAGGCCGGCCTCGCCGCGCTCCCAGCCCGGCATGGTGGAGAGCGGCGCGGCTTCCTGGGCGACGTAGTCGAAGGGCCGGTCGCGCAGGGCCTCGACCACCCGCGTCCGCTCGGCCGCCAGGACCGGGCCCGCCAGGATCGCGTCGCGCCCCGCCCCGCGCTGGGGCGTGGCGGCCGGGCGCAGGGTCAGGCTGTCGAGGTTGGCCTGAGCGTGGGCCAGACCCTCGAGGTCACCGCACCACCACGTGCGCGGATGGCCGAGCCGCAGGGGTTCGCCCAGCACCCGACGGGCGATGCCGTCGAGATAGGGGGCGAGCGCCGCCGATTCGACGAGCCCCGCGCCCGGCATGTTGGCCATCACCAGGGAGCCATTGCGCAGGGCGTCCAGGATGCCGGGCACGCCGAGCCGCGAGGCCGGGTTCAGCTCCAGGGGATCGAGGAAGTCGGCGTCGATCCGCCGCCACAGGGCGTCGGCGCGCTTCAGGCCGGAGACGGTGCGCACGTGCAGGCGCCCGTCCTGCATCACGAGGTCGTCGCCCTCCACCAGCATCAGGCCGAGATAGCGGGCGAGCGCCGCCTGCTCGACATAGGTGCTGCTGTAGGGGCCCGAGGTCAGTAGGCAGATCCGCGGGTCCGCACGCTCGGCACCCAGCGCAAGCCCGTCGCGGAACGCCTGGAAGAAGGTCGGCAGGCGTTCGACATAGAGGTCCTGGAAGAAGTCCGGGAAGGTCCGGGCCAGGACCATCCGGTTCTCGAGCGCCCAGCCCAGGCCCGAGGGCGCCTGGGTCCGGTCAGCCAGCACCTGCCAGCGTCCGTCCGGACCCCGGCCGAGATCGGCGGCGTAGAGCTTCAGGTAGTGGCCGCCGGGGGGCGTGACGCCCTGAAGCGGGTGCAGGAACTCGGGCGTGCCGGCCACGATCGCGGCCGGCAGCAGCCCCTCGGCGACCAGGCGGCCCTCGCCGTAGGCGTCGGCCAGGATCGCCTCCATCAGCTCCGCGCGCTGGACGATCCCGGCGCTGAGCGCCTCCCATTCGGGCCCCTCGATGACCAGGGGCAGGCAGCCGAGCGGCCAGGGGTGCTCGCGCTGATCGCCGGCGATGCGGAACGAGATGCCGGCGTCCCGGATGTGCCGCTCCGCCGCGACGAACCGGGCCATGATCTCCGGCTCGGTGAGGCCGCCGAGACGGTCGAGCAGGCGCGGCCACGCCCCGCGGGGCTGGCCGTCGGGTCCCAGGAACTCGTCCGGCCGGCCGGGGGCGGGGCGATAGCCCGCCGTCCAGCGGGCGACGCGCTCATGCGGGCCCTCCGGCTCGGCTCGGCCGGGGCTTCCGGCGAGCGCCGCCTCCATCACGGCCCCCCGGTCACTGCGGCTTGCGGATCCACGCATCGTGGACGGCGACGCGGCCGCACAAGGGAGCGCGGCTCCCCTCGCCCGCACGGGAGAGGGGCAGGGTGAGGGATCGGGTCTGCCCGAAAGAGGCGCGTCCTGCCGGCGCGTCGAGCCCGAAGCCTCTCGTCCCTCACCCCAACCCTCTCCCGCACGGGGGAGCGGGCGCGTCGCGCTCTGTCGCCCGCGTCGGTGTCCGACCCAGATGTGTGAACATCGTGGATCATTGCGGGGCCGGCATCCGCAGGTCGAGGGTCAGCGGGAACTCGGCGCTGGCCTCGGCCCGGGGCATCTCCACCCGGCCCGGCGTGTGGCCGTGCGGCTGGAACCGGGCGAGCCGCCGCCCCTCCGCCTCGTAGGCGTTGACCGGATGGGTCTCGTAGTTGCGGCCGCCCGGATGGGCGACGTGGTAGCGGCAGCCGCCGAGCGACCGGCCGCTCCAGGCATCGAGGATGTCGAAGGTCAGCGGCGAATGCGCCGGAATCGTCGGATGCAGCGATGAGGCCGGCTGCCACGCCTTGAAGCGCAGGCCCGCCACGGCCTCGCCGCCCCTGCCGGTGCCGGTCATGGGCAGGCGGCGGCCGTTGCAGGCGATGACGTGCCGCTCGGGCACGAAGCCCTCGACCTTGACCTGCAGCCGCTCGACCGAGCTGTCGACGAAGCGCACGGTACCCCCGCTGGTCCCTTCCTCGCCCATCACGTGCCAGGGCTCCAGCGCCTGGCGCAGTTCCATCCGGACCCCGCCGTGCTCCACCGTGCCGAACACGGGGAAGCGGAACAGGGCCTGCGCCTCGAAGGCGACCGGATCGAAAGCGTACCCCGCCGCCCGGAGATCCTCCAGCACCGAGAGGAAGTCGGACCAGAGGAAATGCGGGAGCATGAACCGATCGTGGAGGTTCGTGCCCCAGCGGACACAACCACCGGTTTGTGGCTCGCGCCACAGCCACGCCACCAGGGCGCGGAGCAGCAATTGCTGCGCGAGGCTCATCCGCGCGTCCGGCGGCATCTCGAAGGCCCGGAACTCCAGCAGGCCGAGGCGCCCGGTCGGCCCGTCCGGCGAGTACAGCTTGTCGATGCAGATCTCGGCGCGGTGGGTGTTGCCGGTGACGTCCACCAGGATATTGCGGAACACCCGGTCGACCAGCCAGCGGGGGATGTTGGGCGCGTCGGGGGCGGGCACCTGCGCCAGCGCGATCTCCAGCTCGTAGAGGCCGTCGTGGCGGGCCTCGTCCATGCGCGGCGCCTGGCTGGTCGGGCCGATATAGAGGCCGGAGAACAGGTACGAGAGCGCGGGGTGGCGCTGCCAGTAGAGCACGAGGCTCTTCAGCAGGTCGGGCCGGCGCAGGAACGGGGAATCGTCCGGCGTGACGCCGCCCATGACCACGTGATTGCCGCCGCCGGTGCCGGTGTGGCGCCCGTCGGTCATGAACTTTTCCGCGCCGAGCCGGGTCTGGCGGGCCTCGGCGTAGAGGTCGGTGGTGATGGCGACCGCCTCCCGCCAGGAGGCGGCCGGGTGGACGTTGACCTCGATCACGCCCGGATCGGGAGTGACCTTGATCAGGCCGATGCGCGGATCGTAGGGCGGCTCGTAGCCCTCGATGTGGATCGGCAGCGCCAGTTCGGCCGCGGCGGCCTCGAGATGGGCGGCGAGTTCGAGATACTCGTCGGCGCGCTGGGTCGGCGGCATGAACACCCGGACGACCCCGTCCCGCGGCTCGATCGCCAGCGCGGTGCGCACCGCGACGCCGGTGATGCCGGAGCCGTTGACGACGGTCTCGGCCATCGGGTCATCGGAGAGCGGCCCGCGCGGCTCCAGGGGGTCCTGCGGCTGGTAGTAGGGATAGTGCTCGGGCGGCACGTAGGGCAGCGACGACAGGGGCAGGCGGAAGCCCAAGGGCGAGTCCCCCGGCACCAGGAAGGCGGCGCCACGCCGAAAATCCCACTTTTCCGAGATCCAGACCCTTTCGGCATCGCCGTCCTTGCCAGTGGGCAGGCTCGCGAGCGGAAGGACGTAGCCCGCGGCCTCCCCGAGGCCCCGCGCGTAGACCCGCTTGATCCGGGCATCGAACTCCGCCGAGCCCGACTTGGCGTCGGCCGGCATGACGTTGACCGGCAGCTCCGCGATCTTCTTCTCCCAGAGTTCGCCATCCTCGAAGGCCGGAAAGACGTAGTCGGAAAGGCCGAGGCGGCGGGCCAGAGCGTCCGCGAACGCCTTGGCCTGCGCGATGGTGGCTGTCCCCGCCTCCCCGGGCGCAGCCTCCGGGGCGATCAGGTCCGGGTTCCGCCAGATCGGCTGGCCGTCCTTGCGCCAGTACAGCCCGAAGGCCCAGCGCGGCAGGCTCTCGCCGGGATACCACTTGCCCTGGCCGTAATGGAGCAGGCCGCCCGGGCCGAACCGGTCGCGCAGGCGCCGGATCAGCTGGTCGGCGCGGCCGCGCTTGGTCGGGCCGACCGCGGCGATGTTCCATTCGGGCGATTCGAAATCGTCCACCGACACGAAGGTCGGCTCGCCGCCCATGGTCAGGCGCACGTCCTGCGCGGCCAGATCGGCATCCACCCGCTCGCCCAGCGCGTCCATGGATGCCCAGACCGCCTCCGAGAACGGCTTGGTGATCCGCGGCGTCTCGGCGACGCGGGTGATGCGCATCCCGAAGTCGAAGGTGGTCTTGGCCGGCTCCATCGCCCCCGAGATCGGGGCGGCCGAATGATAGTGCGGCGTCGCGGCGAGCGGGATGTGGCCCTCGCCGGTGAGCAGGCCCGAGGTCGCGTCCATGCCGACCCAGCCGGCGCCCGGCAGGTAGACCTCGGCCCAGGCATGCAGGTCGGTGAAGTCCGCCGAGGCGCCGGTCGGCCCGTCGACCGCGGTCGTGTCGGGCACGAGCTGGATCAGGTAGCCGGAGACGAACCGGGCGGCGAGCCCGATCCGGCGCAGCACCTGCACGAGCAGCCACGCGGAATCCCGGCAGGATCCGCTCTTGAGCCGCAGGGTCTCGGCGGGGGTCTGGACGCCCGGCTCCATGCGGACGCCGTAGGCGGTCTCCCGCGCGATCATCCCGTTGAGCGCCACGAGGAACTGGACGGTGCTGGGCTCCGCGGGGAGACGGGCGAGCAGCGCCTCCATCTCGGGGCAATCCGCATCGACGGGGGCGAGGTAGGGTGCCAGTTCCTCGGAGAGATCGGGCTCGTACGCGAACGGCCGGGTTTGCGCGTAATCCTCCACGAAGAAGTCGAACGGATTGATCACCGCCATGTCGGCGGTGAGGTCGACCTCGATCTTCAATTCGTCGGTCTTCTCCGGGAAGACGATGCGGGCCAGCCAGTTGCCGCTCGGATCCTGCTGCCAGTTCAGGAAGTGGTTGGCGGGCGTCACTTTCAGCGCGTAGGCCGGGACCTTGGTGCGCGCGTGCGGCGCCGGGCGCAGGCGGATCACCTGGGGGCCGAGCCTGATCGGCCGGTCATAGCGGTAATGCGTGACGTGGTGCAGGGCGGCTTTGATCGACACGATGGCTCCGTCGAAAGGATCGAACGCGGTTCTCGATGCCGGTTCCGGGCGCCGGACCCCACCGCGCCGTTATGCGCTACAGACCCCGTCACAAGCAATTTCCGTGCGGCGGCCGCCGCACGCCCCGACACGCCGTCGTTCCGGGCCAGAGCCATGCTCGGCGCCCTCGCGGATCCTGAAGGCGAGCCCGGCGGTCCAGGCCGCGGGCAGGAACTTTGCCGCCCGGTCCTGCTTGACCGGCAGATGGGCCGGAGGCCGGCCCGGGACCGCACGATGAAGATCTTCCAGTGCCAGGCCTGCGACCAGCCGGTCACCTTCGAGGCGACCGGCTGCGAGAGCTGTGCGCGGCAGCTGGGCTACGTCTGCAAGGTCCACGAGGTCTCGGCCCTGGAGCCGCAGGGGCTTTCGGCGCACCCGCTGATGGGCGGCGCCCAGGTCTTCCATGCCTACGCGGATCCCGGCCGGCGCTACCGCCTGTGCAACAACGCGGTCTCGGCGGCCTGCAACTGGCTGGTTCCGGAGGACTGCCCCGACATCCACTGCACCGCCTGCCGCCACAACCGCGTGGTGCCGGACCTGTCGCAGGGCTGGAACCTCACCCGCTGGCGCCAGATCGAGGCGGCCAAGCACCGCCTGTTCTACTCGCTGCTGCGCCTGGAACTGCCGCTCGCCACCCGCGCCCAGTACACCGACGGGCTGGCCTTCGACTTCCTAGTCGACCCCTCCGAGAATTTCTCCGGCGGGACGCCGGTTCTGACGGGCCATATCAACGGCCTGATCACCATGAACATCGCCGAGGCCGACGACGTCGAGCGGGAGCGCCGCCGGATCCTGTTCGGAGAGCATTACCGCACCCTGCTCGGCCATTTCCGGCACGAGATCGGGCATTACTTCTGGTACCTGCTGGTGCTGAACAGCCCCGTCATGGATGCCTTCCGGGCGCTGTTCGGCGACGAGCGCCTCAACTACGTCCGGGCGCTGCAGGACCATTACGCGAAGGGCGCGCCGGCCGACTGGGACGAATCCTACGTCTCGGCCTACGCCACCGCCCATCCCTGGGAGGACTTCGCCGAGACCTTCGCGCATTACCTGCACATCGTCGACACGGTGGAGACCGCCTCGACCTTCGAGCTGCATGTGCGCCCGCGCCTGCGCCATGGGCAGGCGGCACCGACCGTGATCGATTTCGACCCCTACAACACGGCCGACCTCGACCGGCTGATCGCCGCATGGCTGCCGCTGACCTACGCGATCAACTCGCTCTCTCACAGCATGGGCCAGCCGGCGCTCTATCCGTTCAAGCTGACGCCCACGGTGATCGCCAAGCTCGCCTTCGTCCACGAGCGGATCTATGCCTCGCGCACCGGCACCCTGCCGGATGCCGGCGAGGCCGGGGCCGAGATGCTTCGGGCGGTGATCATGGGCCTGCGCCAGAAGGTGGCGGCACCGACGGTGTGAGGGCGGGGCGGCCATGGACGGCAAGCCGTCTTTGCGAGTGCCGCGAATCAAGCCAGTCGGAGCCTCGCTCGCAGACCTCACGCTGCTCTGGGTCGCTTCGCTGCGCTCGCGATGACGGCCGGGAGGTCGGACCGCCTGTCACGTCCCCTCGCGCCGCTCCGCGAAGGCGCGGAACGCCTCGAGGGTCTCGGCGCTGACGTGGTGCTCGATCCCTTCGGCGTCCCGCCGGGCCGTCTCGGGGCTCACGCCCAGCGCGCACAGGAAGCGCTCGACGATGCGGTGGCGCTCCCGCGCCTGGGCGGCCAGCCGCCGGCCGGCCTCGGTCAGGAACACGCCGCGATAGGGCCGCTGCTGGACGAACCCCTCCTCGCACAGGCGCTTCAGCATCTTGGCGACGGTCGGCTGGGCCACGCCGAGGCGGGCCGCGATGTCCACCTGGCGCGCCTCACCGCCGTCGCCGATCAGGTCGTCGATCAGTTCGACGTAATCTTCCACGAGTTCCGAGCGCCGGGCCTCGCGGGCTTGGCGGAAACTCTCCACGTGCCGCTCCGGATCGACCAGCATGGTCTCGGGCGAGCCCGGGTCGGACGGTTCCTGCATCGGCTTCCCCCTCTCGGCTCGCATCGCCGCCCCGGCCCTGTCTAGCAAACACCGGTACCGGCAGGGGAGTCCCGTCAGACTTGCACAGGCCCGCGCAGAGACCTCTTGCATCCGGCGGGCACAGCCCCGAGTATAGCTCACGCTATATTTTTGAGGAGAGGGTGAGCATGGTGGCGCCGAACGCCGCGACGGCCTCCGATGGCCCGGCGCCCGAAGGAACCGCCCGCGGGGCGATGAGCCGGCGCACCGAGAGCGCCATCCGGGACGTCCTCGACGGCCGTCCCGGCGGCCGGGCCCGGTTCCTGCTGTTCACCGGCCCCGCCGTGACGGCGTCGATCGCCTACATGGACCCCGGCAATTTCGCCACCAACATCCAGGCCGGGGCCCGCTACGGCTACGGCCTGCTCTGGGTGGTGCTGCTCGCCAATCTGACGGCGATGCTGTTCCAGGCGCTCTCGGCCAAGCTCGGGATCGTCACGGGGAAGAACCTCGCCGAGCATTGCCGGGACGCGACGACGCGCCCGGTGCGCCTCGCTCTGTGGGGCATCAGCGAGGTCGCCGCCATGGCCACCGACCTCGCGGAGTTCCTGGGGGGCGCCATCGGACTGTCGCTGCTCACCGGCATGCCGCTCATGGCCGGGATGGCGATCACCGCGGTGGTCACCTACGCGATCCTGCTCCTGGAGCACGAAGGCTTCCGGCCGCTGGAGATCGCCATCGGCGTGATGGTCGGCACGATCGGCCTCTGCTACGCGGTGGAGCTGCTCGTGGCGCCGGTCGCATGGGGGGAAGCCGCCCGGGGCCTCGTCACCCCGAGAATCCCGGACGCGCAGGCGCTCACCATCGCGGTCGGGATCATCGGCGCCACCGTCATGCCGCACGCGCTGTTCCTGCATTCCGGCCTGACCCAGGGGCGGGGCAATCCCCGAAACCAGGCCGACCGGCGCCTGCTGGTGCGCTACTCGAACCGCGAGGTCGTGGTGGCCCTGCTGCTCGCGGGCCTCGTCAACATGGCGATGGTGATCATGGCCGCGGCGGCCTTCCATCTCGGCCACAGCGAGGTCGCCGAGATCGGCGAGGCCTACCGCACCCTGACGCCGCTGCTCGGGCCCGCGGCCGGGGCGGCCTTTCTGGTGTCGCTGCTCGCCTCCGGCATCTCCTCATCGGTGGTCGGCACGCTCGCCGGCCAGATGGTGATGCAGGGCTTCACCGGCTGGCGGATCCCGCTCCTCGTCCGCCGGCTCGCGACCATGCTGCCGGCCTTCGTGGTGGTGGCGATCGGGGTCGACCCGACACAGGCCCTGGTCCTGTCGCAGGTGGTGCTGTCGCTGGCCCTGCCGGTGCCGATGGTGGCCCTGGTGGTGTTCACCCGCCGCCGCAGCGTGATGGGGCCCTTCGCCAACGGACCACTCACCCAGGCGGCCGCCGTGGCCGGGGCGGCGGTGGTGTTGGGACTCAACATGGTTCTGCTGGCCGTGGCCTTCGGGGTGCCGGTGCCGGGGCTGGAGTGACGCCCCCCTCACGTCGCCCGCACCACCACCTCCACCAAGTTGGCGCCCCCCGACCGAATTCCCGCCTCGATCGCCGGGGCGATGTCGGCCGCCCGGGTCACCCGCCGGGCCGGAACACCCATTGAGGCAGCGAGCGCCGGGAAATCGATTCGCGGATCGGTGAGGTCCATGGCGATGAAGCGGTTGGCGCGCACCGAGGCGTAGTGCGCCTGGCCCTTCATGAAGGTCTTGAGGATGTTGTACTCGGCGTTGTTAATCACCACGAAGGTGACCGGCAGCTTCTCGTGCGCGGCCGTCCACAGGGCTTGCGGCGAGTACATCGCGGCCCCGTCGCCGACGACGCAGACCACGGGGGCGCGGTCGAGGCCGAGGGAAAACCCGACCGCGGCCGGCATGCCCCAGCCGAGCACGCCGCCGCGCATTGCCGCGTATTGATGCGCCGACGGGCTGTCGAGGAAGGTGCGCAGGTGGGTCAGCGTCGCGGGCGCCTCGTCCACGATGGTGGTCTCGGCCCCGACCGCGCGGGCCACCTCCCGAGCCGCGACCAGCGGGGCGATCACCGGATCCTCGAAGGCCGCGTCGGCAGCGGCGGCGAGCTTCGCCCGCCGCTCGGCCCGCGCGGTCACGGCCCGGGCGCGCAGATCCGCATAGGCTTCGGCCCGGTCGGCGAGGCGGGGGCTAAGCAGCGGCAGCAGCGCCTCCAGCGAGGCGCGGATGTCGCCCACCGTCGAGAGGGATGTCGCGTAGGTCCGCCCGAGGTCGCGCACATCCGCCGAGAGCTGGAACACCCGCACCCCCGGCGGCACCGCCGAGACCTCCGAGTAGAGCACAGTGATCAGCGACTTGCCGCCGAGCGCGAACACCGCGTCGTAGCGCCCGAGGATGTCGGCGATGGCATCGGCCCGGGTCGGCAGGTTGCCGGCCCAGAGCGGATGCGCGGTGGGGAAGGGGATGTGCGCCGGCCAGGACGAGCCGTAGACCGGCGCCGCCAGCAGGTCGGCCAGCGCCACCATCTGGGCCGAGGCGTCGGAGGCCTCGATCTCGTCGCCGGCGATCAGGGCGAGGCGCCCCGGCGCGATCGCCGCGAGCTTGTCCGCCAGCCGGTCGAGGGAACCCGCCACCGCCCGCTGGTCGATGGTCGAGGTCTCGCCGGCGGGGACCGCGCTCATCGCCTCCATCACGTCCATGGGCAGGGACAGGAAGACCGGGCCGGACGGGGCGGCACCGGCATCGTGGAACGCACGGCGCAGCAGGATCGGGATCTGGTCGGGGCTCGTCACCTCGCGGGCCCACTTCATCACCGGGTCGGCGATCGCGACGAGGTCGCCCATCAGCAGCGGGTCGGTCAGCGCGTGGCGCAGGTCCTGCTGCCCGGCGGTGACCACCAAAGGCGTGCCGGAGACCTGGGAATTGACCAGCCCGCCCATGGCGTGGCCCAGGCCGCCCGCCGTGTGCAGGTTGAGGAAGGCGGGGCGCCGCGCGCCCTGCGCGTAGCCATCCGCCATGGCGACCGCGGTCGCCTCCTGCAGGGCGAGGATGTAGCCGATATCCGGCGCCTCGGTGAGCGCGTCGATGAGCGGCAATTCGGTGGTGCCGGGATTGCCGAAGATGTAGCGCACCCCTTCCGAGCGCAGCACCTCCACCAGGAGGTCGGCGCCCCGGCGGCGGCCGGCATTCTCCACGGTCTCGATCGGCATCGCCCCAGTTCCCTCCGGCGGAATCAGCCGGGGAGGCTAGACCATGGGCGGACCGGGGCAATGGCGGCGCCCCTCCGGGTGCAGACTCTTACAGCCCCATCGCGAGGCTGAGCGCCAGGGAGGCCGCGGCACGGGGGCCTTCCGCGGCGAGATCTCCGGCCCGCCTTCGCCGGCCGGCGCGGGCGCAATCCGCCCGGTGCCCGGGCCGCCACCGGAGGCCTCGAAGGCCCCCCCCCCGGCGATATCGGGCGGGACGAAGACTGTCGGGATCAGGCAGCATCCCCGCGGCATCCGGAGCGCGGCACGGGCGCTGGCCTGTCGGCACCGCCAGGCCTCCGATCGGACGCTCGTGGCATTTCGATCGCGGGCGCGGCGACCGCAGAAGCCCTGTGATCACGGCGCGAAGGTTGTCAGGTCAGGCGGTCGAGCGATCCGGCTCACGGGCCGGGCTGGGTTTCCGCGCAGGCGACAGGGGGCCTGCCCGCCTCCGTCCAGGTCACCGCGCGCCCGCGGCCGCGCAACTCGTGGTTGGTATCCCCGTAGCGGATCCCATCCGCGTGCGGCAGGACCGGCAAGGTCACCGCCGGCCCGCCGGGCGGCTCAACGACGGCCGGCGCGCCCGGATCGGCGGTGTCGAACGCGACCACAAGGATCTGCCCGCCGGGGCACGCGAAGGCGACCCGGCGAAGGGCAGGGGCTGCGGCACGCGCCTGTGTCGCCGGGACCGCAGGTCCCGCGGCGAGAAGGAAGGCCATGCCACCCCGTGCGAGCAAGGAACTCACCTGTCTCCTCCTGCGGTGTTGGTCCTGGCGGCTGTCCGGCCTCCGGGAAGCGCCTCACGAAACGCCCATGCCGGGGACCGCGTCCCTGGATCGCCCCGGTGCGTCGGGCGCCTTGTCAGCACCCCTTGATTTCGGCCTGCCCATCCGGGAAGGCAATGCGCTCCGATGCCGGGGGCACCCCTGTCCGCAGCCTGCTCAGCCTCTGAGCTGCGCCACGAAGGCCTGAATGAACGCCGGCAGACCGTCGAGGTCGCGCAGGCACAGGGTCAGGTCGCGCCGTGCCCAGGGGTCGGCGAGGGGCACCACCGCGAGGGCGAGTCCCTGCGCGGCCCGGGCGGCCGCACTCTCGGGCAGGATCGCCAGGCCGACGCGGGCCTCGACCAGCCGGCACACGGCCTCGAAGTCGCGCAGCTGCACCCGCAGGCGCATCGGCCGCCCCGCCCGCACCGCCTGGGCGACGAGGAACCGGCTGATGGCGCTACGCCGGTCGAGGCCGACGAGATCGTGGCCGAGCACCTCGGCGAAGGGAATCGCCGCGCGGGCCGTCAGGGGATGGTCCCGGGCCGCCACCAGCACGAACCGGTCTTCCCGGAACGGGAAGGTCTGCAGCGCGCCGGTATCCACCGTGCCGGACAGGATGCCGAGATCGGCCGCCCCCTCGGCCACCAGCCCGACGATCTCCTCCGAGGTGCGCTCGTCGATCTCCACGCCGATCCCGGGATGCGTGGCCAGGAAGGCCGAGAGCGCCTCCGGCAGGAATTCGGTGAGCGCGTTGGTGTTGGCCAGGACCCGGATCTGGCCGAAGGCGCTCCCCGAGAAGGCCGACATCTCCTCGCGCAGGCGCTCGATTCCGGCCATGACATCCCGGGCATGGACGAGGAGCGCGCGCCCGGCCGGGGTCGGGCTGACGCCCTGCCGTCCCCGCGTCAGGAGCGCGGCCCCGAGCGACTCCTCCATCAGCCGGATCCGCGTCGAGGCCGCCGCGAGGGCGAGGTTCACCCGCGCCGCCCCGTGGGTGATGGAGCCGGCCTCGACCACGTGCCGGAACAAGCCGAGATCGGTGAGATCGAACCGCATCATCGGCTTGGCACCTTCCTGGTCTTCGGACCCGTCCCGCAGCCCCCGTCGCGCCGCCGGACGGCCGCGACGGCCGGCGCATACATTGCGGACCCCGAAGCATGACACCAGGGCCGGATGCCTGCCCCGATCCCGTTGATACCGTTACGACGAACATCTACAATGTTTGAGCACGATTGTCTGATATCCGGCAATTTTTTCAGATTAAATCTCCATATTTTCAGTGCATTTTTCTATTCAATGAGACCTAAACCGTCTTTGCAGAGCAGTCGTTCCATCGCACACAATTTTTAGTTTTACGTCATGTTAAGTCGTGGTCCTGCAACACTGACGTCGGGGCCATGAAACCTGCAAGTCGATGACAAAACCGCTGATCCGCCGCGTCACCGCGCCAGATCATGTGCATCCGCGGCCGCGCAGCGTCGCACGCGGCCGCCTGACCTGCCGGCCGTCCGGCAGGGCCGCGGCGGGCGCCGCGCAGGCACGATCGCGCCGCGGACCGTCGCCCTGATCCCTCTCATCCCGGCGCCGGGCACGCCGGAGAAACGGCACGAGACCCCATGATGGACGCGCTCCTCATCGACGACAGCGCGACCCAGCGCCTGCGGATGCGCCTGCTGCTGGAGGCCAAGCCCGGCGTCACCATCACCGACCATGCCGATCCGGAGGCCGCGCTGGTCGAGGCGCAGATGCGGGCCTTCGACCTCGTGCTGGTCGATTGCCACATGCCCGCCATGGACGGAATCGCCTTCATCCGGCGCATGCGGACCATCCCGCACTATGCCCAGGTGCCCGTAGTGATGGTCACCAATGACATCTCGGACGCGGTGCGGCTCGCCGCCCTGGAGGCTGGGGCGACCGATTTCCTCGACAAGTCCATGCAGGGCATCGAGCTGACGGTGCGGCTGCGCAACATGATCCGGCTCGCCAAGGCGGTGCGGCGGCTGGCCGAGCAGGCGGCCTGGCTCGACGGCGAGGTCGAGGCCGCCCTGCGCCACATGCGCGAGCGCGAGGAGGAGATGATCTTCCGCCTGGCTCTGGCCGTCGAGTATCGCGACAACGACACCGGGGACCATACGTGGCGGGTGGCCCGCTACAGCCAGATCGTGGCCGAGGGGCTCGGCCTGGCCCCGGATCTCTGCCGCAACCTGTATCTCGCCGCTCCGCTGCACGATGTCGGCAAGGTGGGCATCCCGGACAGCGTCCTGCTGAAGCCCGGCCGGCTCGATCCGGACGAGTTCGCCCTGATCAAGACGCATGCGGCCATCGGCAAGCGCATCCTGGGCGGCAGCGCCTCCGAGCTGATCCGCCTCGCCGCCGAGATCGCCGAGGCGCACCACGAGAAATGGGACGGCAGCGGCTACCCACAGGGGCTGGCCGGCACCGCGATCCCCCTGGCGGCCCGGATCGTCGCGGTGGCGGACGTGTTCGACGCCCTGACCACGCTGCGGCCCTACAAGGAGGCGATGTCCTTCGAGGCGGCCCTGGCCTGCATCCGCACCGAGAGCGGACGCCACTTCGACCCCGCCTGCGTCGAGGCCTTCTGCGCGCGCTGGGCGGATATCCGCGTCGCCGGCGGACAGGAGCGGACCGCGATCCGGCCGGTCACAGAGCCCTGGGCGCGGGTCCCCACCCTCCTGCGGGAAATCGCCGCCGAGCCGCCGAGCCCGTGCGGATGGCTCGTCCAGGAACCGCACGCGCAGGTCGGCTGGGAAAACGGGCCGGTGAACCATATGCCGGCTCCGTCGTTGGTCCCTGAGCCTCCGGAATCACCAGTGGAGCCCCGGCATGGACGCACGATGGATGACGCTGCCGGAGATCGCGCAGGCGCGCCGCATCTCGCTGGAAGCTGCACAACGCCTGGTGGACACGACAGACTGCCCGAAAGTCTTTCGCAACGACGGCACCGTCTACCTCATCTGACCGCCGCGCGGACGGATGACGCGCGTCTCCGGGAGGCTTAACCTCCCGGGATGCGCATCCTCCACACGCCGGATTCCGCCCGACACGACCCCGAGCACTACTGGCGGCGCGGCACGCCGATCCCGCATCCCGAGCAGGCCGCCCGCTACGCGATCCTGCAGGAGGCGGCGCAATCAGCCGGGCACGACCTCGCGGCGCCCGGCGATCACGGCCTCGACCCGATCCGGGCCGTGCACGATGCCGATTACGTGACGTTCCTGGCCGAGGCCTGGACCCGGCGGGCGGAGATCCCGGGACTCGCCGACGAGATCCTCACCGGCGCCTTCGCCCGGCCGCAGATGCACCGGAAGCCCGCGGGCCTACTCGGGCGCGTCGGCCTCTACATGGCCGATACCTCGACGCCGATCCGGGCCGGCACGTGGCCGGCGGTGTACGGCTCAGCGCAATGCGCGGTGGCGGCCGCGGACGCGGCGCTGGAGGCGGGCCATGCCTACGCCCTGTGCCGTCCGCCGGGCCACCACGCCTACGCGGATTCCGCGGGCGGATTCTGCTTCCTCAACAACAGCGCGATCGCGGCCGCCCGGTTTCTGGCCGCGACCGGCGGACCGGTGGCGATCCTCGACATCGACGTCCACCACGGCAACGGCACGCAGGGGATCTTCTACGCGCGCCGCGACGTCCTCACGGTCTCGGTGCACGCGGATCCGTCGGATTACTTCCCGTTCTATGCCGGCTACGCCGACGAGACCGGCGCCGATGCGGGTGCGGGCTTCAACCGCAACCTGCCGCTGCCGCCGGGATCGGGCGACGGTCCCTGGCTCGCGGCCGTCGAGGCGGGCCTCGCGGCGGTCGCGGCCCAGAAGCCGCGGGGGCTGGTGGTGGCCCTGGGCCTCGACGCCTCGGAGGACGACCCGATCGGCGCCCTGCGGGTGACCCGGGCGGGTTTCGCGGGGGCCGCGGAGCGGATCGCCCGGGCCGGGCTGCCCACCGCCCTCGTCCAGGAGGGCGGCTACCTGTGCGCGGCGCTGCCGGAGAACCTCACGGCCTTCCTAACCGCCTTCGACGCCGCGCGCTGAGCGAAGTCGGAATCGCGACAGCGCGACGCAAATGTGACTCCGGACACGCACGAGCCCGCGCCGACACGGCGTGGCCGACCTGTATACCAGGCCGGAGCGGGCGCCGGGGACGCGCCCCGGGAGGAAGGAACGAGCCATGGTCGCGGGTGACGTCCGGCTGCGCGAGACCGCCAGCACGCCCTGGCACGCGGGTCTCACCCGGCGCCATTGGCGGATCCTCTGGGGCAGCTATCTCGGCTGGATCTTCGACGGCTACGAGGCCGTGGCCCTGATCTACGCCCTGCGCCCCGCGCTGGCCTCGATCCTGACCCCCGAACAGGCCCAGGCGCCGGCCTTCTACGTGGGGCTCGCCATCGGCATCACGCTGCTCGGCTGGGGGATCGGCGGCCTGATCGGCGGGATCGCCGCCGACTATATCGGCCGCAAGCGCATGATGATGGTGTCCATCCTGGGCTACGCCATCTTCACCGGGCTCACGGCCTTCGCGGAGAGCTTCACGCAGCTCGCGCTCCTGCGCTTCATCACCGGGCTCGCCATCGGCTCGGAATGGTCGACCGGCATCGCCCTCGTGGCCGAGACCTGGCCGAACCGGGCGCGGCCGAAGGGCTGCGGCTTCCTGCAATCGGGCTTCGGCGGCGGCGCGGTGCTGGCCGCCATCGTGTGGGCGGTGCTGGCCGCCACCAACCCGATGGGCGACCAGTCCTGGCGCATCATGTTCGCGCTGGGCGCGCTCCCGGCCTTCGTCTGCCTGTACCTGCGGCGGGCGCTCGAGGAATCCGAGCAGTGGATGCAGGCGCTCAAGGCGCAGCGCTGGGCGGCCACCGCGGAGGATGCGGACCACGCCCCGCGCAGCGCACGGCGCCCATTCTCCCTCACGGAGATCTTCCGCGAACCCGAGAGCCGCCGGCGGGTCCTGCTCGCCACGCTGCTGTCCTTCGCCACCACGGTCGGCTGGTGGGCGGTCTCGTCCTGGCTGCCGGCCTACACGGAGGGACTCGCCAAGGCCGCGGGCGAGCCGGCCAATCTCTGGGGCCCGCGCATGGGCATCATCTACAATATCGGGGCGATCTCGGCCTACGTGATCTCCGGCTTCGTGGCCGACGCGATCGGGCGCCGCGCCTTCCTGCTGGTCACCTATGTCGGCTGCATCGCCACGTCGCTCGCCTGCTATCTCTGGACCGGCGGGCTGGTGCCGTTCATGGGGCTCGCCTTCCTGAACGGGTTCTTCACTCTGGGCTTCGCCTTCTCGTGGATGGCGATCTATCTCGCGGAACTGTTCACACCGGCGGTCCGGGCGACGGCGGCGAGCGTGGTGTTCAACGGCGCGCGGCTGATCGCCTGGATCTTCCCGATCATCGCCGGGCAGATCGTGACCGCCTTCGGGGGCGTGGCCGCGGCGGCACTGACACTGTCCAGCGTCTATGTGATCGGCCTCATCGTGCCGTGGTTCATGCCGGAGACGACGGGCAAGCCGCTGCCGGAGTGAGGCTGCCCGCGCCTTGCGACGCGGGGGCGGCCCCATGATAGTGAAAGACACTACTTCCGGGTGCCACCATGGATGAGGCCATCCCGGCAGCGGAGGCCAACCGCAAGTTTTCTCAGCTCCTGCGCAGCGTCAGAGAAGGGCGCAGCTACGTCGTGACGAGCCATGGGCGTCCCGTCGCGCGGATCACCCCGGCCGGGGAACACGACGGCTTCGCCGCCGGAGCGCGGAAGGCCCTGCTGGCGCGGCTCGAACGACAGCCGGTCGTCCAAGCCGGATCCTGGACGCGCGACACGCTCTACGAGGACGAGGGTTGAGAATCGCCCTCGATACGAACGTCCTTGCCTACGCTGCGGGTGTGAACGACGCGAACAAGCGGGACATCGCCCTCGCGCTGGTGGTGCGCGCCTGCCGCAGAGCGACACCCTGGTGCCGGTTCAGGCGATTTGGCGACGGACCACGCGCTTGGGCTCTGGGATGCGGTCATCCTGTCGGCCGCCGCGCAGGCCGGGTGCCGGCTGCTCCTGTCCGAAGACCTCCAGGATGGCTTCACATGGGGCGGCGTGACGGTGGTGAAACCGTTCGCGTCGCCCCGCCACCCGTTGCTGGATGCGGTGCTATCCGCCCCGCCGCCCTAATCCTCGTCGTCCTCGTCCTGATGCCGGCCCTTGAGCTTGGCGAAGACCGAATCGGCGTCGATCCGCTCCTCGCGGCCGCCATGGGCGTCCTCCTGCTCGTGTTCCGGCTCGTCGCGGGCCGTGGAGACCTCAGTCGGCAGCAGCGAGGCGCCGGACTCGGCCGCGACCGCGGCCGGGCGGTCGGCCGCCGCGCGCTGGACCTCGAAATCGAGGTTGATCTGGGTGGTCAGGCCCAGGGTCACCGGATCCATCGGCTGGAGCGAGCCCGAGTTCCAGTGTGTGCGCTCGCGGATCTGCTGGATCGTCGACTTGGTGGTGCCGACCAGCCGGATGATCTGGGAATCCTTCAATTCCGGGTGGTTGCGCAGCAGCCACAGGATGGCGTTCGGCCGGTCCTGGCGGCGCGACAGCGGCGTGTAGCGCGGGCCCTTGGTGGTGCGCTTCACCTCCGGCAGCTTCACCTTGGAGACGGCGGGCTTCAGCTTGTAGTGCGGCGCCTTCTGGGCCTTCTCGATCTCGTCTCGGGTGAGCTGGCCGGTGGAGACCGGGTCGAGCCCCTTGATGCCGGCCGCGACCTCGCCGTCGGCGATGCCCTTCACCTCAAGCGGGTGCAGCTTGCAGAAATCGGCGATCTGCTCGAAGGCGAGCGAGGTGTTCTCGACCAGCCAGACGGCGGTCGCCTTGGGCATCAGCGGACCCTGGGACATGTCTTTCGTGCTCCGGCCTGGCGGGACGGGGGCCGGGCATCGGGCCGCGGGCTCCGGATGGTCGATCCGGATGTCCCGTCTCACGCTGTCGAATGGGGATATCCGTATATAGGCCGGGGCCGGGAGGGGCGCAATCGCGGGTTCGAGACGCCGGACGCGGATTCTTCCGGTCTCAGGGATGCGGCGAAGCTTGTGCCGCGAGCCTGACCGACTCACCCGCGAAGGCCGCACGCGGCCGGGAGACTGGAGCGATGGTCTTCTCTCTGGCAATCTCGAGAAACGGCAATGGCGAGTGGAGGATTCAGCGCCGACGCGCCATCCACCCGATGTTCTTGCGTTGGCTAAACCCGAACGGGCAATTGCCAGGGATCGGCGGTTGCCCCCGCCGGTCCGACGCCCGAATATAGCGCGACCCGGAAGCGCCCACAGCAAGCCCAGCCGGCCGGTCAGCGCGGGCGCACCCCGTCGAGGAACAGCCGCACCGCCGCCTGCCGCCGCCGCTCCTGCGCCTCCGGATCGGTGGCGATGCCGTAGAGGGTCGCCTGGGACGACCGGCCGAGGACGAGGCTGAGGAACAGGTCGGCCGCGATCTCGGGATCCGCCAGGGCGATGCGCCCGCGCCGGGCGAAGGCGTCGAGCAGCTGCGCCACGGCGCGCACGCCGCGCAGCCAGCCCTCCTCATGGGCGAGGCGGGCCAGCTCCGGGAACTGCAATGCCTGGGCCACGAGGTTGCGCTTGAGCATCGCGGCGCCCGGCGACTGCCCGTGGGCCAGCAGGGTCCGGCTCAACGCGTGCAGGGCGCCCTCGACATCGTCGGTCCCAACCTGCGCGGCCTGCGCCTCGGCGGCAGCCGAGAGCGGCGCCAGCCACGCGGCGATCCGCTCGCGCAGGACAGCCTCGAACAGGGCGCGCTTGTCCCGGTAGCGGGCATAGACGGTCGGCTTGCTCATCCCGGCGGCCTCGGCGACCGCGTCGATGGAGGTGGCGTCGAAGCCGCGCTCCAGGAACAGGGTCGTTGCCACGGCGAGCAGGTGCGCCTCGCGCCGGGCCGCCTCGGCGCGGGTCGGCCGGCCGCCCCGCCGTGGCCCGGTCTCCGGCGGATCGATTTCCGTGACCGTCACCCACGATCCTCCTTGCCCACGATCGCCTCCCGCCTTATTAAAACGATACCGTACCGTTTTGATTCTGGCCAGATCCGATGGACGCACGTCGCAGCGACAGCTTCAAGAGCGCCGACCCGGTCGCGGGCGGCGTGGGACCTGCGGCCTCCTCGGGTCCGCCCGCCGCCACAGCGAAGCCGCACCGGGGCCGGGCGCGGATCGTCCTGCCTCTGGCGGGCCTGCTGGCGCTCGGTGGGGCCGGAACCTATGGCTGGCACTGGTGGACCATCGGGCGTTTCCTCGAGGTGACCGACGACGCCTATCTGCAATCCGACAAGGTCACGGTGGCGCCGCGCATCGCCGGCATCGTCGCCGCCGTGATGGTCGGCGACAATCAGCCGGTGAAGGCCGGCGCCGTGATCGCGCGCCTCGACGACCGGTCGTACCGGGTCCAGCTCAAGCAGGCCGAGGCCGAGGTCGACAAGGACAAGGCGCAGATCCTGGGCGTCGCCGCCGCGATCGTCCAGCAGCAGGCGCAGGTCGCCTCGTCGCGGGCCGATCTCGCCAATGCCGAGGCCGCGCTGACCTTCTCCCAGCAGGAATACACCCGCTACCAGAACCTGCTGCAGACCGGCTCGGGCACGGTCCAGCGCCAGCAGCAGGCGGATGCCGACCTGCGCCAGCGCCACGCCGCCCGCGACAAGGCCGCCGCCTCGCTCGATGCCGCGCAGAAGCAGATCGACAGCCTGAAGGCGCTCGAAGCCAGCACCCGGGCAAGCCTGGAGGGGGCGCAGGCCAAGGTCGAGGGCGTGACGCTCGACCTCAGCTACACGACCATCCTGGCGCCGATCGACGGCGTGGCGGGCGACCGGGCGCTCCGGGTCGGCCAGGTCGTCGCCCCCGGCACCGGGCTCCTGACCCTCGTGCCGATGGGCCGCGACATCTACTGCGTGGCGAACTTCAAGGAGACCCAGACCGGCCGCATGGTCGAGGGCCAGCACGTGACGTTCACGGTGGACGCCTTCGGCGACCATGACTTCCAGGGCCGGATCGAGAGCTTCTCGCCGGGCACCGGCTCGCAATTCGCCCTGCTGCCGCCCGAGAACGCCACCGGCAACTTCACCAAGGTGGTGCAGCGCGTGCCCGTGCGCATCGCCCTGGACGCGTCCGATCCCCTCGTCGCCCGCCTGCGCCCCGGCCTGTCGGTGGAGGCGACCGTCCACACCCAGGATCCGGTCGAGCCGGTGCGTCCCGCTTGGCCGAAGCCGGCGCCGGCGCTGGTCAGCGCGGCCATGCCCCGATGAGCACCGTGCCGGCCGTAGCCGTACCCGAGGCGAAGGCGAGCGCCCGGGACTGGCTCGCCGTGTTCGGCGCGATCCTCGGCGCCTTCACGGCCATCCTCGACATCCAGATCACCAACGCCTCGCTCGCCGACATCCAGGGGGCGCTCGGCGCCTCCACGGAGGAGGGGAGCTGGATCTCCACCGCCTACCTGATGGCCGAGATCATCGTGATCCCGCTCACCGGCTGGCTCGCCTCGGTGATCGGCCTGCGCCGCTACCTCGCGGTGAACACGATGCTGTTCACCGCCTTCTCGCTCGCCTGCGCGCTCTCGACGTCCCTGAGCCAGATGATCCTGTTCCGGGCCGGCCAGGGGTTTACCGGCGGCGTGCTGATCCCCACCGCGATCGTGATCGTGCGCACGCGGCTGCCCAAGGGCCAGCAGCCGGTCGGCATCGCGCTGTTCGGGCTGACCGCGACCTTCGCGCCGGCCATCGGCCCGACGGTGGGCGGCTGGCTCACCGACAACCTGTCCTGGCACTACATCTTCTACCTGAACCTGATCTTCGGTCCGATTGCGGCCGCGATCCAGCTCGGCGCCTTCGAGAAGGCCCCCGCGCGCTGGAGCGAGCTGCGCAAGGGCGACTGGATCGGCATCGGCCTGATGGCGACCGGCCTGCCGGCCCTGACCTTCGTGCTCGAGGAGGGGCAGCGCAAGGACTGGTTCGGATCGCCCGTGATCGTCGAGGCGAGCTGGCTCGCGGTCGCCGGCATCGCCGGGTTCATCCTCCGCGAGCTGACGGCGGCGCGGCCGTTCATCAACCTGCGGGTGCTGGCCAACCGCTCGGTCGGCGGCGCCTGCGTGCTGATGACCGTGCTCGGTGCGGTCTCGTACGGGTCGATCTACATCATCCCGGTCTATTGCGCGCAGATCCAGGGCTACAACGCCGAGCAGATCGGCACCGTGGTGATGTGGTCGGGCCTGCCGCAGCTGCTGCTGTTCCCGATGATGCCGTTCATCATGCGCGCCGTGGATGCGCGGCTGCTCGTCGTCACCGGCACGCTGTTCTTCATCGCGAGCTGCTGGATCAACGTGGGGCTCACCCACGATGTCGGCGCCGACCAGCTGATCCTGCCGCAGGTGATGCGGGCGATCGGCCAGCCGCTGTTCACGATTCCGCTCTCGCAGCTTTCCACGGTGGGCCTCAGCCCGCGCGACACCGCCGACGCCTCGGCGCTGTCGAACATGATGCGCAATCTCGGCGGCTCGATCGGCATCGCGCTGCTGTCGACCATGATCGACCGGCGCGAGCACTTCCACTTCTCGATGCTGGCCGAGGCGATCACCGTCAACGCGACCCGCACCCAGGACCGGCTCTCGGCTCTGGCTGCCGGGATGCACGCCCGCATCGCCGACCCGGTCGCCGCCAAGGGCGTCGCGCTCGGCCAGCTCGCCGCGCAGGTCCGCCGCGAGGCCTCTGTGATGGCCTACGCGGACGGGTTCTGGCTGGTGGGGGTGAGCCTCGTGGCGAGCCTCGCGGTGGTGGCGATCCTCAAGAAGCCGCAGCGCACCGCCGGGCCCGTGGAGGCGCATTGACGGGCAGGGACGAGACCGGCCGTTGCGCCAGATCCCGTGGGGCTCCGGTTGTCCGCGGCGCCGCCGACTTCCAGCCCCTACCCCGTCGTTCCGGGGCGCCGGAGGCGAGCCCGGAACGACGGGGCACGCCGGAAGCGGGCAACCCAGAATCGCTGGCGGTGCACAACCTTGCCGCGTCGGCGTGCCTGGATCCCGGGTTCCGCTCCGCGGCCCCGGGATGACGGGGAGTGGTCGGCAGGGGCGGGAAGCCCGGCCGAGCCTGCCGCCCTACTTGCCCGGCAGCCCGTGGACGATCGGGAAGAACGTGTCCGTCCAGTCCTTGGGCTCGGCCTTGATGGTCTTCATCGCGTAGAAGTGCCGGGCCTGGAGCATGATGCCGTAGGGGGTGGTGGAGAAGTTCGTCCCCGGCTCCTTCATGATCTCGACCAGCGTCTCGGGCGGCGTCTTCTCGTTGGTGGCCGCCACGTAGTCCTTGGCGGCCTTGAGCGGGTCCTTGGCGATCTCGGCATTGGCCTCGTCGATGGCGGCCACGATGGCGGCGGCGAGCTTGGGGTTGCGGTTGAACCACGCCGTGCGAGCGTAGAAGATCGCGTTGCTCACCGGCTCGCCGACAAGCTCAAAGGAGTTCAGCACCTTGTGGATCGCCGGGTCCTGCAGCTCGCGCTGCTGGAACGGCGGCAGCGAGAAGTGGCTGTTGACCTCGTTGTGCGGGCTCGCGAGCGCCGCCACCGCGTCGGGATGGCCGAGCTGGACGGTGAGCGGGTCGAGCTTGGTGGCGCTCTCGGGCCCGAACGCCTTCTTGGCGGCGATCTGGAGCAGCACCGCCTGGGACGAGACCTTCACGGAGGGCAGGGCGATCTTGTCCTTGGACGAGAAGTCGCTGAGCGTCTTCACGTCCGGGTTGCGGGTCAGCAGCAGCATCGGCGTCGAGCCGACCCCGCACAGGCCCTTCACGTCGCCCCGCGTCCGGTCGTTGAGCAGCAGCATGTTGGTCGAGCCGCTGTCGACGATGTCGATGTTGCCCGACAGGAGCGCGTCGTTGCCGGCCGCGCCGCTCGTCAGGTTGACCCATTCCACGGTCACGTCCCCGAGGCCGGCAGCCTTGGCCTGCTTCTCGATCAACTTGTGCTGCTCGGCCAGCACCGCCGGCAGGTAGACGAAGCCCGGCTGCCGGCTGATCCGGACCTTGGCATCGTCGGCCCGGACGGGGGTGGCCAGCGCCAGCCCGGCCAGCAGGAGGACCGATCCCGCCCGCAGGAGCCGGCGGCGCTCCGGCAGCAACGAGCCCGTCCGCAAGGTACGCACCATGACGCTTCTCCCTGTGAGCCGGCGGTTTGCTTCGGAGGCCGGCCCTTTGTTGGCCCGGGAGTGGACAGGCTTGAGGCGGCGCGCGCAAGGCCTCGTCATCACGGTCCAATAACGCAGAAGCTGCATTATCTCGCCAAGTGTCGCGTGATCGTGGGGCCTGGGTGAGGTTCGGGCTCGGAGCGAAGCTCCACACCATCACGGTCGCCGCGCCGGTCGGCGTCGTCGCGGTCTCGGGCATCGGGCTCGTCAGCCTGAAATCCCAGATCGAGCAGGACCGGATGGCCAAGACCCGCAACCCGACGGACGTGGCCTACGGGGTCGCGGCCTATTTCGAGGGCGACTGGCGGCTTTGATCGGACGGCGGTTGACGCGGCCGCTGCTGGCGCTGAACGGCGCCATGCCCCGGCTGGCGGCCGGCGAGACCGCGGTTCCGGTGCCGGCGCGGGAGCGCCAGGACGAGATCGGCGCCATGGCGGGCGCCGTGCAGGTGTTCCAGGACGCGCGGATCGCCGAGGCCGAGACCGACGCCCGCGCCGCCGCGAGCGCCGACGGGGATGACCGCCGGGCCGCCGCCCTCGATCGGCAGGTGGACCGCACCTCGGAGATCGCCGGGCGGGCCGCCGCCAGCACCCGCCGGGGCGAGGCGACCGTGCGGGCGCTCGCCAACGGCACCGAGAAGATCGGCGACGTCGTCGGGCTGATCGCGTCGATCGCCGGGCAAATCAACCTGCTGGCCCTGAACGCCACCCTCGAGCCGGCCCGCGTGGGTGCGGCCGGACGCGGCTTCGCGGTGGTCGCCTCCGAGGTGAAGGCGCTCGCCGAGCAGACCGCCAAGGCCACCGAGGCGATCTCCGGCCAGAGCGGCCGGATCCAGGGGGGAGACGCGGGACGCGGTCGCGGCGATCGGCGAGGTCGGCCGGACCTTCGAGGAGATGCGCGGCATCGCGGTCGGCGTCGCGGCCGCCATGGAGGAGCAGAACGCCGCCATCCCGGAGATCGTCCGCGGGGTGGCGAGCGCCGCCACGGGGGCGCAGGGCGTGTCGGAGAAGTCGACCTGCGCCGGGGCGCCGACGAGACCGGGACGCCTCCAAGCAGGTTCTGGCGGCCGCCCGCGGCCTCGCCAGGGGCTCGGACGAGCTCGATCAGGCCGTGAAGGCCTTCCTGGCGGAGGTCCAGGCGGCCTGAGCGCGGGGCAGGGCGCTCAGGCCGCCGAAAAGCCCCGCACCGCCGCCCGCACCAGCGCGTCGATCATCGGCCGCACGTCGTCCACGCCGAGCGGCCCGAGGCTGCCGAGATCGGCGAGGTAGGTCATGCCGTGGACGCTGGACCAGAGCGCCCGCGCCATCACGGGGATCGCCGTCTCGGCGAGGCGGCCGCCGTCGCGCAGCACACCCTCCAGGATCGCGAACAGGGCCGCGATGTCGGCCTGCACCGAATCCGGTGCCGCCACGGTGCGCCGCGCGAAGATCGCCGCCCAGGCCGCATGGTTCGCGGCCGCGAACGCGAGATACGCGTCAGCCAGGCACAGGAGCCGGGCCTCCGTCTCCCGCGACGGGCAGGCCGCCAGCGCCCCCGCCAGGGTGTCCCGGAGGTGGCGCATGGTGACCGCGTTGGCCTCCAGCCGCAGCAGCTCCAGGCTGTCGAACTGCGTGTAGACCGAGCCCACCGCCGTGCCGGCCCGCTCCGCGACGCCGCGGGCGGTGAGCGCCGTGACGCCGCCCTCGTTCACGATCGCCACTGCGGCGTCGATCAGTGCCCGGCGGTCCGCCGCGCGGTCGCCCGGCTCCTTCCGCGGCCGCCCGCGCATCTTTTTATGAACCTCGTTCATTTTATCCCTTGCGGCGCGGTCCGAGCCGTGTTTACTTGTTTTATGAACGACGTTCAATCAATTCCGGACCGGGTCCGGCCCGTCGTTCCCGCGAGGTGAACCGTGATGAGGACCCTCTCCTTCCTGATGCGCGGCGTGATCGCCGACAACGCGCAGGCGATCCACGACGCGCACGCCGTGACGATCCTGCGCCAGCAGATCCGGGACGCCGCCGGCGCCCTGGCAACCGCCCGGCGGGAGCTCGCCGTGGCCATGGCCTATCACGCCGCCGAGATGCGCGCGCTCGACGCCATCCGCACCCGCATCGACACCCTGTCGGACGGGGCGCGGCGGGCGCTCGGCGACGGCCGCGAGGATCTCGGGACCGAGGCGGCGATCCACATCGCCGCCCTGGAGGACGAGCGGGCCGACCGCCGGGCCGCCGCCGAACGCTTCGCCACCGAAGTCGAGCGGCTGAAGCGCCTCGTCGCGCAGGGGGGCGAGCGGCTGCGGGATCTCGACCGCGGGCTCCAGACCGCCCGCACCACCGAAGCCCTGCGCCGGGCCGGCCTGGAGGGCCGCCGGGCCACGACCCTGTCGGCCGGCGCGCTGGGCGAGGCCGAGCGGACCCTGGAGCGCCTGCGCGCCCGGCAGGCCGCCGAGGCGGACGTCGCCGCCGCGCTGACCGAGCTCGAGGCCGAGGCCGCGGGCGGGATCGAGGCCGACCTGGAGGCGGCCGGCTACGGCCGTCCCCGCACGGACCCGCGGGCGGTGCTCGACCGCCTCAGGGCCGGGACCTGACCGGATCGCAGACCCGAACACCCACGCGACATCCACGCAGGAGCACACCATGACACCGCAGATGCCCCATACCGGCGCCTGGAAGACCTTCACGCTGGTCAGCTTCGCCGCCGCCGCCGCCATGCTGACGATCGGGATCTTCTTCCTGCCCGCGGATATCTGGATCAAGGGCTACCTCGCCATGGCATCCCTGTTCCTCACGGGCACGACCTTCACGCTGGCCAAGACCCTGCGCGACGAGCACGAGGCGAACCGGCTGATCAACAAGATCGAGGACGCCGCCGCCGAGCGGGTCCTGCGCGAGGCGGTGCCGGGCCGGCTCTGAAACCGGCCTGGATCAGCCCTCGGCGTCCAGGAACCCGGCCAGGACCTTGGAGAATTCCGGGGTGCGCAGGTAGCCGTAGGATTTGTGCCGGTTCTCGGTGCCGTCCGGCCTCCGGTAGGCGTTGATCACCGGCACGTCCCGCACCCGCACGCCGGCGGCGTTCGGCGCGTAGATCTCCGCGAGGTCGTCGCCCACCGTGGCGATGTCCTGCCGGTCCATCAGGTTGGTCCAGGCGGTGAGCGCGGCCGGCACACGCAGGTCGCCGCGCTCGTCGGCAAGCTTCAGCTTCAGCTCGGCGAGCCCGAGGGGCGAGCCGAGGGTCACCAGGGCGCAGCGGGGCAGGGGCCTCCCGTCCGCCTCGGCGGCGCGCAGCACGTCGTAGGCGATGAGGCCGCCCATCGAGTGCGCGGCGATCAGCACCTCGTCCCCCGCGACCTCCGCCAGGGCGACGCGCAGGCGCTCCCGGGCCGCGTCCCGGAACGCCGCGTCCTCGTAGTAGCCCCAGAGATCGTCGAGGCGGTATTCCAGGATCAGGTCGTCCAACGGGGTCAGCCCCGCGGCCTCCTGCAGGTGCGAGAGGCCGCGGTAGATCCGGTCGGTGAGGGTCGGCTCGGCGCTGCCGGCATCCCCCGCCGGGGACGGGAACGGCCCGAGGCCGTGATCGGGGCGGTAGGGTTCGCGATTGCCGTCGCCGGAGAGCGGCTGCGGGTAGCGGAGATCCGCCCAGTAGACGAAGGTGAAGGGCAGGTCCGCCTCGGCCACCTGGGGCCCGAGATTGCGGTCGAGCCCCTCGCGGATCGCGGCGCGCCACCACGCGGACTTCTCGTCGCGCGGCGGCTTGTTGGCGAGGCCGTGGATGCCGATGATATGCGTCCGACGCAGTGTCCGCTCCCAGACCGACGCGCGTGCCGGAGGGTCAAGATAGGGCCGTCCCATGGGAACGGAACTGCGGCTAAGTTTCCTGGCCGTCCGCGCGGGCGCCGGCTCAGTCGAACAGGCTGGAGACGCTCGATTCCGTCGCGGTCCGGCCGATCGCCTCGCCGAGCAGCGGCGCGATGGTCGCCACCCGGATGTTGCGGGCGAGCTTGACCGCCTGGGTCGGCTGGATCGAATCGGTGATCACCAGCTCCTTCATCCGCGAGGCGGCGATGCGCGAGACCGCCCCCCCGGACAGCACCCCGTGGGTGATGTAGGCCGAGACGTCCTTGGCGCCGGCATTGAGCAGGGCCTCGGCGGCGTTGACCAGGGTGCCGCCCGAATCGACGATGTCGTCGACGAGGATGCAGGAGCGGCCCTCGACCTCGCCGATGATGTTCATCACCTCGGATTCGCCCGGGCGCTCCCGGCGCTTGTCGACGATGGCGAGCGAGCAGTCGATCCGCTTGGCGATGGCCCGGGCGCGCACCACGCCGCCGACGTCCGGCGAGACCACCATCCGGTCGGCGTTCGGCAGCCGCTCCTTGATGTCGCGGACCATCACGGGAGCGGCGAACAGGTTGTCGGTGGGGATGTCGAAGAAGCCCTGGATCTGGCCGGCATGGAGATCGAGGGTCAGGACCCGGTCGGCGCCGGCTTCCGTAATCAGGTTCGCCACCAGCTTGGCCGAGATCGGGGTGCGGCCGGAGGTGCGCCGGTCCTGCCGGGCGTAGCCGAAATAGGGAATCACCGCCGTGATGCGCCGGGCCGAGGACCGGCGCGCGGCGTCGATCATGATCAGCAGCTCCATCAGGTGGTCGTTCGCCGGGAACGAGGTCGACTGGACGATGAACACGTCCTCGCCGCGCACGTTCTCCTGAAGCTCGACGAAGATCTCCATGTCGGCGAAGCGCCGGACCATGCACTTCGCCAGCGGCAATTCGAGATAGGCCGCGATCGCCTCGGCCAGGGGCCGGCTGGCATTCCCGGCGATGATCTTGATCGAGGATTTCATGGCGAGGACTTCATGGGCGGCCGCTCACTCGCGGCCGGACCCCCGCCGCGCTCCGAAGCCCGGCCCCTTGACGGGCCGGAACGATCCGATGACGGGCGAGGCTCTTAGCAGCGGGCAGGAAGTGTCACAATGCCTTCACGCGGCCTTCGCGGCAGCACCGCACAGGCAGCGTGCCCCGCTCAGGGCGTCGGCGGCTCCAGCAGGCGGTGCAGGTGGACCACGAAATAGCGCGTCTGCGCGCTGTCGACGGTGGCCTGCGCCTTGGCCCGCCAGGCCGCCTGGGCGGACGCATAGTCGGGAAAGATGCCGACGATGTCGAGGTTCTTGATGTCCCGGAACCGGACGCTATCGAGATCCTGCAGCTCACCGCCGAAGACCAAATGCAGCTTCTGGTCGCTGTCGATCGCCGTCGCCATGGCCCTCTCCTCACATGTCGCCACATGTCGCCCGCGGCGCTCGCAAATGGCGCGCCTCCGGTCAAGCCGGAACGCACGCAACCGAGCAATACCGCGTTTGCCGGCCACACAACGTCGTGCGTGTGATGGGCCTGCCGGAGCACGGGCCGCCGGAGGCGCGGCGACGGGTCGGGTGCGAAAGCGGCAGGGCTCCATGCTAGGGAGGTGGGCATGACGCGCAGGCTTCTCCGCATCGCCGCCGTGGCATTCGCGCTCTCCGCGCTGCCGGCACTGGCCCAGCAGCCGGCCCGGACGCCGGGTCGGGCGGCAGCCGACAAGGCCGGCCCGGACAAGGGTGGACCCGACCGGCGCGGCGGGCCGCCGGTGATCGGCTGCCCGTCGCTCGCCAATTACCGGATGCTGCTGCACGACGGGCCGCAGGCGGCTGCCGCCCGCCTGGCCGATCCGAAGGCCGACCATCTCGGCTGCTCCGCCCTGACGCGCGCGGAGATGACCGGCATCGTCGACCGGGTGGTGCTGGGCGGGCAGAGCTACGATTGCGCGGGCGTGCGGGGCACGACGGCCTGCCACTGGATCGAGTCTGGAGCATCCGCCGCGCGCGCCGGCGCGGCCGGACGCTGACCTTCAGCCGCCGAGGATCCGGACGTTGTCGGCCGGGCGGCCTCAGCGCAGGTGGCCGCTGGCGCGCAGATCCCGCTCGACGGCCTCATGGATGGCCCGGAGCGGATTGTCGTTCGTGGCGCCCGGCGGAAGCAGGGGCACCATCGCGGCGGGCTTCGTGTCCAGGCCCGGCAAGATGGTGGGGCCGGATTCCGCCTGCCGTGCAGGCCGGCGCATGGCGAGGGTCCGCAGCGCCTCGCGGGCGCCGGGCGGAAAGAGCGTGGCGAGCTTGTCCAGCATGTCCGAACCTCAACGCGCGCGGCCGGCGACGGCCGGCGGGAACGGGACCATGGCGACGGGTCGGTTCGTCACGCAGGCACCAGCACAGGATCGACCGACGACGGGAAACGGACCGGGACACGCGCCGTTCCGCTAAGCCATGCGTGCCGGTTTTGCCGCATGTGTCGCCCAGATACCAGCGAACACTGCTTTTCAGCTTGGATTGTGTGGAACCTGGCGGAAGCGGATGGGAATCGAACCCACCGTACGCTGTTGGCGTACCGCTGGTTTTGAAGACCAGGAGGGCCACCAGACCCTGTTCGCCTCCACCCTCGGGGTTACGGGCCGCCGCCAGCGGGGTCAAGGGTTCGGTCAGGGCGCGCGGGCGCGGGTGCCTCGTCGCGCGCAATGGTCGCGGCCGCCCGCCTCAGGCTCCCCGCTCGTCCGGCGCGAGCGGCAGGCCGACCGACGCCCCCGTCCGGGCCGAGGTGAAGGCCGCCTCGAGGCAGGCCATCACGCGAACGGCCTCCAGCGCGGCCGTGTCGTCGACCGGGCCCTGGGCGATCGCCTCGGCCACGCCCTGGTAGAACCGGCGCTGATCCCCGGGCACGGCCGGACCATGCGTCACCCGACCGGACCCGTCATGGATCTCCGGCCCGTCCGGATCTGCGCCCCATCCCGGCGCGCCGGGGGGCAGGCCCGCGAGCAATTGCTGCTCCTGGGGGTCCGGGCCGCGCTTGATCAGGCTGCCGGCCTCACCGTGCACCAGGAAGCGGGGCGATCCGCCGGCGACCAGCATGCTGGCGTGCAGCACCACCCGCAGGCCCGGATAGTCCAGCACCACGTGCGCCCAGTCGTCGGCGCGCGCGCCGGGCCGGAGCCGCGCCAGGTTGGCCGTGACCCTTTCGGGCAGACCGAAGAGCTGGAGCGCCTGATCCACCAAGTGGGGCCCGAGATCGTACCAGATCCCGCTGCCGGGGCCGGCGCCCTCCCGCCACCGGTCGCGGACCTCGGGCCGGAACCGGTCGAAATGCGATTCGCAATGCCGCACCGGGCCGACGACGCCGGCTGCGATGGCCGCCTGGACGGTCAGGAAGTCGCTGTCCCAGCGCCGGTTGTGGAACACCGTGAGCAATCGGCCCCGGCTGCGCGCCGCCGCCCGCAGGGCGCGCGCCGCCGCGAGGTCGAGGGTCAGGG
This sequence comes from Methylobacterium sp. PvR107, assembly GCF_017833295.1. Taxonomy (NCBI): domain Bacteria; kingdom Pseudomonadati; phylum Pseudomonadota; class Alphaproteobacteria; order Hyphomicrobiales; family Methylobacteriaceae; genus Methylobacterium; species Methylobacterium sp. PvR107. Next base: position 6,051,324 of record NZ_JAFIBW010000001.1, read on the forward strand.
GCTTGTCGATCACGACGTGCTTGCCCGCCGCCACAGGGCCGCCTGCGCCAGGGGGGCATGGGTGTCGTTGGGGGTGGCGATCACCACGAGATCGACGGCGTCCGCGGTCGCGACCGCGATGGGGTCGGCCACGACCGTCACATCGGGAAGGTCGGCCGCGACCCGGGCGGGATCGCGCGAGGCGATCCTCCGCAGGGCGAGCCCCGGGGCGGAGCCGATCAGAGGCGCGTGGAAGGTCCGGCCGGCATAGCCGTATCCGATCAGGCCGACCCGGATCGGCGCCGCCGCGGAAAAACCCGTCATGGCCCGATCCTCCGTCAGCCCGCCACACGGTCGCGCGTCGGGTTACCCTCGGAGGCGGCTGACTCGCCATGGGAAAGGCACCGGCGCGGCTGCGTTCGGCGCGCTATTGAATCGGCGACGAATTCAACCTGTACGGGTCAACACCGGCGTGATTCGTATTAATTCCGCCACACTGTTGTGGCCCTGCACCACCCATGCCGTTGCTGCAGCGCTCACCGACAGAGGAAGGCCCTGCGCCGGACCCAGATGGGTCGGGCGAGGGGGCCGGTCCGGACGCGGCCCTCGCGGAGTCGCTGCGGCCGGGGCCCCGCGGTCCGGGCTGGATCGGCGCCGCCATGGTGGTCACCGCCCTGGTCTCGGCTCTGGCGACCTTCCTGATCCTGGCCGGGGTGATCCGGGTGACGCCGACGCCGGCTTACGGCGTGACCCTGCTGGCGATCAACGCCGCCCTGGTGCTGGGCCTCGCCTTCATCATCGCCTGGGAGGCGCGGGTCTTCCTGCACGCCCGCAAGGCCAACGCCGCGGTCGCGCGCCTGCACACCCGCATCGTCGGCCTGTTCAGCTTGATCGCGATCCTGCCGACGATCCTGCTCGCCGTGGTCGCCGCCGTGACCATCGACCGCGGTCTGTCGCTCGGCTTCACCGACCGGGTCCGCGACGTGGTGCTGAAATCCGTGGAGGTGGCCGACGCCTATCAGGAGAACCAGTGCCAGAGCCTCGCCCGGGAGATCCGCATCCTGGCCGACGACCTGACCCGGGCCCGGCCGAATTTCGACGTCAACCGGGACTGGTTCCAGACCTTCCTGACGACCCGGGCGACCAATCTCGGCCTGCCGGTGGCGCAGATCATGCGCGGCCCCACAGAGGTGGTGGCCCGGGCCAAGATCGACGTGCTGAAGACCAACCGGCTGCCCTCGGCGGCGGCCTTCGAGGACGCGGCGAGCTCGGCCGACCCGATCTGCCTGCTGCCGACCGAGGGCCGGGTCTTCGCCGCGCTGATGCGGATGCCCGCCTACGACGACGCCGTGCTGATGGTGCAGCGGGAGGTCAGCCAGCTCGCCATCGACTTTCCCGGCGTGTCCCGGGCGGCGGCCGCCGAGTACCTCACCTACGATTCGCTGCGCCGCTCGATCCAGATCACCTTCGCGTCGGTGTTCCTCCTGATCGCGCTGATCGCGCTGCTCTCGGCCGTCTGGTTCGGGATGAACTTCGCCAACCGGTTCGTGGCGCCGATCCGCCGGCTGATCAACGCCGCCGACCAGGTGGCGTCGGGCAACTTCTACGCCCAGGTGCCGACCAAGAAGACCAGCGGCGACCTTGCCCATCTCGGCGAGAGCTTCAACAAGATGACCCAGGAGCTGCGCCGCCAGCATGCCGGCCTGATCGCCGCGAGCGACCTGATCGACACCCGCCGCCGCTTCACCGAGGCCGTGCTGTCGGGCGTCTCGCCCGGGGTGATCGGCCTGGATGCGGCGGGCTTCGTCACCATCGCCAACCCGGCCGCCGAGCGCATGCTCGACCTGGACAGCGACGCCCTGGTCGGCCAGTCCCTCGCCCAGGCGGTGCCGGAACTCGCGCCCGTGCTGGCCGAGAGCGAGGCGCGCCTGCGCAGCCTGCAGCAGCAGCAGGTCCAGCTCACCCGGTCCCGGGGCGAGCGGACCATCACGGTGCGGGTGACGAGCGAGCAGGCGCAAGGCGCGCCCCGCGGCTGGGTGGTGACGCTCGACGACATCACCGACCTCGTCCAGGCGCAGCGCAGCTCCGCCTGGGGCGACGTGGCGCGCCGCATCGCCCACGAGATTAAGAACCCGCTGACCCCGATCCAGCTCTCCGCCGAGCGGATCCGGCGCAAGTACGGGAAGGTGATCACCGCCGACAAGGAGGTGTTCGACCAGTGCACCGCCACGATCGTGCGGCAGGTGGACGAGATCAAGCGCATGGTCGACGAGTTCTCGGCCTTCGCGCGGATGCCCAAGCCCGCGATCGCGCCGAACGACCTGACCGAGATCGCCAAGCAGAACCTGTTCATGATGCGCGTGGCGCACCCGGACATCGACTTCGCGTTCTCGGCTCAAGGGGGCGCGGGGAATGCGGAGAAGATCGTGGCGGCCTTCGACATCAGGCTGCTCAGCCAGGTGATCACCAACATCCTCAAGAACGCCGTCGAGGCGGTGGCCGAGGTGCCCGAGGCCGAGCTCGGCAAGGGCAAGATCGCCTTGACCCTCGCCGTCGAGGACGGGTTCGCGGTGATCGCCGTCACCGACAACGGCAAGGGATTTCCGGCCGAGGGGCGCCAGCGCCTCCTCGAGCCCTACATGACCACCCGCGAGGGTGGGACCGGGCTGGGGCTTGCTATCGTCAGCAAGGTGCTTGAGGAGCACGGCGGCGGGATTGAGCTGAACGACAATCCTGCCGGCCGCGGCGGCCAGGTCCGGATGCGGGTCCCGCGCGAGCACGGGCCCGAGCCGGCGGCTGCGGCCCCCGAGACCAGTCCCGTCACGACAGAGGAGAAGGGCGCCGCACCGACGGCCCCCCGGATCGCGGAGATGCACGCATGAGCGCCGATATCCTGATCGTCGACGACGAGGCCGACATTCGCGACCTCGTCGCCGGGATCCTGGACGACGAGGGCCACCGCTGCCGCACGGCCGGCGGCTCGGACGAGGCGCTCGCCGCCATCGAGGCGCGCCGGCCGCACCTCGTCTTCCTCGACATCTGGCTGCAGGGCTCCCGGCTCGACGGCCTGCAGGTGCTCGACCTGATCAAGGCGGCGAACCCCGACCTGCCGGTGGTGATGATCTCGGGCCACGGCAACATCGAGACCGCGGTCTCGGCCATCAAGGCGGGCGCCTACGACTTCATCGAGAAGCCGTTCAAGGCCGACCGGCTGATCCTGGTGGCCGAGCGGGCGCTGGAGGCCTCCCGGCTCCGGCGCGAGGTCCGCGACCTGACGGCGCGCTCAGGATCGGCCAACCGCATCGTCGGCGGCTCGCTGGCGATCAACCAGCTGCGCCAGACCCTCGACCGGGTGGCGCCGACCAACGCCCGGGTGATGATCACGGGTGCGCTGGGCTCGGGCAAGGAACTGGCCGCGCGCAGCCTGCACAAGGCCTCGGCCCGGGCGAACGGCCCGTTCGTGCTCTTGAACGCGGCCGCGATCCTGCCCGAGACCATGGAGGCGGAGCTGTTCGGCGTCGAGGGCGAGAGCGGCCGCCGGGTCGGCGCCCTGGAGGAGGCCCATGGCGGCACCCTCTACCTCGACGAGGTCGCCGACATGCCGCGCGAGACCCAGAACCGGATCCTGCGCGTCCTCGTCGACCAGAATTTCCAGCGGGTCGGCGGCACGACGCGGGTCCATGTGGATGTCCGGATCATCTCCTCGTCCTCCCGGGACCTTCAGGAGGAGATCGCCGCCGGCCGCTTCCGCGAGGACCTGTTCCACCGCCTCTCGGTGGTGCCGATCCGGGTGCCGGCCCTGTCGGAGCGCCGGGAGGACGTGCCCGAGCTGATCCAGTTCTTCATGGACAACATCTCGTCCCAGACCGGCCTGCCCAAGCGCCGGATCGCCGAGGACGCGATGGCGGTGCTGCAGTCGCACAACTGGCCCGGCAATGTCCGCCAGCTCAAGAACAACGTCGAGCGGCTGATGATCCTGACTCAGGCCGACCCGGAGCAGGAGGTCACCTCGGAGATGCTGCCCTCCGAGATCGGCGCCCTGGTACCGACGACGCCGGGCGGCGCGGGTGGCGAGAAGCTGATGAGCCTCGCGCTGCGGGAGGCCCGCGAGATCTTCGAGCGGGAATACCTCGTGGCGCAGATCGCGCGGTTCTCGGGCAATATTTCCCGCACCGCCGAGTTCATCGGCATGGAGCGCTCGGCCCTGCACCGCAAGTTGAAGTCCCTCGGCATCGGACCCTGAGGGGCAGGGGTGTGAGAGCGGTGCCGATCCGTCACGCATGACGCCGGCGCGGGGGTTGCTTGCGCCCACGCTTTCGCCAAGTCATGGTGCTTGTATACAAAGCCGTGGGCGGGATGAACGGTCGATCCGGCCCATGGCAGACCCATCCCGGGCGGCTCGAGCCGGGACAACAAGAAGGCCAAGAAGATGGCGGGCGAACGCGCACAGAACCTTCAGGACACCTTTCTCAACCATGTCCGCAAGAACAAGATCCCGCTGACCATCTTCCTCGTCAACGGCGTCAAGCTCCAGGGCGTGGTGACGTGGTTCGACAATTTCTGCGTGCTGCTGCGCCGGGACGGGCACTCGCAGCTGGTCTACAAGCACGCGATCTCCACGATCATGCCGGGCCACCCGGTGCAGCTGTTCGAGCCGGACGAGACCGCCGAGAAGGCGTGATTTTTCGATGGGCGGGGCCGTGTCGGGAATGATCATCGCCCGGGCGTAGCCACGCGCCGCGCCTTGGTGTCCCGCGCCGTCGTTCCGGGGCGCCGCCGGCGAGCCCGGAATCCATCAACACGGCGGGTGTCAGAATCCGGCACGTCGACGGGTCTGGATCCCGGGCCCCGCTGCGCGGCCCGGCGATGACGGGGCGGCTGCGGATATCCGCTGCGTTTCCGGCCCGGCATCTTGGCCCGGCCCGCCCGCATCCCCATTCTGTCGGATCCGACGTCTCCAATGAAGCCGCCCGGCGACCCGGCGGTATCCAAAGGCCGCATGACCGAAACGCTGACGTCCGGCGAAGCCCGCCTCCAGGCGCAGGCCGCCCCCGAGGGCGAGATCGCCGCGGCGACCCACACCCTGGTGATCGGCCCTTATCTGGCGCGCAACGCCTATGGGACCGGGCCGGGACAGGCCGCGCCCACCCGCTCCGTGGAGGCGCGCCTCGATGAGGCCACAGGCCTCGCCGCCGCGATCGAGCTCGACGTGCTCGAGAGCCTCGCGATCAGCCTGCCGCGGATCCGCCCCTCGACCTATCTCGGCAAGGGCCGGGTGGAAGAAATCGCCGGCCTGATCCGCGCCCGCGAGATCGGCCTCGTGGTGATGGATTGCGCCCTCTCGCCCGTGCAGCAGCGCAACCTCGAGAAGGCCTGGGGCGCCAAGGTCATCGACCGCACCGGCCTGATCCTCGAGATCTTCGGGCGCCGCGCCTCGACCCGGGAGGGCACGCTGCAGGTCGAGCACGCCCATCTCGCCTACCAGAAGTCCCGGCTCGTCCGGTCCTGGACCCACCTGGAGCGCCAGCGCGGCGGCTTCGGCTTCCTGGGCGGCCCCGGCGAGACCCAGATCGAGGCCGACCGGCGCATGATCCAGGAGCGCATGACCCGGATCGAGCGCGACCTCGACGCGGTGGTCCGCACCCGCGGCCTGCATCGGCAGAGCCGGGCGCGGGTGCCGTACCCGATCGTGGCGCTGGTCGGCTACACGAACGCCGGCAAGTCGAGCCTGTTCAACACGCTGACCCGGGCCGAGGTCACCGCCAAGGACATGCTGTTCGCAACCCTCGATCCCACCGCCCGGGCGACCAAGCTGCCCCACGGCGAGACCGTGATCCTGTCCGACACGGTGGGCTTCATCTCCGACCTGCCGACCCCGCTGATCGCGGCCTTCCGGGCGACCCTCGAGGACGCCATCGAGGCCGACGTGCTGCTCCATGTCCGCGACGTCTCCCACGTCGATTCCGAGGCCCAGGCCGAGGATGTCGGCGAGGTGCTGCGCGAGCTCGGCATCGAGACCAGCGCCGACCGGATCATCGAGGTCTGGAACAAGGCCGACCTGCTCGACGACGACGAGCGCACCCGGCTCCTGAACCTCAGCGGCCAGGCCAAGACCCGCAACGACCGCGACAGCGCCGCGCCGGTCCTGGTCTCGGCGCTGACCGGGGAGGGGCTCGCCGCGCTCACCGCCCGGATCGAGGCGCGGATCGGGCGCAACCGCGCGAGCTTCGCGGTGGCGCTGCCGCCGGAGGACGGGGCGGCGCTGAACTGGCTCTACGAGAACACCGAGATCCTCGACCGCCGGTCGGAGGCCGACGGCACCCTGCACCTGGCTGTGCGGATCGCCCCCGAGAAGGAGCCGCGCTTCCTCAACCGGTTCACGGCGGCGCGGCGCCTCGGCCGGGGCGGCTGATGGCCTCGGGCGGCGCCAGCAACCCGTCGCTCCCGGGCCTGCGGACGACGCGCAGGCCGGTCGCGCACCGCGCGGTGCCGCCGGATCAGGACGAGGACGCGGTGCTGCGGGCCATGCAGGCGGGCGGCGGCCTCCGGCTGCTCGGCCTGCGGATCGTGATCGTGCTGGTGCTGCTGATGGCGGCCCAGGCCTATGACGGCTCGCTGCACGCCCTGAGCCACTGGCTCATCCTCGGTCTCTACGGCCTCGGCACGGTCTGGTTCGGCTTGGGCGAGCGGAGCGGCGGACCGTTCGCCGGGGCCTATAGCTGGGCCGGGACGCTGCTCAATGCCGGGCTCGCCATCTACGTCATCATCGAGCACATGCTGGCCGGGGGCGGGGCCGGCCTCGGCGCCGACGCGGTGAGCCGCCTGCCGGCCTTCCTGCTCCTGCTCCAGACCGGCCTGAGCATGCGGGTGGCGCAGACGCTGCTGTTCTGCGGCCTGGTCACCGCCTGCTGGAGCGCGGCCTTCCTGGTCGGCGTGCTGTATCCGGAGCTGTTCCCCGGCCCGGACACGTTCCCGACCGCGCAGATCACGGGCCTCGCCACCTTCGTGGCGGCGGGCCTGCTGGTGGTCGACGGCACGGCCCGCCTGCGCGCCGCCGTGGCGCGGGCCCTGCGGATGGAGCACGAGCGGACCCAGCTCGCGCGGTTCGTGCCCGACACGGTCGCCCTCGACCTCGCCGCCGAGGACGGGGATACGGCGTTGGGCGTCCACCGGCGCCACGCCTGCCTGATGATCCTCGACATCCGCGGCTTCTCGCGGCTCTCCCGCGAGCACCCGCCCGAGGCGATGGTGACGGCGCTGCTGGCCGTCCGGGCAGCCGCGCAGGCGGCGGTGGCGGAGCAGGGCGGCGTCGTCGACAAGTATATCGGTGACGCGGTGCTGGCGCAGTTCGTGGTCGGCCAGCCCGGCGCGCAGGCGCGGGCGGCCTTGGCCTGCACCCTGTCGATCCGCCGGCGGATGGCCGCCCTCAACGCGGCGCGGGCGCGCGAGGGCCTGTTCACCCTGCGCCTCATCGTCGCCCTGCACGCGGGCGACCTTCTGGTCGGGGTCTTCGACGACGGGGTCCGGGCCGAATACACGGTGCTGGGTCCGGCGATGAACGCCCTGGCTCGGATCGAGACCCAGGCCAAGGCGGCCGAGATCGAAGTCGCGGCCTCGGGCGATTTTCTGGATCTCCTCGATGGGGCGCTCCCCGCCGGCCTCCGCGCCGTTCCGGTGCCGCAGGCGCGCCTGCCCGAGCCGCTCGCGCTGTTCGCCCTCGCGGCGTGACGGCCAGCGCGCGGATCCCCTGCCGCAGGATGCCGCGGCGCGATTCCGCGCGATGCCGGAACCCGGCCGATGTTGATCCGTTCGGTCCGCGCGGCGCAGGGTCGCGGGGAGACATCCGTCCCATGAACAAGATCATTCTCGGCGCGACGCTCGCGCTCGGCCTCGTCCTCGGCGCAGCCGGCCCGAGCCTGGCCTCTCCGGGCGACGGCCTCGACCGGAATGCGGCCGCGCAGGGCAACGGCCGCTTCGGCGGCATGCACCGCAACGCCCGGATGGAATCCCGGATGATGCGGCACCGCGCCCACCGGATGCATCGCCACCATCATCGCCATCACCGCTGATCCGTCCGGCGCGGCGGATCCCGGCCATGCGGGGCTGATCGGCATCACTGATCCGGCGATCCTGGAGCCGTTCGGGCGCTCGAAATTCGTACCCGTGACCAACGCCGCCTACGCGCAGCTCCTCGAGGTCGGCCGGTCGACCGGTCTCGTGGACTTAAGGCCGTGGCGGGCGACAGGGCAGCCATCGTCCTTGAAAACGCTGCCGCGTCCGAAGGCGGGCGCCCGGTGCGGTCCGGCATCGACCTGACCGTGCGGGCAGGCGAGCGCGTCGCGCTGATGGGCCGCTCGGGCGCCGGCAAATCGACCCTGATCGGCCTGATCCACGGGCAGGCGCCCGCGTCCGTGGCGCTGGTGCCCCAGGCAGCCGCCTCGGGCATCCCCGCGGACGGGCGCTCCTCGTGGTGGTGCGCTCCACCCCGGAATACATGCTGGCCTAGGTCGGGCTGCAGCTGCTGGGTCCCTCGATGCTGCCGGCGATCCTCGCACTCGGGCTGCACAATGCCGGGATCGTCGCCTCCCTGATGAGCCGGCACGCCGAGGCGATCCCCTACCGGGCCGACGCGCCGAGGGGGCCTCGATCTCGCGCCTACGAGACCGTGCCGCGGCTCGACGGGCAAATCCTGGCCTATCTGCTCTATCGCTGGGAGCTGATCCTGCGGGAGAGCGCGATCTTCGGCATCCCGGGGTCACGACGCTGGGCTTCTCCGTCGATGCGGCGATCTCGGAGCTGCGCCTCGACCTGGCCTTGCTGCGGATCGCCGCCACCGCTCTGGTGACAAGGGCGGTCGACGCGCTCTGGCGGGCGCTGCGCCGATGCCTGCGGATCGACGCCCTGCCGACCCGGCTCTCCGGGCCGCAGCCGATCACCGGGGCAGTGGGCGCGGATGGCTGAACGGCGCCGGCTCTCTGTTCGGTCCTGGCTGATCCCGCAGCGCCGGCGCGCGGGGAAGGCCTCTGAGGCGCCCGCCGGCACGCGCGGTGCTTTGGGCAGGTCAGGCCGGGGAGCCTCGATCCGGGTGCGGCCGGCTTCGAACGCGGCCCCGTCTCAACGGCCGCTTTGCCGGCCCGCTTCGGGGCGCAGGTGCAGGAAGCTGCGCTCGCCGGTGGCAGCCTCGGCCACGTGCTGGATCGTGTCGAGCAGGTCGGCCACCGCCTGGGGCGCGGTGGGACGGAACTGGGCCTTCGGCTCGACCCAGCGCTTCTGGGTCCGGCCTGCGGCGATCTGCGCCTCACTGAGCACGTCGAAGTCCCGGTGTCGCGGCATGGCTGATCCCTCCATGGGAAAATCTGCCCGGAACATGGTTGACGAATGGTTAATGTCGGGGCGCGGGCGGTGCGGCGGGATGCTGCGGGCCGCTCCGGCTTGATCGCCGGAACGCCTGCGCCTAAACGGTAAAACCCAAGGCAAATCAATAGATTAGTGTGATTATAAACTGCAGCCATCGGGCAGATGCCTGTCCCGGCACCGGATCCCGGCCGCGGTGACCGGGTCCGCCGGACTCGCCGTCGGGGCCCGGGTCGTCGACACCCTGGCGGCCTTGCGCCCGCTGGCGCCGTTCTTCTGCCTGTCCGTGACCTTCGGGGCCACGCTCGGCTTCCTGTCCGGTGGGGCGCCGCTGATCCTGCGGGCGCGGGGCGTGGAGCTGGCCGAGGTCGGGCTGCTGCAGCTCATCAACCTGCCGGTGGGGCTGACCTTCCTCTGGGCGCCGCTCCTCGACCGCCTGCGCCTGCCTTTCCTCGCGCATCGGATCGGCTGGATCGCGGCCGCGCAGGGCGCGGCAATCCTCCTGCTGGCGACCCTGAGCTTCGGCGAGCACTGGCCGCTGCCGGCGCTCCTCGCCCTGGCGATCGCGGCCTGCGCCTGCGTGGCGACCATGGACATCGCCCTCGAGGCCCTGGTGGTCGAGACCGTGCCGGCGGCGCAGCGCGCCTCCGTGGCCTCGGCCAAGCTGTGCGGGGCCTCCCTCGGCGGCATCCTGGGGGTCGGCGTGCTGGTCGGCGCCTATGACAGCCTCGGCTGGCGCGGCGCGGTCCTGGCCTGCGCAGCCCTCGACGCCCTCTGCCTCCTGCCGATCCTCGGCTATCCGGAGGCCCGGCGTCGCGGCGCCGGCGGCCGTCCGGAACGATGGTCGGGGTCGCTCGCGCGGCTGCGCCTGCTGGCGGGCCGGGTGCTCGCGCTCGGGGCCTATTTCGCCGCCTCCTACCTGCTGGCCGGGCCCAACACCCTGGCACTCCTGGATCTCGGCGTGCCGCTTGCGCAGGTCGGATTCCTGACCGGCACCGTGCTGCCGGCGGTCAACCTGGTCATGGCGCTGGCGGCCGGCGGACTCGCTGCCCGGTTCGGCACGGTCCGGCTGATCGCCGCGGGGGCGCTCGGCGTCCTCGCCTCCGGGGCCCTGATGGCCGCCGCCTGCGCGGCCGGATCGGCGGATCTCGGGGTCGCCGCCACGATCCTGAACTTCGTCGCCGGCGGGTTCCTGGGCGTGCCGGTGTTCAACATGATCTACCGCTGGGCCCAGGGGCCGAAGCCCGCCACCGACTACGCGCTGCTGTTCGGCGCGGCCTTCTTCGCCGCCATGCCGCTGCGGGTGGCCGCCCCGGCGCTCGCCGGCTGGATCGGCTGGCCGGGCTACTTCGCCGCCACCCTGCCGCTCTACGCCGCCGCGGTGGCGTGGCTCGCCGTCGCGGTGGCCCGGACCCTGCGGGCCGACGGGGCGGCGCGATGATCGCCGAGGTCGCCGCTCAGGTCCCCGACTCCCTCGCGGCCTACCGGGGCGGCGTCGCCGCCGGTCCCGGCGGGGCGGAGGCCCTGCCCCTCTGCGCACTGCGCGACCCCGGCCTGTTCGACGCGACCCTCGCGGCCTTCTCGGCGGGACTCGGCGCGGCTTGCGACACGGGTTGCGGCACCGGCTGCGGCACCGCCTGCGCGGCTCACGACCGACGCGTCCTGGTCTCGTACTGGAGCCAGTTCTATCTGGCCGCGCTGGCCACCCCCGCCCTGACCGCCCTCATGCGCCTCGGCCGGCCGCTGCCCCTGGCCTTCGACGCCCTGCGCCTCGAACTCGACGCGGCCGGCCGCCCCACCCGCTTCCTCATCCCCGAGGCGGCGCTCGGCTGCGACCCGGCGCCCGGCCTCGCCGGACTGGTCGAGGCCCATCTGCGTCCGTTCGTGGAGCTGTGCCACGCCCGCTGCGGGATCGCGCCCCGGGTGCTCTGGGGCAATGCCGCGGTGATCCTCGACTACGTCGCCCGCGAACTCGACGGTGCGCTCGGAGACGGGGCGGGGACGGCCTGTGACGACGTCGCTTCCTGCCTCGGATGGCGCGCCGGCCCGGCCTGCGCTAGGAGCCCCCTGTCGCAGGCGCTCTGCCCGGGCGCTGCGGGCTGCCGGCGGCGACGCGTCTGCTGCCTGCGCCACCGCCTGCCGGGGGTGCCGTCCTGCGGCGCGCTCTGCCCCGTCGCGTGCGCCGCCCAACGCTGATCCGAGCCGCGCGATGCTGAAGGCCTTCCTCGCCTATTACCGGCCGTACCGGACCCTGTTCCTGGTCGATTTCGGCTGCGCGGTGCTGTCGGGCCTGCTGGAACTCGGCTTTCCCGTGGCCGTGAAGGGCTTCATCGACTCCCTGCTGCCCCGGCAGGATTGGAGCCTGATCCTGCTCGCCGCGGCGGCGCTGACGCTGATCTACGTGGCCAATGCCGGGCTGATGGTGGTGGTGACCTACTGGGGCCACGTGCTCGGCATCAACATCGAGACGACGATGCGGGCGCGGGCCTTCGACCACCTGCAGAAGCTCTCGTTCCGCTTCTACGACGGCCAGAAGACCGGCCACCTCGTCGCCCGCGTGACCAAGGACCTGGAGGAGATCGGCGAGGTCGCCCATCACGGGCCCGAGGACCTGTTCATCGCGGTGATGACGCTGCTGGGCGCCTTCGCGCTGATGCTCATGGTCCACGCGCCGCTGGCGCTGATCACCGGGGCGATCCTGCCGGTGATCGCCTTCGTGTCGATCCGCTACGGCGGCCGCATGACCCGCAACTGGCAGGCCCAGTACGGCCGGGTCGGCGCCTTCAACGCCCGGATCGAGGAAAATGTCGGCGGCATGCGGGTCGTCCAGGCCTTCGCCAACGAGCCCCACGAGCGCGCCCTGTTCGCCCGCGACAACGCCCGCTACCGCGACACCAAGCTCGAGGCCTACCGGCTGATGGCGGCGGGGCTGTCGATCAACTATCTCGGCCTGCGCCTCGTCCAGATCGCCGTGCTGCTCGGCGGCGCCGCCTACGTGGTCCGGGGCGACCTGACGCCGGGCGGCTTCGTGGGCTTCCTGCTGCTGGTCGGCGTGTTCTACCGGCCGCTGGAGAAGATCGGCGCCGTGGTCGAGACCTACCCGAAGGGCGTGGCGGGCTTCCGCCGCTACCAGGCGCTGCTCGCCACCGAACCCGACATCACCGACCGGCCGGACGCCCGCCCGGTCGAAGCCCTGCGCGGCGATATCCGCTTCGAGGGGGTGGGCTTCGGCTACGGCCCGGGCCGCCCGGTCTTCACCGGCCTCGACCTCGCGGTGGCGGCCGGCGAGACGGTGGCGTTCGTCGGCCCCTCGGGGGTCGGCAAGACCACGCTGTGCGCCCTGCTGCCGCGCTTCTACGAGGTCGAGGCGGGGCGGATCACGATCGACGGGATCGACCTCCGCGACATGACCCTGGCGAGCCTGCGGCGGCAGATCGGCATCGTGCAGCAGGACGTGTTCCTGTTCGCCGGCACGATCCGCGAGAACATCGCCTATGGCCGCCTCGACGCCACCGAGGCCGAGATCGACGCGGCCGCAAGGCGCGCCCGGCTCGGCGCGCTCCTCGACAGCCTGCCGGAGGGGCTCGACACGGTGGTGGGCGAGCGCGGCGTGCGCCTGTCGGGCGGGCAGAAGCAGCGCCTCGCCATCGCGCGGGTCTTCCTGAAGAACCCCCCGATCCTGATCCTCGACGAGGCGACCTCGGCCCTCGACACCGAGACCGAGCGGGAGATCCAGCGGGCGCTCGCCGAGCTGGCCCGCGGGCGCACGACGCTGGTGATCGCCCACCGCCTCGCCACGATCCGGGACGCCGATCGGATCGTGGTGCTGGGGGAGGGCGGGGTGGTCGAGGCGGGCCGGCACGCGGCGCTCCTCGCCGCAGCAGGCCCCTACAGCCGCCTGCATGCGGCCCAGTTCGGGAGCGGAGCGGACAACCCGGTCCTCGCCGCGGAATAGGGCCGCACGATGCGCGGACCGCATAGTGGCCGGCCAGGCTTCATCCCCGTCTTTGCGGCAGCCGGCGAGTGGTCGAAATCCGACGCTCGATACCGGCTCGCGGCGTTCGCCGAGGGTGGGATGCGAAAGTTGATCTATTGCGCGCAAGTGGCCGTTCTGCCTACGAGCCATGCCAGGCGTTACGATGACCGCTGGCGCTCCCAAAGCGGTCATCAATCGTCGGCCCTGCCGTTGTGAACCAAGGTGATATCGGAAGCCGTTACCACGGCTGACCATCACCGAACGACCAGTCCTCCTTGTCGACAAAGACCATGTTGATCATGATGTCGTCAGGTCGGATCCCCAATTTCGATTTCAGTTCGTCGGCAACAAAACGGTAGAAGGCGAACTTGGTGTCTTTCTTGTTGCCGACGGTGCTGGTGACCTGAATCAAAATGAAGTCCGGCGACCGGCTGAAGCCGAGAAATTGCGGATCATATACAAGATTATCTGCTTTGTGCTCGCCGATCACTACGAAGCGGTCGCCATCGGGCGCTTCGAGGATGTCGACGATGCCTCGATAGACGATGTCCGCCACGGCAGCGCGGTACTCGGGGCTTTTCCCCTGGATCAAATCGATACGTGCAAAAGGCATGATGACCTCCTCGGGCAGGATTGCGGTCGGACCCCGGCCGGGACCGACCGCCGGGCGCTCACGTCCGGTTGTCGATCTCCGGCACACCGCTGCTCCTGTCCGCATAGGCGGCGATGAAGGTCGGCCGCGACTGCCAGCGCTGCCAGAAGGCATCGAGATGCTCGAAGCGCTCATCGAGCGGCGTGGCGTTCACCGGGAATTTGGAGAACGCGATGGCCGTCGCCAACGTGATGTCCGAGAACGTCGGCTGATCGCCGCCCAGCAGCCACGCACGGCCGTCGGAGAGGTGCCGGTCGACCAAGCCGGCATGCGCCAGTGCCACCTTGCGGGCGTGCTCGCCCCAGGCCGGATTGCTGGTCAGTTCGAGCTTCGGGCCCAGACCCTGATGCAGGACATGGAATGCGGTGACGATGGGATAGAGGATGTGCACCCACACCCGGTTGTCCCACATCTGATCGAGGCCACGCTCGTGTGCCGTCTCGCCCATGATCTTGCGGCCTTCGAACGTGTCGTCGAGGTAGCGGGCGATGGCGGCGGTCTCGCTCAGGTAAGAGCCGTCGGCGAGCGCGAGGGTCGGTGTCTCGCCCCAAGCGTTCATCTTCAGGTGCTTCCAACCCCGCTGCTCGCCGACCGGTGACATTTCGTAGACCGTTTCGTCGAAGTGATCGGCGATGCCCTTCTCGTGCATGAAGATCCGCAGGCGCTGCGGGTTCGGGAAGGCCGAGGGTGAGGTGAAGAGCTTGAGCTTGTCGGACATCGGCGTCTCGCTTTCCCAGGAACTGTCTGTCTGTCAGATGACAGGCAGCAAGCTAGGACCGTCACCTTGTGCCGTCAACCCCTGTCTGCCATATGACAGATGGAGGTTGAGAATGGCAGCGACGTTGAAGCGGGATGTGCGTGAGGCGATCCTCGTGGCCGCGAGGGAAGCGGCGATGGCCTATGGCTACGGCGGCATCAATTTCCGCGATCTCGCGGAAGCGGTCGGCATCAAGGCCGCAAGCATCAACTACTACTTCGCCAACAAGGCCATCCTCGGCGAGGCCGTCGCGCGCCGCTATTGGGAAGATATTTCCCGCGATCTTGAAGCGATTTCAACGAATGCCCAGAGTCCGATAGAAGCGCTGCGGCAATACCCCAACATTTTTCGCCTCTCTCTGGAGCGCAACAATCGCATGTGCCTCAGCAGCTTCATGGCGACAGAATATGACGCGTTGCCTGAGCAGGTTCTGAAGGAGGTCCAGTCTTTTGCCGACGTGAATGCGGCTTGGCTACGCAAGCAATTAATTGCTGCAAAGCTCGTCGAGCCGAAGGACGGGGAGACGAGAGCGCGTGCCATCTATGCTGCTGTAGCCGGAGCTCAGATCATCGCTCGAAGCCGTTCGGACCTAAATCTGTTCGACTCGTTGGTCAGAAGCTATCAAGAGGCGGGACTCCTGCCGAACTGATCGACAGCGCGCACGAAGACAAGGTCCGCGTCCATGCTGGGCCGACCGTAAGCGGTCAGGCGGAGATCCACCCATCCCTGCCGTAGATCGCGGCCCCACTGAGCAGCCTGCACGCGGACATTCCCAGCTTCGGCACAGGGTCGGAAGCAGACCCTCACGGCGGGTGCCAAGCGTCAGATTTCGCCCCCTAGACCTGCGGCCGCATCCCCGTATCCGTGGACTCGCGCACGACGAGGCGGGTGGGGAACAGGCGCTGCGCGAGGTCGTCCGGGGCGCGCGTGCCCTCGATGACCTCCACGAGCGTCGCGAAGGCGAACCGGACCATCTCCAGGGTCGGCCCCTCGATCGAGGTGAGGCTCGGGATCGTGAAGGCGCTCTGGACGCAATTGTCGAAGCCGACCACCCGGATCGCCCCGGGGACGCGGACGCCGTGATCGTGCAGCGCCTTCAGGACCCCGAACGCCACCCGGTCATCCGCCGCCACGATCGCGTCCGGCCGATCCGGACGGTCGAGCAGGCCGAGCGTCGCGCGATGGCCGTCCTCCGATGTCCAGCCGCACGGGACGACGAGATCGTCGCGCAGGGGCAGCCCCGCTTCCGCGAGGGCGTCCCGGTAGCCCCGGAACCGCTCGGCGACGGTCGGCGACCGTCGCCCGTCCTGCGCGCCCTTGAGGAAGCAGATCGACCGGCTGCCCGTCCGGGCGAGGTAACGCACCGCCTCGAAGATGGCGTCGCGCTCGGCCCGCACCGCGAAATGCGCGCCGGGCGCGTCGAGGCCGAACACCACGAAGGGGAAGCGCTTGGCCTGCAGCATCGCGATCAGCGGGTCGTCCCGGCAATCCGCGACGACCACGATGCCGTCGACCCGAGCCTCGCTGACCAGGCCGGTGATCCGGCTCAAGCCGTCCGGAGCGCCGCGGCACCAGCGCCGGTGGATCAGCGTGTAGCCGTGCTGGTCGGTCACGGCCGCGAAGGCCTGCAGGAGGATGCCCTCGTCGGTCTCCTGCGTCAGGCCGGCCGCATCGTCGGGCCGGTCGCCCACGGCGAACACGCAGGCGATGCTGCGGCTCGGCTTCTTGCGCAGCGAGCGGGCCGCGAGGCTCGGCACGAATTCCAGGTCGCGCATGGCGGCCTCGATGGTCTCGCGCGTGGTCCGGGCGACCTTCTCGGGATGGTTCAGGACCAGGGAAACCGTCTGGAAGCTCACGCCGGCCCGCCGCGCGACGTCCTTGATCGTCATCTGGCCCATCGTCACCTCAGCCCCGGTTCATACGGCAGGGCCGGCGCGCCCGAGATGCGCGGTGCCGCGCGACGCCCGAACGCGGCCTCGTCCGGTCGGCCAGTCTAGAGCCGGCCGGATCGGAGATAAAGCTGCGTGTCGAGCGCGGAGACACCATCGAATAGGATAAATAACGGCGGAAAGTACACGAGAACCGGTATCACCGCAGTCGACCTGCTCGTCCGGACGCGCGATGCGGGCGCTTGAGCAGGAACCTTGTCCGCGTCGTGAGGTTCGCCAGGCGGCACCTCAGCGATGAGCGGGGCGTCGGGTGCCTCATCCCATCGGAACCTGTCCTCCGATGCACCGTCGCGCGATCGTCACCACCATGCTGGGCGCCACCGCGGCCCTGGCGCTCACCCGCACCGTCATCGCGCAGGTCACGCCGGCCGGCGCGATCCCCGCCGGCGCCAATCTCCGGATGGCGGCCACCGGCGGCCTGTTCCTGGAGAACACCGCCCGCGACGCCCACGAGACGACCACGAACCCGATGGTCAGGAAATTCTCCCGCGCCGAGGTGATCCTGTCCCGGAAGATCAGCGCCCCGACCGGCGGCGCGCCGATCCCGGCTCCGGGCCCCGGGGCCGCAGGCCCCCGGCGACCTGACCGGCGGCCTCGTCGCGGCACCGGTGGCGGTGGCCGGCGCCGCCGCCCCAGGGCACGACCACCGACGCGCAGAAGGCACAGATCCTGTCGCAGCTCACCGGGATGCCGCCGGGGCCGCAATACGACGCGACCTTCGTGAACGCCTCGCTCCAGGGTCATCAGGAGGCGCTCGGCATCCACGGCGCCTACGCGCAGTCGGGCGACGATCCGGGCCAGCGCCGGATCGCCCGGGGCGCGCTGCCGCTGATCAACCTGCACATCGCCCAGCTCACCCGGATGCAGGCGCGGATGGGCGGCCAGCAGCCCGGCTGACGCGGAGCTGGGGGACGGTCCGGCGCGGGCCTCCGCACCGGACCCGAGAAGAAGCCCGCCACGGCAGAGGCCGGGCGGGCTTGGAGGTGGTCTCGTCTCGGAGATGGCGCGACCCTAGCGGCCGCCCGGTCGGCGCGCATCCCCCATCCGGATGACGGCCGCTCCACGATCCGGCGTCCAGCTCAGGACCGCGTCAGGCGGCTCAGCACGTCGGCGAGGCTCAAGGAGAACAGGATCCGCCGGCCAGAACAGCCCGCAGGCGGCCGTGAGACGGATGCGGGCGCTCGCCCGGTCGAGGCGCATGAACAGCAGCGCGACGCGGCCGGCCTGCGTGGCGGCGATGCCGAAGCTGACCGCGACGTTCCGGGCGCCCGGCGGCGCGTAGGCCGCGGCGCAGCTCAGCGCCATCAGGCCGAGCCGGACCGGCAGCACCCGGCGCCGGACCGCGAGGTAGAGGGCCGGGTAGAGGAACAACCAGACCCTGTCGACGAATCCCCAGTGGCGCAGCGCGACTTCGACCTGCGGATTGCCGGGGAGGCGGTTTCGGTCGCGCCAGCCGATCCCGACCAGCCGCGCCACGAGGCCGATGCCGATGGCGAGATGGATCCCGTGGATGCCGGTGGAGAGCCAGTAGAAGCCGAGGACAGCTGCGCGGACGCCTCGGGCAGCTCGAGGCCCGGCCCCGGCACGAGGTGCTCGGCGATGTCCTGGCGGTATTCCATCCCCTTCACCGCCAGGAATGCGAGGCCGGGGACGGCGGTTGCCACGAGGCACCAGAAGGTCAGCCGGCTCAGAGAGGCATGCTCGGAGGCCCGCGACGCGGCGGCGGCGGTCAGGCTGCTGGTCAGCAGGAGCACGGTGTTGAGGGTGCCGTAGACGATGTTGGTCTCGCGGGCCGCGGCTGCGACAGCCTCCGCGTGCTCGGCCCGCATGGCGGCGTAGAACAGGAACAGCGCTCCGAAGAACGGCACCTCGCTGGCGATGAAGATCCAGATCCCGAAGGCGGCGCCGAAGCGCTGCCGGGACAACGCTTCATCCTCGGACGGCCTGAGCCCGTCCCAGGGTTCCCGGAGCAACGCCTCGCGCAGCAGCGCCTCGGGGGCGATCGCGGGATCGCTCATGTCAGCGAGCCCCGCGAGGGCATGCGCGGCTGGTCGTGCACCGGCTCCGCGCCCTCCGGGCGGTAGCTGTAGGGTTTGCCGAGGACCGCCGGATGGCCAAAACAGTTGTCCCACGGCGGCGGCACGGTGGTGCGCCATTCGAGGCCGGAGCCGTTCCAGGGATCGTTCGCCGCCCGCTCCCCGAAGAACAGCGACCAGATGAAATAGCCGAGCGGCATCAGGTAGGCCGCCGCCAGAACCGCCGCCCCCGAGGAGGATCGTGAGCGCCAGGACGGGCGTGGCTCGTGCAGGGACGCGGACGGAGGATTCACCCACACGGTGAGACGTACGAGTCTGGGCGCAAGCACACCCAGCGCGCCCGCATCGTCCTGCTCTCGGCCGAGCGCCTGAACGTCCAGGATGGAGCCCGGCGGGCGGGCGTCGAAGGTCTGCTGCGCGACAAGACGCGTCCGCCCGGGACACCACCCCATTCGACCGAGACGGTCGCCGAGGTGCTGGCGCTGACCTGCTCGGAGCCGCCGGGCGAGGTCACCCACTGGACCGGCCGTGCCGTGGCCCGCGCTGTCGGGATCTCGTTGCGTGCCGTGCAGCGGATCTTCGACGCTCACCGCCTCCTGCCGCACCGGCTGCGCAGCTTCAAGCGCTCGCGCGATCCGGCCTTCGCCGCCAAGGTCGAGAACGGGCCCCCATCGAACCTGTTCGATGGGATCCCGGCGTGGTCGGCCTGGACATGGACCCACCCGCCCACGGCGTGGTGCGGTCCATCGACGAGAAGCGCCAGATCGACCGGCAGGCGGCGATGAAACGCGACCGCGCCGCGCACAATCGGCGCGCCAGACCTTTCGTCTGGACCAAACCCGCCACCGACATCCTCGCAGCCGTCAGCCGATCCCCTGAACCGTCCGTCTGAGTCAGGGCACGGGAGCCGGCGGACCACGGGACTCGCATACCGCTCCCGGCGGCCGGTCGACAGGCGATTTGCCGAAAGGCGCGGGCACGCTGCCGCCTCCGCGCGTGCAGCGGGGGCAGCGGGGGCAGGGCAACCAGTCCGCGCGTTCCGGGCGGGACCTGCCTCAGCCGCCGAAGGCGCGGGGCGGCAGGCCCCTGACACCGACATCGAGTTCGAACAGGGCCCCGGACTCCGGCACGTGCTCGGCACCCCGCGACGCCGAGGTGACGAACAGGCGGTTCAGCTCCGCGCCCGCGAAGGCGCAGCTCGTGATGTTGGGGGCGGGGAGGGGGATCGCGCGCATCAGGCGCCCATCCGGATCCACGCGGCTGATCCGGGCGCCGCCCCAATGGGCGATCCAGAGGCAGCCCTCCGCATCCGTGGTCATCCCGTCGGGCCAGCCCCAATCGTCCGGGAAGCGCAGGAAGGCCCGCTTGCCGGACAACGTGCCGTCCCCGGCGAGATCGAGGGCGTAGACCGTCCGGGCGGCGCTGTCGCTGTGATAGAGGATCCGGCCGTCGAGGCTGAAGGTCGGGCCGTTGGCGACGCCGTAGCGGGTATCCATCCGCCGCCAGGTCAGGTCGGGATCGAGCCGGTGCAGGGCGCCCGACACCGCCGTCTCGGCCTGGTGCATGCTCCCCGCCCAGATCCGGCCGGCGCCATCGACCTTGGCGTCGTTCAGGCGGTTGTCCGGGTATTCGGGCTCGGGATCGCCGATCGGGGTCAGCCGGCCGGCCTCGAGGTCGAAGACCGCAAACCCGCTCTTCAGACCGACGATGAAATCCCGCCGGCCGGCCCGGGGGATGATCCAGCCCAGCGGCTCCGGAAAGGGGCGGGTGCCCGCTGCACCGCTCGCGAGGTCGAGCCAGCGCAGGGCCGGCGCCTCGATGTCGACCCAGAAGAGGCGCTCCCGTTCCGGCACCCAGACGGGTCCCTCGCCGAGCCGGTCGCGCTCGGCCCGGGGGACGATGCGGATCTGCGGATCCATGGTCCCTCTCTGGTCCGATCGCCGATCAGGCGCCCTCGGGCCGTCGGCCGGAAGCGCCCGGCCGGCAGCCCCAGAGCGCGTAGAACAGGACGTAGAGCTCGCACGCCGCCGTGATCAGGAAGGAATGCTGCAATCCGAACCGGTCCGCCGCCCAGCCCTGCACCACCACCAGCGACCCGCCGGCGATCGCCATGATCAGCAGACCCGATCCCGCCTCGGTCAGCGGGCCGAGCCCGCGGATTCCGAGGGTGAAGATCGTCGGGAACATGATCGCGTGGAACAGCCCGACCGAGATCAGCGCCCACATCGCTACAGGGCCCGTGGCGAAGGCCGCGACCAGCATCACCGCGCAGGCGCCAATGGCCGCGCCGGCCAGCACGGCCTCGGCCGGCCGGCGCTGCATCAGGTAGCTGCCGACGAAACGGCCGACCATCATCCCACCCCAGAGCAGGAACAGGTAGCGCGCGGCCTGGGCGTGCGTCAGGTCGCCGATCGCGGGCTGCGCCACGAAGTTGATGAACAGGTTCGACACGCCGATCTCGGCGATCAGGTAGATGAAAATCGCCGGCACGCCGAGGACGAGGTTGCGGTGCCGCCAGAGCGACCGGCCGGCGTGCTCGTCCGCGGCGGCCGGCGCGACGGCACCGTCGGCGCCGCCCATCGCGGGCAGCGGGAACCGGGCGATCACCACGGCGAGCATCACCAGGATCGCCGCCACGATCAGGTAGGGGAGCTGCACCGACTGCGCGTCGGCCAGGCGCTCGGCGGGGGTGAGCACGGTCCCCGGCGCGGCGTTGCCGGAGGCGGAGCGGCCCAGGATCAGATAGCCGCCGAACAGCGGCGCCAGGGTGGTCCCGAGGGAGTTGAACGCCTGCACGAGGTTGAGCCGCGCCGGGGCGCTCTCGCTCGGGCCGACCACCGCCACGTAGGGGTTGGCGGCGACCTGCAGCAGGGTGATGCCGCTGGCGATCACGAACAGGGCGGCGAGCGTGATCGCGTAGGAGACCTGGCGGGACGCCAGGATCATCCCGAGCGTGCCCACCGCCATGATGCCGAGGCCCGTCACCAGGGCGCGCTGGTAGCCGATGCGGGCGATCAGCTTCGCCGCCGGGATCGAGGCCACGAAATACGCGATGAACCAGACCGACTCGATCAGCGTGGTCTGCGTGTAGTCGAGGTCGAAGACGCTGCGCAGGTGCGGCAGCAGCGTGTTGTTGATGACCGTGATGAAGCCCCACATGAAGAACAGGCTCGCCAGCAGCGACAGGGCCGCGCCGTAGCCGCCCCGGTCGCGCGCGATCGCCGCGGCCGTCCGGGCGGCGGACGGATCGACGTGCGCGATTGGTCCTGCCATCGGGCCTTTCCTCTCCCATCGGGCCGCCTTGCCGGGGCACCGTGTTGTGGAGTTCATTTGTCTGAGTATATATCGGGGTCGCGGCCGTCAACCGCGGCCGCCCGTCACGCGTCGGCGCAGGATCGGCAGTACGGTGCACGACGAAGGGGGGAGAATCCATGCGTGGCTTGGGAACGGTGGCGCTCTGCGCCTGCGCGGGACTTCCGGCACTGGCCCAGGCGGCCGAGCCGGTCCGGACGGTGTTCGGCACCCTGCCGGACGGCCGCACCGTCGAGGAGGTGACCTTGACGAACGACGAGGGGGTCACCGCGCGCATCCTGTCCTGGGGGGCGCTGCTGCGGGTGCTCGAGGTGCCGGACCGGACCGGCAAGGCGGCCGACGTCGTGCTCGGCTACGGCGACCTCGCCAGCTACCTGAGCAAGGGCAGCTATTTCGGCGTGAGCGTCGGGCGCTACGCCAACCGGATCCGCGCCGGGCGCTTCACCCTCGACGGCCAGAGCTACGCGCTGGCCACCAACGACGGACCCAACGCCCTGCACGGCGGCAGCGCGGGCTTCGACAAGCGGCTCTGGACGATCACCGAGGTGAAGGGCGGCGCGGCCCCGTCGGTGACCCTACGCTACGTCAGCCCGGACGGCGAGGAGGGCTATCCCGGCACGCTGACGGCGACCGCCACCTACACGCTGGAGGCGAGCAACACCCTCTCGGTGACCTACGAGGCCACGACCGACAAGCCGACGATCGTCAACCTGACGAACCACAGCTTCTTCAACCTCGCGGGCGAGGGGTCGGGCCGCTCGATCCTCGACAACGTCCTGACCATCCCGGCCGAGCGGTTCACGCCGGTCGACGCCACCCTGATCCCGACCGGCGAGCACCTGCCGGTGGTGGGCACGCCCTTCGATTTCCGCAAGCCCACGGTGATCGGCGCGCGCATCCGCGATGGGCGGGACATCCAGATCGTGCGCGGGCGCGGCTACGATCACAATTGGGTCGTGACCGACGCGCCAACGGCCGGGCCGCACCTCGTGGCACGGGTCGAGGATCCGGATTCGGGCCGCGTTCTCGACGTGTCGAGCAATCAGCCGGGCGTGCAATTCTACGCCGGCAACTTCCTCAACGCGACCGTGGTGGGTAAATCCGGCCTCGCCTACCGGCAGTCGGACGCCCTGGCGCTGGAGCCGGAGCTCTTTCCCGATACGCCGAACCAGCCGGCCTTCGGCTCGGCCCGGCTGGATCCCGGCAAGACCTACCGGAACGTCATCACCTACCGCTTCTCGACCAGCCCCGCCCACCGGACGCACAAATGACCGACCGACCGATTGCACGGCCCCTGCGCTCGCGCGCCTGGTTCGACAACCCCGACAATATCGACATGACGGCGCTCTATCTCGAGCGCTACCTGAACTTCGGCCTCAGCCTGGAGGAGCTGCGCTCGGGCAAGCCGATCATCGGCATCGCCCAGACCGGCTCGGACCTGTCCCCGTGCAATCGCCACCATCTCGTCCTCGCGGAGCGGATCCGCGAGGGCATCCGCGAGGCGGGCGGGATCGCCCTCGAATTCCCCGTCCATCCGATCCAGGAGACCGGGAAGCGGCCGACCGCCGGCCTCGACCGCAACCTCGCCTATCTCGGCCTCGTGGAGCTGCTCTACGGCTACCCGCTGGACGGGGTGGTGCTGACCACGGGCTGCGACAAGACCACCCCGGCCTGCCTGATGGCGGCCGCCACCGTGAACATCCCGGCCATCGCCCTGTCGGTCGGGCCGATGCTGAACGGCTGGTTCAAGGGCCAGCGCACGGGTTCCGGCACGATCGTCTGGAAGGCCCGCGAGATGCTGGCGGCCGGCGAGATCGACCAGGACGGCTTCATCAAGCTCGTGACCTCGTCGGCGCCCTCGACCGGCTTCTGCAACACGATGGGCACGGCCACCACCATGAACACGCTGGCCGAGGCGCTGGGCATGATGCTGCCCGGCTCGGCGGCGATCCCGGCGCCCTACCGCGACCGGCAGGAGGTCGCCTACCAGACCGGCAAGCGCATCGTCGCCATGGTGGCGGAGGATCTGAAACCCTCCGACATCCTGACCCGCGACGCCTTCCTCAACGCCATCGTGGTCAATTCGGCGATCGGCGGCTCGACCAACGCGCCGATCCATCTCGCGGCACTCGCCCGGCACATGGGGGTCGCGCTCGACATCGCCGACTGGCAGACCCACGGGCTCGACGTGCCGCTCCTCGTGAACCTGCAGCCGGCCGGCGCCTATCTCGGCGAGGATTACTACCGCGCCGGCAGCCTCCCGGCCGTCGTGGCGCAGCTCATGAGCCGCGGGCTGATCCACGAGAACGCCCTCACGGTAAACGGGCGCGCCATCGGCGAGAATTGCCGCGGCGCCGTGATCGAGGACGAGGACGTGATCCGACCGATCGACCGGCCTCTGAAGGAGGCGGCCGGGTTCCTGGTCCTGCGCGGCAACCTGTTCGAGGCCGCCATCATGAAGACCAGCGTGATCGGCCCGGAATTCCGCGCCCGCTACCTCTCGAACCCCGAGGATCCCGATGCCTTCGAGGGCCCCGTCGTGGTGTTCGACGGGCCGGAGGATTACCACGCCCGGATCGACGATCCGAGCCTCGGGATCACCGACGAGACCCTCCTGGTGATGCGCGGGGCCGGGCCGGTGGGCTATCCCGGAGCGGCCGAGGTGGTGAACATGCGGCCGCCCGCGCAGCTGATCCGGGCCGGCGTGCACGCGCTGCCGTGCCTCGGCGACGGGCGCCAGTCCGGCACCTCGGCCTCGCCGTCGATCCTGAACGCCTCGCCGGAGGCGGCGGCGGGCGGCGGCCTCGCCCTGCTGCGCACCGGCGACCGCGTGCGGGTCGACCTGCGACGCGGAACCGCCGACATGCTGGTCGATGCCGACGAGATCGGCCGCCGCCGCCGCGCCCTGGAGGAGGCCGGCGGCTACGCCTATCCGGCCTCGCAGACCCCCTGGCAGGCGATGCAGCGCGCCGCCGTCGGGCAGATGCATACCGGCGCGATCCTGGAGGGCGCCGAGCGCTTTCAGCGGATCGCGCAGACCAGCGGCCTGCCGCGCGACAACCACTGAGACACGGCGATCCCGGACCCGGCTGGGCTCGGGATCGGCCTGCGAATTCAAGGTCCGCCCCGTCCTTCCGGGTTCCGCTTCGCGACCCCGGAAGGACGGGGCGGGCGATTGAGCCGCCTCTGCAGGAGCGTGGCGTCGATGGGCCGGGTCGAACACTTGGACCGGGCGGAGCCAGGAACCTTCGCGGGCGCGGAAGGGGGGCCTGCCACCGAAGGGCAAGCCCTCGGAAACCGGGCCCCTCAGGGCCGCAGCGCCATCTCGGTGTCGGACAGAGCGAGGCGGATCAGCTCGGTCATCGTCGCGCGGGCGGCGGCCGGGTCCCCCGACACGATCGCCTCGTAGAGAGCCCGGTGATCGGGCATCGGGTCCCGCGGCATGACTTGGCGCCGATACTTGAAGATCGTCGTCCAGGTGACCGCGGCCGCGATGGAACTCGACAGGGCCATCAAGGGGCCGTTGCGGGCGGCCTCCAGGATCAGGTCGTGAAAGGCCTGATCGGCGGCCCGCCCGGCCTCGGTGGCGAGGCCGTGGCGGCCCATCTCCTCGAGGGCGTGGCCCATCCGGGCGACGTCGAGGCTCGAGCGCCGCTCGGCGGCCAAGGCGGCCGCCGCCGGCTCGACGATCATCCGCAGCTCGAACAGGTCGCGGATGAAGGCCTCGCTCGGCTCCGCCTCGAAGGCCCAGGCCAGGATATCCGGGTCGAGCAGGTTCCACCGGCTCCGCTGGCTGACCCGCGTCCCGGTGCGCGGCCGGCTCTCGACGAGGCCCTTGGCGCTCAGGATGCGAATCGCCTCGCGATACGCGGTCCGCGACACGTTCAGCTGTTCCGAGAACTCGATCTCGCCCGGCAGCACGTCGCCGGGCGCGTAGCGGCCGCCCAGGATCGCGACGCCCAGATCCCGGGCGACCGATCCGTGGATGCGACGCGAGCCTGAGGCAAGCGGAAGCTTGATATCCTCCAGACCGCGACCCTGCCTCACCACGTCACCTCCGGTCCGAGCCACCGGTCCGGGGCAGGATCGCCGCGATCGTACTTGGAAGTTGTAGGAGCGCAAGCGGCGACACCCCCTGGGCGGAAGGGCCGCGGCGCTTGCGACGCAGAGCAAACTGATCTAGTTTATTTGTATGAGTAAACAGGCTGCAGAGCACGGAGCGATCCGGGGTAGCGCCCTGATCGGTGCCGCGGAGGTAACGACCGAGGAGACCTTCCAGGCGTTCGATCCGGCGTCCGGGGCGGCGCTGGAACCGCGCTTCGCGGTGGCTGGAACACGGGAGGTCGCGGCGGCCTGCGCGCTCGCCGACGCGGCGTTCCCGAGCTACGCGGAGACCGATCCCGGGACGCGCGCGCAGGCCCTGGAAGCGGCGGCGGCGGGCATCGCCGATCTCGGCCCGTCCCTCATCGAACGGGCGATGGCCGAGACCGGGCTGCCCCGTGCGCGCCTGGAGGGCGAGCGGGCCCGCACGGTCGGCCAGCTCCGCCTGTTCGCGGATCTCGTCCGGTCGGGCGCGTGGGTCCGGGCGACGATCGATCCGGCGCTGCCGGAACGACAGCCGCTGCCGCGGCCGGACCTGCGCCGGCGCCATGTCGCGATCGGGCCCGTGGCGGTGTTCGGGGCGAGCAACTTCCCGCTCGCCTTCTCGGTGGCGGGCGGCGACACCGCCTCGGCACTCGCGGCCGGTTGCCCGGTCGTGGTGAAGGGTCATCCCGCCCATCCCGGAACCGGGGAGCTGGTGGCGCGGGCCCTGCGCGCGGCTTTGGCCGCCTCGGGCCTGCACGCGGGCGTGTTCTCCTACCTTCCGGGACCGTCGAACGCCCTCGGCGCCGCGCTGGTCGCCGATCCCCGGATCAAGGCCGTGGGCTTCACCGGGTCGCGCGGGGGCGGGCTCGCGCTGATGCGGGTGGCGGCCGGCCGTCCCGAGCCGATCCCGGTCTATGCCGAGATGAGCGCGGTCAATCCCGTCCTGCTCCTGCCCGGTGCGCTGCGGGACCGAGGGACCGGCCTCGCGGCCGGCTTCGTCCAGTCCCTGACGCTGGGCGCCGGCCAGTTCTGCACCAATCCGGGCCTGCTGATCGGGATCGCGGGTCCCGAGATCGACGCCTTCGCGGAGGCGGCCGGGGCGGCGATCCGGGCGAGCGTGCCGCACACGATGCTGACCGCCGACATCCGCGACCGCTTCGAGCACGCGGTGGCCGCGATGGCGGACCGCCCGGGCGTGACGGTCGCGGCGCGCGGGAGCACGGCCGGACCGGGCGGCGCCCCCGCCACCTTGCTGCGCACGGACGCGCGCAGCTTCCTGGCGAACCCGGCGCTCGCCGACGAGATGTTCGGCCCCGCGGCGATCCTGGTGGCGGCCGCCGGCCTGGCGGAGATCATCCGGGTCATCACGGCCCTCGGGGGGCAGCTCACGGCGACGCTGCACCTCGACCGCGCGGACGAGCATCTCGCCGCCGGGCTGGTGCCGCTGCTGGCGCGCAAGGCCGGCCGCATCCTCGCCAATGGCTGGCCCACCGGCGTGGAGGTCGCCCCCGCGATGGTGCATGGCGGCCCGTTCCCGGCGACCTCGGACAGCCGCAGCACCTCGGTCGGCACCCTGGCGATCGAGCGGTTCCTGCGCCCGGTCTGCTACCAGGACCTGCCCGACGCGCTGCTGCCGGCGCCCCTGCGTCCGGCCAATCCCTGGCGCCTTGCGCGCCGGATCGACGGCACCCTCAACCCGCCGCCGGATCCCTGACAGGCCATCGCGCCCGCAGAAGGCGCGTCTTCGGGGCGACCCAACGCGGCCGCTCCCGGGAGGAACGCAACATGGGACAATCACTCCTACAATTCCGTCGGCCCGACGGGACGCGGGGCGTGGCGTGGCGCTGCCGGCCGATGGCCTGGCCCGCCAGATCCTCGGCGTCGACAGCGTCCTCGCGCTGGCGCGACAGGCCCTCGCGGCCGGGGACGATCTGGCCGCGACGGCGGCCCGGGCCGGGCTGGGCGAGGCCGTCGATCTCGACACCGTGCGCCTGCTCCCGCCGATCGACCACGCGGATCCCGCGCACCTGCTGCTCAGCGGCACCGGCCTGACGCATCTCGGCTCCGCGGAGGGGCGGGACAGGATGCACCGCGCCGCGGCGGCCGATCCGGCGCCGACCGACTCGATGCGCATGTTCCGGATGGGCGTCGAGGGCGGCAGGCCGGCGCCGGGAGAGGCGGGCGTCCAGCCGGAATGGTTCTACAAGGGCGACGGCTCCTGCCTGATCGCCTCCGGCGAGCCGCTGGTCTCGCCGGCCTTCGCCCTCGACGGCGGCGAGGAACCGGAGATTGCCGGGATCTACCAGATCGACGCCGCCGGCACGCCGGTGCGCCTCGGCTTCGCCCTCGCCAACGAGTTCTCCGACCACGTGACGGAGCGCGGCAACGACCTGTGGCTCGCGCATTCGAAGCTCCGCCCGGCCGCGCTCGGCCCGGAGCTGTGGCTCGGCGCCCTGCCGCCGGACGTGCGCGGCGTGAGCCGCATCCTGCGCGACGGCACCGTGCTCTGGGAGAAGCCGTTCCTCTCGGGGGAGGCGAACATGTCCCACACCGTCGAAAACCTGGAGCGGCACCATTTCAAATACGCGCCGTTCCGCCGGCCCGGCGACGTGCATGTCCACTGCTTCGGAACCGCCACGCTCTCGTTCAGCGACGGCGTCACCGCCCGGCCCGGCGACGTGTTCGAGATCGAAGCCGCCCCGTTCGCGCTGCCCCTGCGCAATGCCCTGGCGGTCGCCCCAGCGGCCGATCCAACCGTGACGGTGCTGTGAGATGGCGAACCCGATCCGCATCGGGCTGGTGGGCGTCGGCAAGATCGCCCGCGACCAGCACCTGCCGGTGATCGGCGCCTCGCCGGACTACACCCTCGCGGCGGTGGCGAGCCGCCAGGGTACGTATGACGGGGTGCCGAACTACCGGACCCTGCCCGAGATGCTCGCGGGTCGGCACGGTCTCGAGGCGGTGGCCCTGTGCCAGCCGCCGCAGGCCCGGTTCGAGGCGGCCCTGGCGGCGATCGAGGCGGGCCTCCACGTCTTCCTGGAGAAGCCCCCGGGGGCGAGCCTGGCCGAGATCGGGCTTCTCGTGGCGGCGGCGCGGGCGCGGGGCGTGAGCCTCTTCGCCAGCTGGCACTCCCGATACGCGTCCGGCGTCGAGCCCGCGCGGCGCTGGCTGGCGGGGCGCCGGATCCGCGCGGTGTCGATCGCCTGGATGGAGGATGTCCGCCACTGGCACCCGGGCCAGGACTGGATCTGGGAAGCCGGCGGGATGGGCGTGTTCGATCCGGGGATCAACGCCCTGTCGATCGCGACCCGCATCCTGCCGCCCTTCTTCCTGACCGGCGCGATCCTGGAGGTTCCGGCGAACCGGCAGGCGCCGATCGCCGCCGACCTGCGCTTCGGGGACGCCGCCGGCACCCCGATCCGGGCCGTGTTCGACTGGCGCCAGACCGGTCCGCAGACCTGGGACATCCGGGTGGAGACCGACGACGGGACCCTGGTGCTGTCGCGGGGCGGCGCGGTCCTCACGATCGACGGCCGGGACCAGCCGCTGCCGCCCGAGGCCGAGTACCGCGGCCTCTACGACCGTTTCGCCGCCTTGGTCCGCTCCGGCGCCAGCGACGTCGACCTGAATCCGCTCACCCATGTCGCCGACGCCTTCCTGCGCGGCGAGCGCCGGACCGTGGAGGCCTTCACGGACTGACCGGCACGGGTCCGAGCGGAACACGAACGCGACAGAGCCGATCAGGGCCGCGCGTCATTGGGGGAGTCAATCATGAGGAAGACCACGCGATGGGCGGCGCTCGCCTTGTGCGCCGTCACGGTCTCGGCGGGCATAGGGCCGGCCGAGGCCCAACAGGCGGATCCCGCCCTCGACGGGGCACCGGCTCTGGTGCGGCCGGGCCCGAAGGCGAGCCGCGCGCAGAAGGCTCAGTACCGCGCGAACCGCGCCCGGCGCCGGACCATCCGTGAGGCCCGGAGCTTCGCGGGCGCCAGCAGCGCGGCGGCCTCGAGCATCGCGCAGGGCAGCACCGCGGCCCCGCCCAGCCTGCCGCCCGGCACGCTCGACCTCGGCAACGGGATCACCATGGTCCTGAACTACACGGGCGAGTTCGCCGCCAACCCGAAGGGCGGGATCCGCCAGGGCTCGGATTATGCCGGCCAGGTGTTCTTCGGCCTCGACGCCGATCTCGGCCGCCTCGCCGGGATCGACGGCGGCGCGGTCCACGCCATCGTGACGGAGCGCCACGGGCGCAGCCTGTCGAACGACTTCATCGGCAACACCACCAGCGTGCAGGAGATCTACGGCGGCGGCCAGACCGCGCATCTCTCGTCGCTGTCCTACGAGCAGAAGCTGTTCGACAACCGCCTCGACGTCGAGGTCGGCCGCCTCCTGGCCAATCCGAACTTCCTGGCCTCGCCGTTCTACTGCAACTTCCAGAACAACGGCATCTGCGGCGCTCCGAAGGGGGTGTTCAAGATGACGAACCTCACGTGGTGGCCGATCGCAACCTGGGGCGCCCACGGCAAGGCCTGGGTCACCGACACGGTGTTCGTGCATGCCGGCGTCTACGAGGTGAATCCGCGCGATCAGCAGGACGACCAGAACGGCATCGACTAGTCGACCCGGGGCGCCACCGGCGTCGTGGTGCCGGTGGAGGTCGGCTACTCGACCAATTTCGGCAACGACCCGCTTCCGCGCAACTACGGCATCGGCGCGATCATCGACCAGTCGGACTACACGGATCCGGTGCAGGACGTGCGCCGGGGCGCCTACCTGCTCAGCGGCCTCGACCCGCTGACCCGGTTCGGCCGGTCGGCGATCTACGCCCGGTTCGACCAGATGGTCTGGCGTCCGGATCCGACCGCCGTCCAGGGCCTGACCCTGTTCGGGACCTTCCTGGCCGGGACCGGCGGCCGCCAGTACGAAGACTACTTCCTGAACGGCGGCGCCGTCCTCACCGGCACTTTCCCGGGCCGTCCCTACGATATCTTGGGCGTCGGCTTCGCGCTGGAGCATTTCTCGCCGCTCGGCCTCGCCAATTACCGGGCCGCGCGTGCGTCGCTCGGCCTCGACAACCGCGGCATCGCCGCCACGCAGACCATCCTGGAGCTGAGCTACGGTATCCAGCTCACCCCGGCGGTGCGCCTGATGCCGAACCTGCAATACGTCATCAACCCGCAGCCGCAGGAGAAATTCGCCTTCCGGCCGCGGGCGATCCCCGATGCCGTCGTGGTCGGCGCGAAGCTGTCGGTGGACCTGTTCACGCTGGCGGGCCTCGCCAGGGGGCCGGGCAGCAACTGACGCCGGGCCCGGAGCGTCGCGGGCCGGCCCGCGACGCTCCGGGTTGATCGAGACCGGCCGCGCGGATCATCCGCGCGGCCGCACCGTTTCCGGGCGCGCCCGGACGGGCCGGCGCCGCCGGGCGCTCGACCGGGGGGGTCCGATACCCGGGTGGCGCGCCATCCGCCGGAACCTCCGGCCCGGCGCCGCATTGACTCTCAGATTATAGTTGTTCTAATTCGCAAGAGAGAACGGCACCACGCCGATCCGATCAGGAGACCCGCGACATGGCCAACGCGCATTGCGAGAGCTGCAAGTTCTTCGACGAGCACAAGGGCAATGGCGCCGCCGCCCTGGGCGACGCCGGCCTGTGCCGGTTCAACCCGCCGGTCAGCCAGCCGGAGCCGGAATCCAAGGGCCTGTGGCCGGTGGTCTCGTCGGGCGACTGGTGCGGCCACTTCACGGCCGAGATGACCGCGGCCGAGTAAGCCCTCCGCCACGGCGGATGATCGGGGCCAGCCATCGCGGCTGGCCCTTTTTCGTGCGCCGCGCCGGGCGCGATCAGCTCGGCCCGGCGGCCAAGTCGATCGCGTAGAGGTGCGCCTTGGACGTGATGAACCGGCGCGCCTCCCCCGGACCGAAGCAGCAATTCGAGCAGACCGGGATCAGTCCGAGCCGGTGACCGTCCACCGAGAAGACCTGAATGCCGGCCCCGGAACGCGTCCAGATCCAGCCGCCGCGGTCGACGCACAGCCCATCCGGAACGCCGGGCTCGGCCTCGACGACGGCGCGCCTCTCGCCCAGTGTCTGATCGGCCGCCACCGGGCAGGCCTAGATCCTGTGCCCGTCGCCACCCGCCGTGTGCGCGGTGTCGGTGACGTCGAGCGTGCGCCCGTCGGGCGCGAAGGCGAGGCCCTTGGGCTGTCCGCGCGCGGCCACGCACGTCAGGGCGGCGCTGGCCGGATCGAAGCGGTAGACGTTGTGATGGCCCGGATCGGGCTCGGCGAGGCGGCCCTGCCGCGGCGTGTTCAGCGCTGAGGCCGCCCGTTCGACTCGGCACCGGATGCGCGCGCGCACCGCATTGCCGGACCGCACCGCACAAACCATCGCGACTTAGCAGAATGTCTCATCGGCCAGCCTCTGTGGAGTAATTTATCCCAGAAATCGCCGGCTCAAGAGACGAAACCATCGTCGTCGGCTGTTTTGAGACAGACCGCGATGGTCGATCGCGCGCAATCCGCCAATCATGCGAGATAAAACAGGGCTCGAAAACCGCGATCGTGAGGAGAATATTTTTCTCTTACGGAGGAATTCGGAAAGCCGTTTCATTGACGTCGGTCGCGCCGGCCATCAATTCTGGTGCCCGGTTTGGATGTCCGATCGCGCAGCCTCCGTTCCTCGCGACGGAAGCGATTCGCCCTCCCGCCCCACCGCAAGGCACCTGGAATGACACGACCGAGACTCGTCGGGCTGAGCGCGAACCTGCAGCGCCCGTCCAAGACACGCACCCTGGTGGATGCCGTGCTGCGCGAGGCGAGCGCCCAGGCCGCCCTCGACGCCCGCATCCTCGACTTCGTCGATGCCGGCCCGGGTCTCGGGGCCGCCTGGAGCCGCGACCAGCTCGCGCCGGCCGCCCGCAGCGTGCTCGCGGCGGTCGAGGAGGCGGACGGGCTCGTGGTCGGCTCGCCGGTCTACAAGGGCGCCTATACCGGCCTGTTCAAGCACCTGTTCGACCTGGTCGATCCGGCAGTGCTGGCCGGCAAGCCCGTGGCCATCGTGGCCACCGGCGGCGGTCCACGCCACGCCCTCGTGGTCGAGCACGCCTTCCGGCCGCTGTTCGGATTCTTCGGCGCGCTCCAGATCCCGACGGCGGTCTACGCCTCCGATTCCGATTTCAGCGACGGCGTGCTGACCGACGTCGGCGTGCGCGCCCGCGCCACCGAGGCCGGCGGGCAGCTCGCCGCGCTGCTCCTCCATCGTGCGGCCCCGCTCGCGCTCGCCGCGGCGGAGTAAGGCGGCCGATGCTCGACCGACGCGCCCTGCTGGCCGCCCTCGCGGCCCTTCCCCTTGCACCGGCTCTGGGCCGGCGCGCCGTCGCGGCCGAGTCCGGCTTGGTGCGCATCGGCTACCAGAAGAACGGCATCCTGGTCGTCGCCAAGCAGCAGGGAATCATCGAGAAGCGCCTGGAGCCCCTCGGGCGGTCGGTGCGCTGGGTCGAGTTCTCCTTCGGGCCACCGCTGCTGGAAGCCCTGTCGCTGGATGGCATCGATCTCGGCCAGACCGGCGACGCCCCGCCGATCTTCGCACAGGCCGCGCGCTCCAACCTCGTCTACGCGGCCGCCCAGGAGGCCGGCGGCTCCGGCGCCGGGATCCTGTTGCCGAAAGGCTCGGAGATCCGCAGCCTCGCCGAGCTCAAGGGCAAGCGCGTCGCCTTCGCCAAGGCATCGAGCGCCCACAACCTGACCATCGCGGCCCTGGAGAAGGCCGGCCTGAGCTACGCCGACATCGAGCCTCTGACGCTGGCGCCCGCGGATGCCGCGGCCGCCTTCGCCCGGGGCAGCATCGACGCCTGGACGATCTGGGACCCGTACTTCGCCATCGCCGAGCAGGGGGAGGGCGTGCGCGTGCTGGTGCGCGCCACCGACGTCACCCCGCAGAACAACTTCTTCCTGGCGAGCCGGCCCTTCGCGGAGCGTCAGGGGCCGGCGCTCACCGCGGTGATCGCGGCGCTGGGCGAGGTGGCGGCCTGGTGCATGCAGAATCGCGGCGCGGTGGCCGAACTCCTGTCGCAGGGCACCGGCGTGCCGCTGGCCGCGACGCGGCGGGCGGTGGACCGGACCGACTACGTGATCGGCCCGATGACCGACCGCGTCGTCGCCGAGCAGCAGCGGGTCGCCGACCGCTTCCACGCCCTGAAGCTGATCCCCAAGCCGATCCGTATCGCCGACGCGGTCTGGACCGCCCCCGCCCGCAACGGCTGAGACCGACCGCAGAGAGCTATGACCGACCGATCGCCCCGCGCGCTGTCCCTGTCGCCCGCCAGCGGCCCCGCCCCGAGCCGCCGGCTGCTCCTGTCCGCCGGGCTCGGCCTGGCGGCGGCCGCGCTGCTGCGGCCGGCCCGCGCGGCCGGAAGCATCCGGATCGGCTACCAGAAATACGGCTCCCTCGTGCTGCTGAAGGGTCGCGGCACCCTGGAGAAGGCGCTCCAGCCACTCGGCACGACGGTGGCGTGGTCGGAATTCCCGTCCGGGCCGCCGCTGCTGGAGGCGCTGAATGCCGGGGCGATCGATTTCGGCTCGGCGGGCGAGGCGCCGCCGATCTTCGCCCAGGCGGCGAGCGCGGAGCTGCGCTACGTCGCCGCCGAGCCGCCGGCCCCGCGGGGCGAGGCGATCCTCGTGCCCAAGGACAGCCCGATCCGCAGCGTCGCCGAGCTGCGCGGCAAGACCATCGCGCTCAACAAGGGCTCGAACGTCCATTACCTGCTGGTGCGCGCCCTGGCGCAGGCCGGCGTGCCCTACGACGCGGTGACGCTCGCCTTCCTGGCGCCGGCGGATGCCAACGCCGCCTTCGTGCGCGGCTCGGTCGATGCCTGGGTGATCTGGGACCCGTTCCAGGCCGCCGCCGAGCGCGCCACCGGGGCCCGGGTCCTGGTCGACGGGCAGGGGGCCAACGGGCAGGGGCTCGCCCCCAACCGCCAGTTCTACCTGTCCCGGCGCGGCTTCACGGATGCGAGCCCCGAGCTCGTCTCGGCCGTGCTCAAGGCGATCGGGGCGGTCGATGCCTGGGCCGAGGGCCATGCCGAGGCCGTGGCGGCGGAACTCGCCCCCTCGGTGGGCATTCCCGCGCCGGTCCTCGGCGTCGCGCTGGGGCGCCTGTCCTACGGCGTCGCACCCCTCGACGCGACGGCGATCGCCGACCAGCAGAAGGTGGCCGACGCCTTCCACGGTCTCGGCCTCCTCCCGAAGCCGATCCGGGTCGCCGACGCCGTGTGGACGCCGCCCGGGCCCACGAACGACACCAAGTCCGAGAAGCGGACGGAGAACCGCTGATGCGCCCCTCCAAGCTCGAGCGCCTGGGCGACACGGCCCTGCCCTGGCTCGTGCCGGCGGTGATCCTGCTGGGCTGGCAGGCCGCGGTCTCGGCCGGCCTGGTCTCCAACCGGTTCATGCCGGCGCCCCTCGACGTGGTCCGGGCCGGCTGGGAGGCCGGGCGGACCGGGGAGCTCTGGACCAATCTCGGGGTCAGCACCCTGCGGGCGCTGGCGGGCTTCGTGGTCGGCGGCGGCATCGGCTTCGCGCTCGGCCTCGCCAACGGCCTGTCGCGCCTGTCGGAGCGGCTGACCGACACCTCGGTGCAGATGGTGCGCAACGTGCCCCACCTGTCGCTGATCCCGCTGGTGATCCTGTGGTTCGGCATCGGCGAGGAGGCCAAGCTGTTCCTCGTGGCGCTCGGCGTGTTCTTCCCGATCTACGCCAACACCCTGCACGGCATCCGCTCGGTGGATCCGGGCCTCGTGGAGATGGGCCGGGTCTACGGCATGTCCCGGACCGAGCTGTTCACCCGCGTGGTGCTGCCCGGCGCCCTGCCGTCGATCTTCGTCGGCCTGCGCTACGCGCTCGGCATCATGTGGCTGACCCTGATCGTCGCCGAGACGATCTCGGCCTCCTCGGGGCTGGGCTACATGGCCATGCAGGCCCGCGAGTTCATGCTGGTCGACGTCGTCGTGCTGGCGATCCTGATCTACGCGGCGCTCGGCAAGCTCGCCGACGCGCTCACCCGCCAGCTCGAGCGCGCCTGCCTCGCCTGGAACCCCGCCTACAGGAGCGCCTGATGCTGCTCGACGCCGTCCGCCGCGAGGCCCTTTCCGACCTCGGCACCGATCCCCGGCAGGCCGCCGCCACCGCGCCGGCGCGCACCCTCGCGGAACCCGCCGGCCGCGGGATCGCCGTCACCGTCCGCGACCTGCACAAGAGCTTCGACGGCAACGCCGTCATCGAAGGCCTGAACCTGTTCCTGCCGGCCGGGGGGTTCACCGCGGTGGTCGGGCGTTCCGGCTGCGGCAAGAGCACCCTGCTGCGCCTGATCCTCGGCCTCGAGACGCCGACCGGCGGCCGCATCGACCTCGAAGGGCCCGACGGCAGCCTGCGCCGCTCCGAGCCGCCGAAGCGGATCATGTTCCAGGAGC
Organism: Methylobacterium sp. PvR107; assembly: GCF_017833295.1. NCBI lineage: Bacteria > Pseudomonadati > Pseudomonadota > Alphaproteobacteria > Hyphomicrobiales > Methylobacteriaceae > Methylobacterium > Methylobacterium sp. PvR107. The sequence goes on from NZ_JAFIBW010000001.1 coordinate 6,087,890, forward strand.
CGCGCCTGCTGCCCTGGGCGCGGGTCGTCGACAACGTCGCGGTCGGCCTGTCCGGCCACGGCTCCCGGGCCGAGCGCCGGGAGCGGGCGCTCGCAGCGCTGGCCGAAGTCGGCCTCTCCGACAAGGCCGGGCAGTGGCCCGCCACCCTGTCGGGCGGCCAGAGGCAGCGCGTGGCGCTGGCCCGGGCGCTGGTGAGCCGGCCGGGCCTGCTCGCCCTCGACGAGCCGCTGGGCGCCCTCGACGCCCTAACCCGGATCGGCATGCAGGACCTGATCGAGCGGATCTGGCAGGCGCAAGGGTTCACGGCGCTCCTCGTCACCCACGACGTCGCCGAGGCGGTGGCGCTGGCCGACCGCATCCTCGTGATCGAAGAAGGCCGGATCGCCCTTGACCTGCGGGTGGACGTGCCGCGCCCGCGCCGGCGGGGCGACCCGGATCTCGCCCGCCTCGAGGGCCGCATCCTCGATCACCTGCTCGGCACGCAGCCGACCGTCTGAAAGCGGGCCGCCGTTGCCCCGAAGCAACGGCCTGCCCTAGCTCTTGAAGATCGCCGGATGCGCGCAGTCGGATCCGGCTTTTCCGCATCCGGCCCCGGCCGCAAGGGAGATTCCGATGACCGCATCGACTGACGGGCGCGCCGACGTCCTCTGGTTCCTGCCGACCCACGGCGACGGGCGCTATCTCGGCGCCCAGGAGGGAGCCCGGGAGGTCTCGCTCTCCTATCTCCGGCAGATCGCGCAAGGCGCGGACGAGCTCGGCTATTACGGCGTGCTGCTGCCGACCGGGCGCTCCTGCGAGGATTCCTGGATCGTCGCCTCGGCGCTGGCGCCGCTGACCAAGCGCCTGCGCTTCCTCGTGGCGGTGCGGCCGGGCCTGATGGAGCCCGCCGCGGCGGCGCGCATGACCGCGACCCTCGACCGGATCTCGGACGGGCGCCTCCTGATCAACGTCGTCACCGGCGGCGACCCGGTGGAGCTCGCCGGCGACGGCGTGTTCCTGTCCCACGACGCGCGCTACGCGGTCACCGACGAGTTCCTGACGATCTGGCGCGGCCTGCTCGCGGGCGAGACCGTGACCTTCCAGGGCGAGCACCTGCGCACCGAGAACGGCCGGGTGATCTTCCCGCCGGTGCAGAAGCCCTATCCGCCGCTCTATTTCGGCGGCTCCTCGCCCGCCGGGATGGAGGTCGCGGCCGAGCATTGCGACGTCTACCTCACCTGGGGCGAGCCGCCGGCCCAGGTCGCGGAAAAGATCGCCGCCGCCCGGCAGGCCGCCGAAGCGAAGGGCAAGACCTTCTCGTACGGCATCCGCCTGCACGTCATCGCCCGGGAGACGGAAGGGGAGGCCTGGGACGCCGCCGGGCAGCTGATCTCGAAGCTCGACGACGCCACCATCGCCAAGGCGCAGGAGACCCTGAAGCGGCAGGATTCCGTCGGCCAGAGCCGCATGATGGCGCTCCACGGCGGCAGCCGCGACAAGCTCGTGGTGGCGCCGAACCTCTGGGCCGGCGTCGGCCTCGTCCGCGGCGGCGCCGGGACGGCTCTGGTCGGCTCGGCCAATCAGGTCGCCGACCGGATGAAGGAGTACATCGATCTCGGGATCGACCGCTTCATCCTCTCGGGCTACCCGCATCTGGAGGAGGCCTACCGCTTCGCCGAGCTGGTCTTCCCGAAGCTGCCGCTGCGCCCCACCACGGGCCGGCCGGCGGGCAATGCCCGCAACGACGGTCCGTTCGGCGAGATCATCGCCAACGACCTCGTCCCGACCCGCCGCGTCGGCGCGCACTGACCGGCAGATCGGCTTGGCCCACAATATTGGGCATGGCTGATCTGCATTCGTGCCATCCGGGTGTCATGGTGACGCCATCCTTGGCGTCCATCCGCCCCGCCCATTGCCGCGCGACGCGCTCGCGCGGCCTGGACGAGTAAAGGATGTCCATGACTGCGACCAAGACGGCCCTGTTGGCCATCGGTCTGTGCCTCGGCCCGGCCGCGGCCTTCGCGGCGCAATCCCCGGCCCGGGAGGCGCTCAAGCAATACTGCACCGGCGACTACATGGATTACTGCAGCGCCTACGCGCCGGGCGGCCCGGAGGTGGAGGCCTGCTTCAAGGCCAATCTCAAGAAGCTGACCCCCGGCTGCTCGGCGGCGATCACCGCCTACAAGAAGGAGCAGCGGGCGACCCGGCGCGTCAGCGAGGCGCGCTGAGCGCGCCGTCGAGGCCTCGCCCCATCTCGGGACGAGGTGGCGGCATCAGCGCAGGATCCGGGGGCGGCTCCGAGCCGCCGCCGGCCTGCACGATAATTTAAGCGCCTCGCTGTCATCAGGTTACGACAGAGTCCGGCCCAGCTTGAATCCCGTGAACCCGCGGCGATCCGCGCGCGACAGCACGGGATCTGCCGCGTCGGTCCGATCGGGACTTCGAGCAGCGGAAGTTGTGCTGATGACGACAGCCGAGATAGCGCCCGCCGCTTCCGAGCCCCGGGCGGAGGCCCGGGTGGCGCTGCTGCGCGGGGCCCGCATCGTCGCGGCCGCGGCCGTCACCGTGATGGTGCTGCTGCTCGACCTCATCAGCTACGCGCAGCTGATCTTCTCAGGCCCCCTGGCGGAGAGCCGGGCCGCCGGCCTGTCGGCGCTGCTCGCGGCCTACGTCCTGGGCAGCCTCGTCTTCATCGCCCTCCGCCGGACCGTGCGGGTCTCGCTCTCCTTCATCGGGGCGGCCGCGATCGTGCAGGCGGCCATCGCCGCGGCGGTGGCCGGGCAGCTGGAGGACGCGGGCGTGACCGATCCGGAGACGGTCGGCCAGCTCGTCCTCGTCGCCTGCGGCGTCTCGACCTTCGCCACCGGAACGGTCTTCGCGCTGCTCGGCACCCTGCGGGCCTCGCTGCTGGCGCAGCTCCTGCCCTACCCGGTGCTCGCCGGCTTCCTCGGCGGCGTCGGGCTGCTGTTCCTGCGCAGCGGCGTGCAGATCGGCGGCCATGTCGACGATCCCCTTGGGGCGCTCGTCCGCGCCCTCGATCCGGCGACCCTCGATCCGGGCCGGATCGATGCGGGCGCGCTCGCGCGCATCGCCCTGACCCTCGCCATCGGGTTCTGCGCCTTCTACCTGCCCCGGATCGTCCGGCACTGGGGGACCTATCCCACGGTCATCCTGGCGAGCCTCGTCGTGGTGCATCTCGGCCTGGCCTGGACAGGCACCAGCATCGGGGCCGCGCAAGCGGCGGGCTGGCTGATCGAGCCGCTGCCGGCGGGTTCCCTGCTGCGCCCGCCGGCCATCGGCAGCCTGCTGGCCTTCGATCCGCACCTCCTCCTGCCGATCTGGCCCAAGATCGCCACGCTGGTGATCGTCGCGGTGATCATCCAGATCCTCTACGTGGTCAGCGTCGAGCTGGAGATCCGGCGCGAGCTCAACATCGACCGGATCTTCGTCGCCTCCGGCGCCACCAACCTCGTCGCCAGCCTGTTCGGCAGCTCCGCCATGGGCTTCGGGCGGACCTCGACGCTGCTGCTGCACAATATCGGCGGCGGCCACTGGCTCGGCTGGTGGCTGACCCTCGCGGTCATGGCGGCGCTGCTGGTGATCGGCGCGAGCCCCCTCGCGCTGCTGCCCCGCCCCCTGGCCGGCGGCGCCCTGATCGCCATCGGCATCGGCCTGCTGTTCAACCTCGGCGTCGCCAGCCGGACCCTTCCGGCCTGGGAGATCGCCATCGCGCTGGTCGTGTGCGCGTCCACCGCGGTTTTCGGCGCGACCACGGGCTTCCTGGTCGGCGTCGTGCTGGCGATCCTGATCTTCGGCGTCGAGTACGGGCAGATCGGCGCAATCCGCCGGTCGCTGTCCGGGGCGGACAGGCGCAGCAGCGTCATCCGCGGCCCCGACGCGGCCGCCCGGCTCGAGGCGGCCGGCGGCCGCACCCGGATCTACACCCTGCAGGGCTACCTGTTCTTCCTCAACGCGCAGGCGGTCTACCGCCGGGCCGCCGCGGAGGCCGGGCCCCTGCGCGTCCTGATCCTCGATTTCCGCGAGACGGTGGGGCTCGACAGCTCGGCGCTGATCGCGTTCCGCAAGATCGGGCAGCTCGCCGAGCAGCGCGGCTTCGACGTGCTGCTGGTCCATCTCACACCGAGGGCGCTCCGGCAGGTCACGCGCAACGGCCTCGCCGGCGAAGCGCGGATCCGGATCCTCGACACCCTGGACGAGGCCCTGCGGGCCGCGGAGACGACACTGCTCGCGGAGGCCGGCGGCGCCGGTCCGGGCGAGGTCGCGGTCTTCGCCCGGCACATGGCCGACCGGCTGGGCTGCGCGTCCGGGCCGGGCGATTTCGGTCCCTACTTGACCGTGCGCGACCTGCCCGCCGGCGCGGTTCTGATGCGCCAGGGGGAGGCGGCCGAGGCGCTGTACTTCCTCGAGACGGGCCTCGTCTCCATCGAGATGGAGGTCCCCGGCCGCGCCAACCTGCGGCTGCGCACCACCACGGCCGGGACGGTGATCGGCGAGATCGCGCTGGTGCGGGGCGGCCGGCGCACCGCCACGGCCATCGCCGAGACGGCCTGCCGGGTGGCCGGGATCGACCGCGCCGCCCTCGCCCGCATGGAACGGGAACGGCCCGACCTCGCGCTGTTCTTCCAGCGCTTCCTGATCCTGGAACTCGCCGGCAAGGTTTCGGACACCAACCGGCTGCTCGAAGCCGAGATGCAGTGACCTGCCCGGGGGCACCGGGAGTCATGCCGCGGCTCAGCCCGCCGCCAGCACCACGGCGAGCCCGATATGGGTGACCTGATGGAGGAACTGGTCGGCGCCGATCAGCCACCAGAACCGGGCGTCGGTGGGCGGCAGGCGGGTCCGCTGGCCGACCAGGGCCTTGCCGCGGTCGATCGCCGTGTGGATCGCGAAATCCACGAGCGCCAGCCACCACAGGGCCGGCTGGACCATCAGGGCGATCAGCAGGGTGCCGAGGCCGTGCAGGGCGGTGTGGGCGCAGAGCGGGGCGAGCCAGCCCGAGCCGCGCTCCTTGCCCTGCGCCATCCAGGTGCTCTGCAGGAGGAAATCCGCCCCGAGCTGCTTCACCGCGAAGGCGAGGAACAGCAGCGCGAAGGCCCCAACCGGAACAGGCGTGTCGACGGACGGCATCGCGGCCCTGGTGCTCCTCCTCCGGCCCCGGGGAACAGGTCCGCGACCCGAATCGGGGACGGGCCAGCATACACGCCTGGTCCTGCCCTGACGCGCAGGGGAACCCGGCCCGCCGGACCGGTGTGACCGGCCGCCGGGTGCCCGAGGGCGCGTGCCGGCCGTCCCCGACAGAGAGAATGAAAAACTACAGAACACCGGCAGCAGGACAGTATTATCCCACCATTACAAAGCAAAAATCCTCGCTATCCATCTATAAAATTGACGTCGTTGAGTTTTTAATCGTTCTAATTCATGAAGATAAATATTGTTCGGTCAATGGCGCGCGTGTTAGCCGTCACATCTGCATGGACCGTGCAAGCGTGACAATGTGAGCGCGACAGTGGCGACCTTGAAGCGCGACGTCATCCGCGACGACCTCGGCGGGACCACGAAGGCTTCCGGGTTCGGAGCGCTCGCGGTGTTCGAGCGCCATCGCGTCACCTATCTCGCGAGCGCCCGCCGCATCCTCGGCTGCCCAGCTCAAGCGGAGGACGTTGTCCAGGATGTCATGCTCCGGCTGATCGCTGATCCGCCCGAGGCCGCGGAGGGCTTCCTGGCCGCCTATGTCGGGCGGATGGTGCGCAATCTCGCCCTCGATCGGGCGCGGCGGCGCGGCCTCGAACGGCGCCTGTTCACCGGCCTCGACGATGCCCCGGACCCCGCCGATGCCGGGGGAGGGACGCCCGAGGCGGCCGCGGCCTCGCGCGAATCCCTGCGGCAGGTCGAGGCCGCGGTGGCCGAGCTGCCGGAGCCGGTGCGCACCGCGTTCCGGCTGCACCGGGTCGAGGGCGTGCCGCAGACCGAGATCGCGGCCCGGCTCGGCGTCTCACGCGCCCTGGTGTGCGGCCTCGTGCGTCGGGGACACCTGCACTGCCTCGCGGCCCTCGACCGCCGCTGCGGGGCCTGCCCGGCGCGCGTCCGCGAGCCAGCCGAGCATCAGCACCAAGCCCATCCCGTCCGCCAGGACCTCCGCCACGACCCGGCTGGCGAGCACCCCCGTGTAGCCCATGAGCGGCGGCAGGATCAGGAGCGACGGGATCAGCGCCAGCCCCTGCGCGGCCAGCGACACCGCCGCGGCCCGGCGCGGCGCGCCGATCGCCTGGAACAGGGTCGCGGCGGTGAGCTGTAGGCCCACCGGCACGAAGGCGGCGGCGAAGACCGTGAGCGCGCGGGCGCCTTCGCGGGCCGTGCCGGGATCCTGTGCGAACAGCCCGGCGAGCGGCTCCGCCAGCGCGAGCATCAGCCCGCCGACGGCGATCCCGTAGGCGAGGGCCGCGGCCAGCACGAAGCCGAGGCCGCGGTGGAGCCGGTCCCGGCGGCCGGCGCCGGAGGCGTGGCCGAGCACCGCCTGGGCGCCCGCCATCATGCCGAGCAGCGGCAGGGCCGCCACCAGGGTCAGCCGCAGGGCGATGCTCTGGGCGGCGACCGCGGCGGCGCCGTAGGGGGCGGCGGCCTCCACGAACAGCGCCATCGCGAAGGCCGCGAGCAGGCTGGAACCGGTGGCCGGAACGGCGAGCCGCAGGGCCTCCGGCAGCAGGCCGGCCGCGCTCCGGCCGCCGGGCCATCGGAACCGGATCCGGTCCGGGCCACGCGCCCGGGCGAAGTGCAGGCCGTAGGCTCCGGCCCCCGCCAGCTGTGCGCCGATGGCCGCCCAGCCCGCGCCCGCGGTGCCGAGGCCGCAGAGGCGGATCAGCACCCCGTCGAGCAGGATGTTCAGGCCGAAGCTCCCCACCATGATGGCGCCGCTCAGGCGCGCATGCCCCTGGGCGCGCACGATGAAGCCGCCAACGATCATCACCAGCATCAGGGCCGTGCCCAGGGTGGACAGCACGGTGTAGGGGGCGGCCGCTTCGGCGAGCGCCGCATCGGCCCCGAGGAGACCGAGCCAGAACGGCGTGTCGATCAGGATCGCGGCCGTCACCGCCAGCCCGGCCGGCAGGCTCAGCCAGAAGCCCAGGACGGCGGCCGCGTCGGCCCGGCGGCGGTCGCCCGCGCCGAGCGCCCGCGCGACCTGCGAGGCCGCCGCGATCCCGGCGCCGTAGCCGAGCGCCGCGACCAGCAGCGTCACCGGATACGCGATGGCGATGGTCGCGATGGCCGCCGCGCCGAGATCGGCCACGAACCACGCATGGACCAGCATCTGCAGCGCGTGGGCCGAGATCCCGAGGATCGCCGGTCCCGACAGGCGCAGGACCAGGGCGACGACGCCGTCCTGGTCGAGATCGACCGGCCGCCTCACGGGGCCGTCGCGGCGGGCCGGATCGCCGCGCGGGCCGCGCGCTCCGCGTCGAGGATCGTCCGCGCGATGGCGCCGGCCCGCACCGGCAGGATCGACAAAAGCGTCTCGGTCAGCCCGTGGGTCGGCTCGCTGAAGCCCTGGAGGTGCAGGCTCACCCGGGGCTCCGCGGAGACGAGCGGCAGGCGGTAGTGCCGGTCCGCGGTCTCGCCGTCCATGTACGGGCGCACGGGATCGAGGACCGCCGGCACCGTGGCGCGCTGGTAGCCGGTGGCGCAGATCACCGCCGCGTAGGGCTGCCGCTCCTCGGTCCCGGCGACGTCGTCGCGCAGGGTCGTGCACAAGCCCTCGGAGGCCGGCTTCAGCGCCACGACCCGGGTGCTGCGCCGCAGCCGGTAGCGGGTCACGCCGCTGACCTCCTGCTCGTAGAGCGTCGCGTAGAAGTCCTGGATCAGGTCCGCGTCGACCACCGCGTAGTTGGTCGACCGGTGCGCGGCGATCAACTCGGCCCGCACCGGTTCTGGGGCGTCGTGGATGCGGTCGACGGCGGCCGGGTCGAAGATCTCGTTGACGAAGGGGCTGTCATCGGCGGGCTTCAGGGCGGGCCCGCGGATCGCCAGATCGACCAGGGCGCGCGGGTAGCGCGCGCCGAGATCGGTGGCGATCTCCACGGCGCTCTGACCCGCGCCCACCACCAGGATGCGCGGCTCCGGCCCGTCGAGGCGCGGCGCACCGAGGGCCTGGGCGATTCCCGGCAGGTACCAGGACGAGTGGATCACCCGCCGGTCCCGGGCGTGCGCCGCGAAGGGGGCGGGGATCGCCGGATCGCCGCCGGCCGCCACGACCAGGTGGCGGCAGCGGCGCAGGCGGCGCGCCCCGACCCCGTCCCGGGCCTCGACCACGAAGGCGGCGAGCCGCCCGTCCCGGGTCTCGGGCCGCACGGCCTCCACGGTCTCGCCGTAGGCCACGACGTCGGAGAAGCGGTCCGCCGCCCAGGCGAGGTAGTCGTTGTACTCGACCCGTGACGGGTTGAACGTCTTGAGGTTGAGGAAGGTGCTGAGCCGCCCCTTCACGTGCAGGTAGTTGAGGAAGCTGAACGGGCTCGTCGGGTCGCGCAGGGACACGAGGTCCTTCACGAAGCTGATCTGCATGTCGGCCCCGGGCAGCATCATCGCCCGGTGCCAGCCGAACTGCGCCTGCCGCTCGATGAAGCGCATCGCGGGTCGGGGCGGCCCGTCGCGCATCGCGTCCTGCAGGGCGATGGCCAGGGACAGGTTGGCCGGGCCGAAGCCGATGCCGATGATGTCGTCGGTTGCGGGGTGATCCGTCATCGCGCGCGTCTCTGCTCGATCGGAGGAGGGTCTAGACCGGCACGCTCGGGGGCCGCGGCGCCGCGTCGGCGGCCGCGGCGCCCGGCACCCAGAGCCGGTCGCGGACGAAATGCGCCCGCGACAGGGCGACCAGGGCCGCGCGCTTGTGCGGGAAGTCGACGGTGGCGATCGTCGCGAAACCGGAGGCGTGGAGGTTCCGGATCTGCCGGGCGTGGTCGGCCCGGGGCTCGCCGACGATGCGCTGCGTGCGCGGCTCGTCCAGGAACAGGTAATGCATCAGCGAGGGGAGCCAGGCCGAGAGGTATGGCCGCCCGCGCACGGCGTCGTCGCCGATCGCCACGTGCCAGCCGCGATCGTAGGGGCCGGATTCGTAGAGCGGGCCGAGCCGGCTCTCCCGCGCCCAGTACAGCTCGAAATAGCCGAACGGAATCCCGTCGAGACAGCCGAACAGCGGCAGGGTCGCGGGGTCTTCCTGGAGCCGACCGAGATAGGCGGCGTGCGCCTCGAGGGTGCCGGTCTCCTGCCAGACAGCGGCGACCCGGGGATCGTTCATCCAGGTCGAGAACAGGATGACGTCGCCGGGCTCGGTCAGGGTCCGGAAGCTCAAGCGCCGGCCGAGCCACGGGATGGTGCGCCCGTAGACCGTGCCGGCCGGCGTCTCGGGCCGCAGCGGGTGCCGGCGGCCCTGCGTGACGGTGAACAGCTCGGGGAAGGGCGGCCGGGTGGCCGGGAGCCAGCGGGCGGCGCATTGCCAGAGCAGGCCCGGCAGGATCTCGACGCCGCCGCCGATACGCCGGGCGGCCCCGAGGGCGAGCAGACGCCCGGCCGTGTCCGGATCGGCCTCGACGCCGATGCGCAGCACCCGCGTGTCCGCGGCGGTCAGCGCCTCGGCGCGCGCGAGGATCGCCGCCGCGGCCGCCGCCGGATCGCCGGGCCCGCCGAGGCGGATCACCGGCGCCTCCCGGGTCCCGTCCAGGACGAGCGAAACCCGCGCCGCGTCGTCCGTCCCGCCGTCGTGCGTGCCGGGCCTCGAAGCGTCCGTCATCCGTCCTCCGGGTGGCGCCGGCGCGTGTCGCCGGCCCCTCCCTGACGGTTGGGGCCGCCTGGTGTTCAGGCGATGGGCGCGGATGCCGTTCCGGCCGCCGCGGGTACGCCGCCGTGAACGCCACCCCGCCTCAACCGTCAGTCCGTCGAGGCCCGGAGCGGCGCAGGAGCGAGCGGATGGACAGGCAGGCCGGCCAGGAGGCGAGCACGGAGGCGAGCGCGGACTGGACGCAGGGTCCGGTGGTGGTGGCGTTCGACCGGGCCGGGCACGGTGCGTTCTGGCCGGCTCGGCGCGCGCTGCCGGCCGGCTGGACGCGTGCCTGCGATCCCTGCGGGATCGACGCGGCGCGCGCCTGGATCGCGGATCCGGCGCACGCGCCCGGGCCGGCCCGGGCGACGGAGCCCGCCCCCGATGCCGACCGCGAGACCGTCCCGGCGCGCCTCGCCCGCCTCGCCGCGGCGGCACCGGAGCGGCCGGCGGTGCTGTTCGACGGGGAGATCCTCACCCGCGGCGCCCTGGACGCCCGGGCGGCCGCCCTGGCGGCCGGGCTCGCCGCGCGCGGGATCGGGCGCGGAGACCGGGTCGCGGTGGCGCTGGACCGGTCCCCGGACCTGATCGTGGCGCTGCTCGGGGTGCTGCGCGCCGGCGCGGCCTTCCTGCCCCTCGATCCCGCCTACCCGGCGGCCCGGGTGCAGATGATGCTGGCCGATGCCGCCGTCGCGGATTGCCTCACGACCCCCGCGATCGCCGAACGCCTCGCGCTGCCCGCCGGGATCGCGCGGCTCGATCCCGCAGCCCTGCGCGCCGCCGCGCCCGCCGGCCGGGCCTGCGCCATGCCGGAACCGGGGGATCCGGCCTACCTGATCTACACCTCGGGCTCCACGGGCACGCCGAAGGGCGTCCTCGTCGAGCACGGGCCGCTCGCCATGCATTGCCGCACCACCGCGGCGGCCTACGCGATGGGCGAGGCGTCGCGCGAGCTCCACGTCCTGTCCTTCGCCTTCGACGGCGCCCACGAGCGCTGGATGACGCCCCTCATGGCGGGCGGCTGCATCGTGCTGCGCGGACCCGAACTCTGGACCGCCGCCGAGACCCTGGCGCAGATCCGCCGCCACCGGGCGACCCATGCGGGCTTTCCCACGAGCTTCATCGGCCAGCTCGCCGAATGGGCCGAGCGGCTGGGCGCGGCGCCCTCGGTCGAGGTCTACTCCTTCGGCGGCGAGGGCATGGCCCGCGAGACCTTCGCGCGGCTCGGCCGCGCCCTGAAGCCCCGGCTGCTGATCAACGGCTACGGCCCGACCGAGTGCGTGATCTCGCCGCTGATCTGGACGGTTCCGCCGGAGACGACCTTCGACGAGCCCTACGCGCCGATCGGACGACCGGTCGGGGCCCGGGCGGCCTACGTGCTGGGGCCCGACCTCGTACCCGTGGGGGAGGGGGAGACCGGCGAGCTCTATATCGGCGGCGGCCTCGCCCGGGGCTACTGGCGGCAACCCGCGCTCACCGCCGAGCGCTTCCTGCCGGACCCGTTCGCGGAAAGCGGCGGCCGGATGTACCGCACCGGCGACCGGGTGTGGCGGCGGCCCGACGGCAGCCTCGCCTTCGCGGGCCGGGCGGACGATCAGGTCAAGATCCGCGGCCACCGGATCGAGATCGGCGAGGTCGAGGCGGCGCTCCGCGGGCTGCCGGGAGTCGCGGAGGCGGTCATCCTGCGCCGGGACGGCCCGGCCGGCGCCTATCTCGCGGGCTACGTCGTCCCGGCCCCCGGCCGGCGTCTCGAGGCCGGGCGCCTGCGCGCCGGCCTCGCCCGCACCCTGCCGGAGCCGATGGTGCCGGCGAGCCTGATCCTGCTCGACCGCCTGCCGGTCACCGCCAACGGCAAGCTCGACCGCGACGCCCTGCCGGACCCCGCCGCCGACGACCGGCGCGGGCGGCCGCCGGGCACCGCCACGGAGCGGCGGCTCGCGGGGATCTGGTCCGACGTGCTGGGCTTCCCGGTCCGGGTCGCGGATCGGCGCTTCTTCGAACTCGGCGGCGATTCCCTCTCGGCCCTGCGGCTGGTGGCGCGCCTGCGCCTGATCGCGCCCCGGGGCGGGATCGGGGTGGCGGATCTCCTGCGCGATCCGACCATCGCCGAGCTGGCGGCCCGGATCGAGGCCGGCGCGGCCTCCGCCGAGGACGGGCCGGCCGCCCTGGTCCGGCTGTCCGCCGGACGCCCGGGCGGCGGCCGGCCGCTGCTCGTGCTGTTCCCGGGGCTGCTCGTCAGCACCCGGGAATACGAGCCCCTGGTCGCCCATCTCGGACCGGAGCCGGAGGCGCACGGCTTCCTCTGCGCCTCGCTGGTCGCGGACGTGCGGCCCCTGCCGGCCGTCGCCGACCTCGCCGCCGCCTATGCCGAGCGGGTGCGCGCCCTGATGCGCGACCGGGCGGGCCGTTGCGTGTTCCTGGGCTGGTCCTGGGGCGGGGTTCTCGCCTACGAGACCGCCCGCCTTCTCGGCCCGGACTTTCCCCTGGACTGGGTCGGGATGCTCGACGCCTGCGGGCTGGAGCCCAATTTCGCCCCCGGCGCCGGCCGGCCGCTCGGGCCCGAGGAGCGGGCGGCGCACGCGGCGATGCTGGCGGCCTGGCTCGACCGCGCGCCGATGCGGCCCCAATGGGAGGCCCTGCGCGCCCGCATGGATCCGGAGGCGGAGGCGCAGTTCCTGCGCTTCCTGGCCGCCGAGCCGCAGCCGCTCCCCGCCGACGGTCCCGAGGTCGGCAGCCGGGAGCGGATGCTCTGGACGCTGGTCGACCACGCCATCCAGTTCCGCGCCCTGCGGCTGGAGCCGGGCGCGGTGCCGATCCGGAGCTTCGTGGCCGCGGATTCCCTGGCCCGGGGCCGGCCGGTGATCGACTGGGCGCCGCTCACCGGCCGGCTCCTGGCGGTGGAGACCGTCCCGGAGACCGACCATCTCGACATCGTGCTGTCGCCGCACCTGCACGCCCGGATCGCCGCGCTGACGGCGGCGTCCCCGGTCTGGAGCGCGGCCTGACCATGCGGGATCCCGACTGCGCGTTCGAGGCCCTGCGCGACGCCCACGTCGCGGCGCTGACCGGCTCCCTGATCGACGGGGTCGAGCACGGGCCCGGAGGGGCCGGCTACGTCTGGTCGCGCGGCATCCCGGACCCGACGCTGAACTTCGCCTACGGGGTCCGCCATCCGGACCAGTTCGCCTGGGCGGGGGCGGCCGCCCTCGGGCGCGCCCGCGCGCCGGCCTTCCTGGCCCGCGACCCCGAGGAGGTCGCGGCCCTGGACGCCCTGTTCGAGCCCGCCGCCCGCTATCCGGCGTGCTGGATGGTGGCGCGGCCGGCCGCCGCGCAGGCCGCGTCGGGCGCCTCGGTCACCGTGCACGCCGCCCCCGCGCCCGGCCCGGATTTCGAGGCGGTCTTCGCCAACCTCTCCGACGACCCCGCCGTGCGCACGCATCTGCGCCGCCATTACCTGCCGGCGCTCCGGGCGGCCCGGGGGCGGCCCGGGCTGGCGCCGGTCCATATCGTCCTCAGCGATGCCGGCGGCCCGGCGGCCTGCGCGAGCCTCTACCTGCGCGGCGACACGGCCGGGCTCTACAACGTCAGCACCCGGGCCGACCGGCAGCGCCGCGGACTGGGCACGGCCGTGACCGCCGCGGCCCTGCGCGAGGCGCGGGCGCGCGGGGCCGCCCGGGTCTTCCTGCAATGCCCGGCCGGCGGTGCCGTCGAGGCGCTCTACGCCCGGGCCGGCTTCCGGGCGGTCTGCACGCCGACCCTGCTGTGCACGAGCCCGCCCTAGCGGGGGCGGCCCGTCCCAGATCGTGCGCCGCGCGTAAATTTTCCCCACGCCCTCAGAAGGCCTCCTCGCCATACCCGTAAGGCGTCACGCTGAAGACGAAGCTGATCGCGGCTTCAGCGTCGCGCAGGGCCAGGGCGCTGACCGGTCCGGCCAGGATCCGGGCTCCGCCCTCCGCGCGGGCCGCGTACCGACCCCGGCGGCCGAGGGCGGCCAGGCTCGCGAGGACGTGGCGCGCGGCCCGGGGGCGCCGGACGCCGTTCTCGTCGAGCCAGAGCGCCCCATCCTCCGGCCAGGCGCGCAGGGGAACAGGGTGCCCGGGCCCGTCCGGGCGGGCGCGGAGGCTCACGGGCGCAGGCCCCAGGCCGCGTGCAGGACCCGCAGAGGCGGCGCCGAGGCCGGCGCAACCGCGCGGACCGTCCGCGATGCGGACAGGATCGGATCGGTCACCGCCAGACGGACGATCTCGGCGGCCAGGGCCGTGTAATCGGCGAGATGGACGCCGTCCCGGCACAGGCCCGGCCCGGCCAGGCCCCCGGGCCCGTCGCGCAGGGCCGCGAACGGGTCGATGAAGCCGTGGCCCCGCTCCGCGCAGAGCGCCGCGAGGCGGCCTGAGAAAACGGCGATCGCGGCCGGATCCCGGCCGGTCGCCCAGGCGCCGATCGGCGGGACGGCGGCCACGAAGACCTGCGCCGACCAGCCCTCCAGGATCCGCAGGATGCGTCGGGCCTGCGCCTCGAAGCGCGCGACGCTCCTTGCCCGCGCCGGATGCCGCCAGCGCTGGATGTCGTTGGTGCCGATGATCAGCACCGAGGCCGCGCAGCGGACCGGAACGCGCAGAGCCGCCAGATGCCCGGCGCAATCGGCCGCGGTGCTGCCGCCGACGGCGAGGTTGATGCAGGGCCGGCCGCCGAAATCCGGCGCCCCGAGGAACTCCGCGTGGGAATTGCCGGCGAGCAGCACGCTGTCCGGGTCGGCGGCGCGGAGCGCGGCGCGGATGCCGGGGCGCCGCTCGGCGAAGCGGCGGCCGACGATCCGGCCGTGATGCCAGTGCCGGGCGGCCGTCCCGATCCATGAAGCGCGCATGCGTGACCTGAACAGGCGTGGGGGATCGCGCACCCGGACTGGGTGTCCGGGCGCTTGACGAAAATCGTCGAGGCCGCTCGACCGATTACCGGCGGCGGAATGTCTTGTTATTGCTTCCAGAAACGCCGGAAACCGATCGAAAGACGGAACCAATACATTGGACCGTGCCGAGATTTATATGTGGGAAAAATTCACACGTCAATGGCCAAGCTGACGATCCGGCGGCGGCGTGCCGGGCGGGGACGTCTTCCGGCCTGCCCGGTGCCGCGCTACGTCAGGCGTCCTAGCCGGGCGGCCGAGTCGCCCGGGACAGGGGGAGCCAGGATGATCAAGGACCGGGTCTTCATCGTCACCGGAGCGGGTTCGGGCCTGGGCGCGGCGACCGCGCGCGGCCTCGTGGCGGCGGGGGCGCGGGTCGTCGTGGCCGACATCGCCCGGGAGGCCGGCGCCCGGGTGGCGGAGGAGCTCGGCGCGCAGGCGCGCTCCGTGGCCGCCGACGTCACCAGCGAGGCCGAGGGCGCGGCGGTGGTGCAGGCGGCCCTCGACGCGTTCGGGCATCTCCACGGGCTGGTGAACTGCGCCGGCATCGCGCCGGGGGAGAAGGTGGTCGGCCGCGACGGGCCGCACCGGCTCGACAGCTTCGCGCGGGCGGTCTCGGTCAACCTCGTCGGCACCTTCAACATGATCCGGCTGGCGGCCGACGCCATCGCCCGGGAGGCGCCCGACGCCACGGGCGCCCGGGGCGTGATCGTCAACACCGCCTCGATCGCCGCCTTCGACGGCCAGATCGGGCAGGCCGCCTACGCGGCCTCGAAGGGCGGCGTGGTCGCCATGACGCTGCCCATCGCCCGGGAACTCGCCCGGCACGGCATCCGGGTGGTCACCATTGCCCCCGGCATCTTCGAGACGCCGATGATGGCGGGGCTGCCCCAGGACGTGCAGGACACGCTTGGCCAGAGCGTGCCCTTCCCGCCGCGCCTCGGCCGCCCGTCGGAATACGCGGACCTCGTCCGCCACATCTGCGAGAACCCGATGCTGAACGGCGAGACGATCCGGCTCGACGGGGCGTTGCGGATGCCGCCGCGCTGACGGCTCAGCCGATCGACACGCTGGTCAGGACCTCGGCGGCGCGGCGGACCTCGGCGGCGATCATCTCCTCGCTCGGGCCGTCGATCGGCAGGTCCGACAGGATCGCCGCCACGTCGCGCTTCACGTCCTCGCGGATCTCCGGGTTCTCCTCGGAGAGCCGCCCGATCAGGACGCCGAGCACGATCTCCAGGGCGGACAGCTTGGCGTGCAGGCGCGTGAAATCGTCCAGCGGCTCGGGCTCGTTTCCGGTCATGGCCTGCTCCATCCGAGGGGGAGTCCGCCGTCGCCCAGGGGCACGCCGGATCACCCGCGTCTCATATAGAGGCATCCGCCTCCCGTCTCGCCGGGCGCCCGACCCCGCGCGCCGCGCGAACGCGGCGCGAAGCCGGCGGCCGAATTTTTCCCCGGTTGCGCGCAACCGGATTTCCGGACCCGACGTTTGATGCTCCCGTGAACGAACCCGCAAAGGGACATCCCGCCATGATCACCCGCCTCACCGCCGCAGCCGGCCTGCTCGCCCTCTCCGCCAGCCTCGCCGTGGCCCAGACCCCCGCGGCGAAGCCTGCCGAGCCCGCCACGAAGGCCGACAGCAACCTGAAGGAATGGCAGGTCGCCAAGGCCGCCAAGGTCGGCCTCGCCCAGGCGCTGACCACCGCCGAGTCGCAGGGCGACGAGAAGGGCGGCCGCGCCATCGACGCCGATTTCGAGAAGGCCGGCAGCAAGGATCCGGCCCATTACGCGATCAAGGTCGTCTACCCGAGCGGCAAGCTCGTCGAGTACGGCATCAACGCCGATACCGGCGCGCTCTACAAGACCGAGAACCAGCCGTTCGAGCGCTACTTCACGCGCCTGAAGGCCTCCGACTTCCAGAACGCCAAGACCTCCCTGAAGGACGCGCTCGCCATCGCCGAGCAGAAGGCCGGCGGCGGCAAGGCCTACGAGGCCGAGGTCGAGAAGGACGGCTCCGCGGTCCAGTACGCGATCAAGGTCGCCGGCGCCGACAAGGAGCAGGCGGTCAAGGTCGGGCCGGACGGCAAGGTCCTGAACTGAGGGCATGGGCTGCGACGGAGCCCGTCGCAGCCCCGTCCGTCCGTGCGAGCGGCGCGAAGCAATCCGGGCGGCGCCACGCTTTACCGGGGCGCGCCGCCCTGGGTCGCCGCGCTCCGCGCCCGACAGCGGCCCGGTCGGGTCGGCCGCTGCAACCTGTCGCCCCGCCGCCCGCGGACCCGAACGCCCGCCTCGGCCATTCCCATCGTACGCGGCGGCCCGAGCGGCCGAGGACGGGGAGGGCGGCATGGACGCGCGCGCAGGGGAAACCGACGGCCATCTCGGCCACTCCCACACCCGGGTCGAGGGCCCCGACAAGGTCACCGGCCGGGCCCTCTACAGCTCCGACCTCACCGGGCCGGAGGCCGGCACGGCCCACGCGGCCCTGGTGACCAGCACGGTTGCCCGGGGCCGCATCACCGGGTTCGACCTCGCGGCGGCCGAGCGGGTGCCGGGTCTCCTGCGGATCTTCACCCACCGGGATCTCGCGGGCGCGGTGGCGCCGGTGCAGCACCTGATGGCCGGCGGCTTCGCCAACAGCTCGCACCGACCCCTCGAGTCCTACGCGGTGGCGTATGCCGGCCAGATCGTGGCGCTGGTTGTCGCCGAGACCCTGGAGGCGGCCGAGGCAGCGGCTGGTGCGGTCAAGGTCTCCTACGCATCCGAGCCCGCCGCCGGCGGCTTCGACGCCCCCGGCGCCGAGACCGTGCGCCTCGCCGACCTGAAAGCCCAGCACGAGGACATCGCCCGGGGCGATGCCGAGGCCGCCTTCCGGGATGCCGCCCTCCGCGTCGAGGCCCGCTACGAGACCCCGGTCCAGCACCACAACCCGATCGAGCCGTTCACCACCCGGGCCGCCTGGGACGGCGAGAGGCTCACCGTGCACGAGCCGACTCGCTATGTCGGCGCCGTCCAGCACGGGCTCGCGGCGCAGCTGGGGCTCGATCCCGCGAACGTGCGGGTGGTGGCGGGGCTGATCGGCGGCCATTTCGGCTCGAAATTCGCGCTGTCGCAGCACACGGCGCTGGTTGCGCTCGCGGCCCAGCGCCTCGGTCGGCCGGTGTCCCTGGTGCCGAGCCGGCGGCAATGCTTCACCATCGCCAATTACCGGCCGGAAACGCGTCATCTGATCCGCCTCGGCGCCGACCGGACCGGCCGCTTCACCGCCCTGGTCCACGAGGCCGAGACGGTGACGTCGCGCTTCGATCCCTTCGTGATGGAGGGCGCGGAGGTGACCGCGAGCCTCTATGCCTGCCCGAACATCCGCACCGAGGAGCGGGCCGTGCGGGTCGACCGCAACACGCCCGGGCCGATGCGGGCGCCCCCGGAGGTGCCCTTCCTGTTCGCCCTGGAGAGCGCCGTCGACGAGATGGCGGTGGCGCTCGGCATGGACCCGATCGAACTGCGCCGGCTCAACGACACGGCGGTCGATCCGGTCAGCGGAAAGCCGTTCTCGACCCGGCCGCTGATGGCCTGCTTCGAGGCCGGGGCGACGGCCTTCGGCTGGTCGCGCCGGGTGCCGCGCCCGGGTTCGATGCGCGCCGGTCCCTGGCGGGTGGGTCTGGGCTGCGCGACCTCGGTGCGCCCCGTGAAGATCGCCGCCGCGACGATCCAGGTCCGGCTCGGCCCGGACGGATCGGCAGAGGTGGCCTGTGCGCACCACGAGATCGGCAACGGCATCACCACGCTGCTGGCCATGGGGGCGGCGGATGGGCTCGGCGTGCCGGTGGAGCGGGTGACGGTCCGGCTCGGCGACACGGAGCTGCCGGCGGCCGGCATCTCGGGCGGGTCGAGCACGACCACCAGCCTGATGAGCGCCCTGGCGCTCGGCTGCCGGCAGATCCGCGAGACGCTGGCACAGGCGGCGACCGGGCGGGGCGGGCGCCTCGCCGGCCGGGATCCGGGCTCCTTGCGCCTCGCGGACGGGCGGCTCGCGGCGCTGGACGGGACCGGGATCGCGCTGGCGGAGGCCGTCGGGCCCGAGGGCGTCGCGACGGTCGCGGCGTTCGTGCCGGCGGGGGCCGACCACGACAAGGCCCTCGCGGGCCTGCGGCGGGGCCATATCGGGCTCACCCTCGGAGGGGGCGGCAAGGCCGTGTCCTGGGGCTTCGGGGCGCAGTTCGCGGAGGTCCATATCCATGCCGAGACCGGGGAGATCCGGGTGGCGCGGCTGACCGGCGCCTTCGCGGCGGGGCGGATCCTCAACCCGCTGACCGCGAGGAGCCAGCTCACGGGCGGGATGATCTGGGGCCTCGGCTCCGCGCTGCTCGAAGAGACGGTGGTCGACGGCGCCGCCTATCGCAATCCGGATCTCGCCGAGTACCTCGTCCCCACCGCGGCGGACGCGCCGGAGGTCGAGGCGCTGCTGGTGGCCGATCCCGACGATCAGGTGGACGCGCTGGGCGTGAAGGGTTTGGGGGAACTGGGGATCATCGGGGTGAACGCGGCCATCGCCAACGCCGTCCACCACGCCACCGGGCGCCGAATCCGCAAGCTTCCGATCCGATTGGAGGATGTGGCGTAAGAAGCACCGCCTCACCCTCCCCCGCACAGGGGGGAGGGAGAACCGCGCCATCTTGAGCCGTGCTTTAGGCCGCTCCCGCCACCTACTCCATCGTCGGCGCGAGCTTCTTCACGCTCGCGACGTCCTCGCCCAGCCACGCCGCGTTCTTGGCGGTGCCGTCGAAGGTCGCGCTCGTCTTGAACAGCTCGTACTTGCCCTCCAGCGCGTAGGGCTTCGACCGCGCCAGCAGTTCGGCCACCGCCGCCTTGTCCATCGGCGTGAAGGTCTTCACCGCCTCGAAGGCCTGATCGAGGTCGCGCTGGCTCTGGATGCCGGTGATCACCACCGAGACCGGCAGGTTCAGCGAGAAGTGCAGGTACTCGATCGGCTGGATCGGCGCATCCGCCTTCAGGATCACCCCGTCGCCAAACGTCTTCATGGCGAGCGGCGCGATGCCGTTCTGCACGAGATACGGCAGGACGAGGTGGCTGAACGAGCGGAAATGCGCGTCCATCACGTTGACGGGCATCTGCACGGAATCGAAGTGGAAGCCGCGCTCGGCGGCGACCTCCAGCATCTGCAGGTGGATACGCGGATCCTTGTGGCCGGTGAAGCCGATGTAGCGCAGCTTGCCCTGCTTCTTCGCTTCGAGAAAACCCTCCATGGCGCCGCCCTCGGCGAAGACCCGGTCGGGGTCGTCGTAGCGCAGGATCTCGTGGTGCTGGACGAGGTCGATCCGGTCGGTACGCAGGCGCAGGAGCGACTGGTCGATCTGCTTGAGCGCCTCCTCCTTGGTCCGCCCGTCCATCTTGGACATCAGGAAAACCTTGTCGCGGTAGCCGTCCTGGGCCAGCGCCGCGCCCATGCGCAGCTCGGAGCGCCCCGCGTTGTAGTCCCAGCAATTGTCCATGAAGGTGATGCCGCGGTCGATCCCGGCATGGATCAGCCGCGTCGCCTCGGCGTCGGTCACCGCGCTCTTGCCGAGGTGGAATCCGCCCATGCCGATCGCCGAGATCTTCTCCGACGTCCGGCCGAACGAACGATAGAGCATCTCGCCCCGGCGCTCGCCGGGATCGGTGACGAAGGGCAGGTCGGCGGGATCCTGCGGGCGGTTGCCCGGAAGCGCGGGGGCGTTCACGGCCGCACCTGCGCTGCCGGCGCCCGCGAGGCCTGCGCCGAGCACGGCGCCCTGAAGGAAGCTGCGGCGTTCCATCGGCTGTCTCCGTTCGAGAATGTCTGGGTGGAATCGATCATTCGGCAGGGGGCGCTTCCATGAGCCACGGCGTCATTCCGGGGCGCCGCAGGCGAGCCCGGACCCGAAGGAGCACGCCGGAGGCGGGCAATCCAGAGCCGCTATCGAAGCAAGCTCCTTCCGCGTCGGGGTGTCTGGATCCGGGCTCCGCTTCGCGGCCCCGGGATGACGAGGCGGATGCTCGAGCGTCGAAGCAACCTCCAGCGTCACGCATCGGGGTCGGAAACGGTTCTGCCGGGTCATCGTTCGATCTCCGCGGCGAGGCGTCCTGCCGCGTGGAGCAGGCGCAGGGCGGCGCAGGCGGCGCCGTAGCCGTTGTCGATGTTGACCACCGTGATGCCCGGCGCGCAGCTCGCCAGCACGGCGTCGAGGGCGGCGCGCCCGCCGGCCGCGACGCCGTAGCCCACGGATGTCGGGACCGCGATCACCGCGCCGGCCACGAGGCCGCCGACGACGCTCGGCAGCGCCGCGTCCATCCCGGCGGCGACGATCACCACCGGATGGGCGCGGATCTCCTCGATCCGCGTGGTCAGCCGCCACAGGCCGGCGACGCCGACATCGGCGAAGAGCGAGGCCGCACGGCCGGCATAGGCCAGCACCCGCAGGGCCTCGCGGGCGACGGGGACGTCCGAGGTGCCGGCCGCCACCACGGCGACGCGGGCCGGGCCGGCGATCCGCGGCGCCGCGCCGAACACCGCCGTGCGCGAGACCGGGCAATAGTCGAGCCGCGCGGCGTCCCTGAGCCGGTCGCGCTTCTCCGGGTCGAGGCGGGTGAGGAGCAGCGGGGCGCCGCGGGCGCGTGCGGCCTCCAGGATCGCGTCGATCTGCTCCGGGCTCTTGCCGGCGCAGAAGATCGCCTCCTCCAGGCCGATCCGCTCGGACCGGGCGAAATCGAGGGTGAATTCGTCCGTCACGCTCACGACCGGGCCTCGCCCTGCTGCACCAGGAAAGCGCTGCCGACCCGGTAGGGCGCGAAGCGGACCGGACCGGCGAGGCGCGGCGGCGCGATCGCCCGGATGCCGGCCCCGAGTCTTTCGCGATCCGCGGCGGCGAGGGCCGCGAGGCTCCCGGGATCGAGTTCCACCACCACGCCCTCGGCGCGCACCCGGCAGCGGACCGCGCGCCTGGGGCCGCTCTCCGCGTCGAGCGCCCCGCCCACCAGCCGCTCGACCGCGTGGATGAAGCTTAAGGTCTCCGGCTCGATCGGGATGCCGGTCTCGACCCGGCTCGACAGGCAGGGGGCCGCGGGCAATTCCGCCACCGCGCCGAGGCCGAGGCCGCGGGCGAGCGCCCGGACGGCGGCCTTGTCGAACCCGGCCTCCACGTAAGGGTGGCGCACGCCGTGCGCCCGGGCCGCGTCGAGGCCGGGGCGGTATTCGCCGAGATCGTCGCGGTTGGCCCCCGACAGGATCTGCCGGTCGGTGACGGCCCGGACCGCGCCGTACAGATTGGTCTTGCAGAAGAAGCAGCGGTCGACCGGGTTCGCCCGGTAGGCCGGGTCGGCGAACTCGCCGGCCTCGATCACCCGCAGGTCCCAGCCCTCGCGGGCGGCCTCGGCGCGGACCCGCGCGGTCGCCTCCGCGGGCACGGCCGGCGAGACCGCGTGGACCATGAGGGCCCGCCCCGGCGCCAGCCGGTGGGCGAGAGTGGCGAGCGTCAGGCTGTCGACCCCGCCGCTCACCGCCACCGCCACGGGGCCGAGCCCGGCGAGGACCGTTTCGAGATGCTGGCGCGTCACCGCTCCTCCTCCGGCGGCTGCGCCGGTAGCTGTTCCAGGGCGAGGCGCTCGGCCTCGTGGCGCAGGATGGCCCGAACCGCGTGGCCCGCATGGTCCCGGGCGTCGTCGGCCTCGGCCTTGGCGGTGCGCCCGCCCGGCCGGTCCACGACCTTCACCCGGACCGGCCGGCCCGCCTGCTCGACCGTATGGGCTTCCCGATCCAGCACCGCGCGCTCGACCCGGTGGTAACGCAGGCCGATCGTGGTGGTCTCCCGGAAGCAGGCCGCGATGGCGGCCGCCAGGCTCTCCGGCCGCGCCAGGGCCTGGATATGGGCCATCATCCGGCCCTTCTTGCCGATGACCGGCATCTGCACGACGTCCACGATGCCGGGCTCGGCGCGCAGCCGGTCGAGCCCCATGGCGAGATCCTCGCCGGACTGGTCGTCGATCTCGAAGGCGATCACCGCGAGGTCCCGCCGACCCGTGGCGGCGGCTCCGTCCTCCAACACCAGGGCGCGCAGGCAGTTGCTCAGGCCCGGCAGGACCTTCGTGCCGAAGCCGATGCCGGTGCGCCCGAGAATGCCCCGGGGGCGGCCCCGCCCGGGGTCGTCGCCGCAGAGGTGGCGCAGGATCGCCGCCCCGGTGGGGGTGACGCGCTCGCCGGGGATACCGTCGTCGAGGGTGGAAAAGCCTGCGAGCAGCAGCGTCGTGGCGGGGGCCGGGACGGGGAGGGGGCCGTGCTGGGTCCTCACCCGGCCGGAGCCGAGCGGCAGGGCCGAGACGCTCCAGCTGCGCGCCTCCAGCGCGGCGATCAGGTGGGCGGCGGCCACGATGTCGGCGATCGAGTCGTAGGCGCCGACCTCGTGGAACGCCACCGCCTCGACCGCGATGCCGTGGACCCGGGCCTCCGCGTCGGCGAGATGGCCGAAGATGCCCAGCGCGTGCGCCCGCACCGCCGGCGCGATGCCGGCCGCCTTCAGCGCGGCGCGGATCTCCGACCATGGCCGGTGACCATGACGGTCCCCGTGGGCGTGCCCGTGCCCATGGCCGTTCGCAGGATCGTGGTGATGCCCGTGATCAGGGCCCGCGTGCGTGTGATGGCCGTGCTCGGAGGGTCCGGGCTCCGCGTCGGGCCCTGAAACGAGAAAGCGCGCTCCGGACAGGATACCGTCGTTGTGCGGGCGGACCGCGCAGCCGATGCGGGCATCGACCGCACGGATGCTCGCGCGGACGCCGTCCTGGTGCGCGGGAAAGGCGTCCAGCAGCGCGGCGGCGAACATGTCGCCGGCCACGCCGCCGAGCGCGTCGAGGTGGATATGCATCGTCTGCCGGTCGACCTGCCGCGGAACGGGGGAATCCGATCCAGATCGGCCCCGCCCGCCGCAAGGCAAGGTTTGCCCGATGACGCAGGCGGCGCCCCAGGCCGCGGCTTATCGACCGCGGCTTATCGACCGCGGCTTATCGACCGCGGCTTATCGACCGCGGCTTGTCGACCGCGGCTTGTCGACCGCGGCGCTCAGGCGAGTTGCAGGTAGGCCGGGTCAAACAGCCCGCGCTCCATCAGGGCGTCGAGATCGCGGATCGCCAGGCGCCGGCTGCGGAGTGTGACGAGGCCGCTGGTGCGCAGCTCCTTGAGGGTGCGGTTGATGTGCACGCTCGTCTGGCCGAGGGCGTCGGCGAGGTCCGGCTGGGTCACCGGCATCGGCAGCGTCGTCCCGTCGGCGAGACCGACCCGCGCGAGCCGCAGGTGCAGCTCGCAGAACAGGTGCGCCAGTCGCTCGATCGCCGAGCGGCGGCCGACGCTGGCGATCCACTCGCGATGGATGGCGACCGTGGAGAGCGTCTCGCGCCACAGGCAGTCCTCGATCACCGGCCGGCCTCGGACGGCGTCGCCCATCTGCTCCGGGGTGATGCGCGCGACCGTGACCGGGGTGAGCGCCCCGATGGCGTGGTCCATGCGCGCCCGGCGAAACACGAACGGATCGCACAGGTCGCCGGGCAGCAGCAGCGAGACGATCGCCCGCCGCCCATCCGGGAACTGCTTGTAGCGGCAGGCCCAGCCGTCGAGGATGAGGTGGGTGTGCTGCGCGTCGCTGTGCTGCCCTTCGATGTCCTGGCGGGCCGCGACGTGGCGGACATGCTGGCGCGCGAGGCCGTCGAGGACCGCGCGGTCCTCGGGCGCGAGCCGGACATGCGGCTCCAGCTTCCGGACGAACGGGTTATCCACGCCCGCCCCCGGTCAGATCGCAGCCGCGCCGAAGGCGTGCGCGCGGGCCCGCCCCATGCCGCCGGTGCGATGATCCGGGGGCGCTTGGCACACGGGGCCGGGCCCGCCGCCGCGTCGCGCGGCAAGGCACGGAGGCGCCGGACGGTCCGCTGATCCGCGGGTTCGCACGACAGCGCCGCCGAAGGTGTCGATGAAGTATCGAAGCACGGATATTTCTATTCGCAAAAGGCAAGCGGTCTTCCGAACAGCGAAGTCCGGATCTTCTTGAGCGGCTTGTGCCTGGCCCTGAGAAACGCGCGCCAACCTGTGTTAAGCCGCCCCGCCGCACGTTTGTCATGGACGCAGCGAGGCTCCGTATCGCGGCCGCTCTGGCCTCGCCCGGGGGAGGGCCGCCGCCCTACCGGGGCACGGGATGGCCTATTCCGCCGCGGCCCCGACCGTGTCGGCCATGCGCGCCCGGCGCGTGCCCAGGGGCTGGGGCTCGCCGACGGTCGTGTCCTCGGCGGTCTGATGCTCCATCTCGGCATTCACCTGGGCACCAATCAGCACGATCATGGTCGAGAGCCAGATCCAGGTCATGAAGCCGATCGCCGCGCCGAGCGAGCCGTAAGTCTTGTTGTAGCT
Source organism: Methylobacterium sp. PvR107 (assembly GCF_017833295.1). Taxonomy (NCBI): domain Bacteria; kingdom Pseudomonadati; phylum Pseudomonadota; class Alphaproteobacteria; order Hyphomicrobiales; family Methylobacteriaceae; genus Methylobacterium; species Methylobacterium sp. PvR107. Next base: position 6,113,018 of record NZ_JAFIBW010000001.1, read on the forward strand.
GCCGAAATGGGCGACGTACCAGGAGAACAGCAGCGAGGCGACGATCCACAGCACGGCCGCCAGGGCGCCCCCGGGCGTGACCCAGCGCCAGCGCGGCGCGTCCCGGCTCGGCCCGTAGCGATAGAGCATTGCGAGCCCGAGCAGGACCGCCACGAGCAGCGTCGGCCAGCGCAGCAGCGTCAGCCACCACGCATCCGTGCCGAGCCCGACATACGTGAGCACCACCGGCAGCACCACGATGGCCGACAGCGCCAGGAGCAGGAACAGCAGCGCGCCGGCCGTGAAGGCGAGAGAGACGAGGTTGAGCACGATGAAGTTGCGCTTCTCGCGCTCGTTGTAGACGAGGTTGAGCGCGTCGAAGACGTGCTTCACGCCGCCATTGGCGCTCCAGACCGACAGGACGATGCCGAGGATCAGGCTGAAACCGAGGGTGGTGTTGCCCTGCTCGTTCAGCCGCTTGACCTGATCGCTGACGATCTCCAGCGCTCCCTGGGGCAGGATGCCCTGCAGGCTGGCGAGCTGATCGTTGATGGTCGAGGCGTCGGCGATGAGGCCATAGCAGGACACCAGCGCCGCCACCGCCGGGAAGATCGCCAGCAGCGTGAAGAAGGTGACGCCGGCCGCGATCAGCGACAGGCGGTTCTCGCCGATGTCGTGATAGGTGCGCAGCGCGATGTCCTTCCAGCCCTTGGCGGGGATCTCGGTCGGACCCGACGCGTTCCGCCCGCGATCGGCCTGGCTCCGGGCGACGGCCTCAGCCTCGCCGCCCTCGTGCGAGGGCGAGGGCCGCCGCGCGTCGTCCTGGCTGCCGGGCCGGGTCGCGGCCCGGCCGGAAGACCGGTCGGCCGGCGGTCCCGACCGGCGCGGGAAGGCGACCAGGCCGACCAGCGCGGTGGCGAGCGCCAGCGTCCAGACCGTCGAGGCATGCCCCTCGGGACCGGGGGCCTCGGTGCGGACGGGATCGGGGGCTGACATCGGCGGACCTCGGCGACACTTCGGTTGGACATCGGGCAAGAGCCGAACGGTACTCGCAAAGGCACGTTCGAATGGCCGCAACCGCGAAGGGGAACGCCGTCATGCGCGCAACGGTTCGCCGTGAAGTTGCAAGGCGGCGTGGAGAACAAGCGTGGCGCCGCTCAGGGGCGGGACCGTCGTCATCACGGGCGCCTCCAGCGGCATCGGCCGGGCCGCCGCCGAGGCCTTCGCGGCCCGGGGCGCCCGGGTCGTCCTGGCGGCGCGCCGGGCCGCGGTGCTCGACCGGATCGTCCGGGACCTGCGCGGGTCGGGGGCCGAGGCCGTCGCAATCCCCACCGACGTCACCGACCCCGCGGCCGTGACGGCCCTGGCCCGGGCGGCGATGCGCACCTTCGGCGGCATCGATGTCTGGATCAACAACGCGGGGTCGGGGTGTTCTGCCCTCTGCTCGACGCGCCGCTCGACCTGCACCGGCCGACGATCGCGGTGTACCCGCTCGGCGCGATCCACGGCGCCTACGCGGTGCTGCCGCACTTCCTGGATCGCGGCCGGGGCACGCTGATCAACACGGTGTCCATGGGCGGCTGGGCACCGACACCCTTCGCGGCCGCCGACACGGCGAGCAAGTTCGGCCTGCGCGGCTTCTCGGCAGGCCTGCGCCAGGAACTCGCCCGCCACCGGCACATCCATGTCTGCGGCGTGTTCCCCGCCATCGTCGATACGCCGGGCCTGGAGCACGGCGCCACCGTGACGGGCAGGCGGCTCAATCCCGGACACCTGTTCTACCCAGCCGAGGCCGAGACCTTCATCCGCCTCGTGCGCCGCCCGCGCGACGCGGTGGCGGTCGGCTGGCCGGCCCGCCTCGCGCTGGTCGGCTACGCCCTGGCCCCATACCCGACCGAGCACCTCATGGGCCTCGGCTTCCGCCACGCCCTCGACCGGGCCGATCCGGGCCCGCGGACGCACGGCGCCCTGCGCGATCCGTTGCCGCAGGGCACGGGTGCGGACGGGGGCCGGCATGCCCGGAAAGGCGTGCCGTCCGCCGGAGCGCTGAGCGCCGGCCTGGCCGCGGCCGGAGCCTGCGCGGCCCTGCTCGTCGGGGTCGCGGCGGCTCAGCTCTAGGAGCTGAAACCCCGTTCGGGCGACGGCCTAACCCATGTTGCGGCATGGGGCGCCTCGGCGCGCCACAACCGGTCACACGGGCGCGACCGGCCCGCACGCCGACGACCGGACCTGAATGCCCGCACCCGAAGGCTCATCGCTGCTCGATCCCATCGAGGATGTATCCCTCGCGGATCCGGCCGGGGATCCCGTCGGGGAGACCCGGTACGGTCTGCCGGAGGCGGTGCGCGCGCATCTCGGCACCCTGCTCGGCCACGCCTATGACCGGATCGGCCCGGCGCCGGGGGCGACCTCGGATCGCTTCGCCGAGTTGCTGGCGCGCCTCGAGGCCGCGCTGGTGCAGGCCGATGGCGAGCGCGACGGGACGTTCCGCGCGGGCCTGCTGGAAGTGGTGCCCGCGCTGCACCGGTTCGCCGTGTCGCTGACCCGCGACCCGGCTGCGGCCGACGACCTGGTGCAGGACACGCTGCTGCGCGGCTGGCGGGGGCGCGGGGGCTTCACCCCCGGCACCAATCTGGAAGCGTGGCTGTTCACGATCCTGCGCAACGTCTTCTACAGCCAGCACCGCAAGCATGGCCGGGAAGTCTCCGATACCGACGGCAACCACGCCGAGCGGCTGACCAGCGTGCCCGAGCAGGGCGGTCATCTCGACCTTCAGGACGTGCGCGCCGCCCTCGACCGCCTCGCGCCGGTGATGCGCGAGGCGCTGGTCCTCGTGGCAATCGAGAACCTGAGCTACGAGGAAGCCGCCGCCGTGATGAACTGCCGGATCGGCACCGTGAAGAGCCGCGTCTGGCGCGCCCGCGAGCAGCTCGCGCGGATGCTCGGCTACAGCGGCTCCGAGATCGGCAACGACGGGGTGATCCTCTCGGTGACCGGCGCGACGGTCTGATCCGGTTCCCGGTCGTCGCCTTCGGTCGCGTCTCACGCCCCCACGAGCGGCGCGACGGTGTCGAACGCGGCACCGCCCTGCATGGCTGCGCTCCGCGCGCCAGGACGGTGCCGCGGCTCCGGACCTGAAACGATGTGATTTCGGGGAGCTGATCGTCCGATTCGCCGGCCCGGCCGGATCGGACCCGAGCCGGCTTTTAAAGCTGAATACGAGAATTCAGCATTTCCATCGCGGTATTCGGCGATGAATTTGACTTAGGTGAAAGCGCGCCGGCCCGGTCCTGGGCGACATGAAGGGGGTTGGGTCGATCCGTCGGCTCGGCTCGGCTCCCGTCGGTGCGACATCCCCCCGATCCACCGATGGGAGCCACCCGCCCGGGGACGCGACCTGGACGCCCTCAGGTCGAAGCGCCGCCCGCACGGTCCGCGTCGAGCTGCTGCAGCAGCTCCGCCAGCCGCGGATCCAGAGCCTCGTCGATGACCGGATCGTAGAGCGCCCGCAATTGCTGGCCGAGCCGCAGGCGCGTCCGCGCGTCGAGGTTGGGGCCGCTCGCGACGGGAACCACCCGCAGGGCTCCCGGCGCGCCGCCGGACGCGGCTCGTGCGGGGGGCCGCGGGGCGGCACGCTGGTGTTCAGGCTGGGGCATGCCCCCTACATCGGCCCGGACCGGCGCGACGGCAACCACCCGGCCCGGCGGAGTTTCAGGCGTCGTCCTCGGGCGCGAACACCTCGCCCCGTTCCGCGAGGACCGTGTCGGCCTCGTCGCGGGCCAGCGCGTCGCCGGCGGGGATGGCCGCCTCGCCACGCCCGAACATCCGCGCCAGCGCACCTTCCCAGCCGGGCGGCAGGGCCTGCCCCTGCCCGGCAAGGATCTGCCCGGCGCGGCGGCAGACCCGCTCCCAGGCCGTCGCATCCATCGCGGTGAAGTCGGTCCCGAGACCGAGCTCGGTCCCGGCGCGCGTCGCGGCCTCGGCCCATCCGGGCGGCGGAAACGGCGTATCGGTCATGGCGTGCAGCCTCGTGCCGGATCAGGGAGGCGGGTAGATAGGGCGTCCGCGGCCAGCGGCCCCGGGACGGGCGCCGGGACGGGCGCCGGATGTCAGCGCAGCCCGTGGGCGGCGAGTTCCTCCGGCACCAGCGCGGCGGCCTCCTGGCGCGCCAGGATCGCCTCGAGGGTGGCCGGGCGATCATGCCAGGCATCGATTCCGACATCGCAGGAGCGGGTGGTGTCGGGCAGCCAGCCGTGGCTGTGTCCGTAGAGGTGGCGGGTCTCCCGCCACAGGCCCGGCCAGGCCCGGTGCGCGTAATGCGACAGGAACAGGCGGTGCGTCCGTCCCTGCGCGTCCGGGACCGACAGGCGGGCGCTGTCCACCGGCGGCTCCGCCCACGGCAGATCCAGCACCCGGTTCGAATCGTGGTTGCCGCGGACGAGGCGCTTCGTCCCGTTCAGCCGCGCGAAGATCGCCGCGCAATGGGCGCGGCTCGCATGGGCGGCGAAGTCGCCGAGATGCCAGACGGAATCCTCCGGTCCGACGACGGCGTTCCAGCCGGCGACCAGGGCCTCGTCATGGGCTTCGACGCTGCCGAAGCGCCCCCGGCGATGGCGGAGGATGTGCGGATCGCCGAAATGCGTGTCCGCGGTGAAGTAGATCGCCATTCCGTCGAGGCTCGCGTCCGAGATCGCATCCACGAGACCGTCACGGCGGTCCGTGCGGTTCCGGAGCGAGGTGGACCGGGCTGCGCCCCGGGCAAGGCTGCGCGGCATCCTGCCTCCGGACTGCGCCCGGGCGAGGCGCTATGATCCGGCCGGTGCGGCGCCCACGGCTGAGGCGATGCTCGATCCCGAGATCTATGCCCATCTTCTTGACGCGGCTGGCGCGCATCCGCCGCTGCGTGCGGCCCTCGTGGAGGCCGGGCCGATCGCCATCGCGCCGCCCGCGCACCCGAGCGTCGCGGATCGCCTGTTCGTCGAGGTGGTCAACCAGCAGCTCTCCACCCGGGCCGCCGCGGCGATCTGGGCGCGGATCGAGGCCGCAGCGGCTGCGGCGGCCTCAAGCCCGCGCGGCCTGTTCGAGGCCGGGGACGCGGATCTCCTGCGCGGCTGCGGGATTTCGGGCAACAAGGTCCGCGCCCTCCAGGCGATCGTCGCGGCGGAGGCGGCGGGGCTGCTCGGGCCCGACCTCGCCGCGCTTCCGCACCCGGAGCGCGCGACGGTCCTGTGCGGCATCCGTGGCATCGGCCCCTGGACGGCCGACATGGTCGGCATCTTCCATTTCCACGATCCGGACATCTGGCCCGAAGGCGACGTGGCGGCGGTGGGCTGCCTGCGCCGCCTCACCGGCCGGGACGACACGCGCGACGTGGCAGCGGCCTTCGCGCCGTACCGCTCGATCCTGGCCCGTTACCTGTGGCGCATCAAGGACACGGCCGCGGCGGTGCCCGCCCGCGCGCCGCGCCCGGAGCCTCGGCCCGGCCCCGGAAACCGGGTGACGGACGGCCGGGGATCGGCTATCCGTCGGCGCCGCCCGGGCCCGTAGCTCAATGGTTAGAGCCGGCCGCTCATAACGGTCTGGTTGCAGGTTCGAGTCCTGCCGGGCCCACCATGCGGCCTGTCCAGCGCCAGTCCGGCCGCTCGCGTTGCTGAGGAACCGTTCGACCGCGCGCGGGTCTACCAGGCCGATCTCATGACGCGACACCCTTCAGCCCGCCCGGCTCGCCGGCGCGGGTTTTTCTCGGGCCGGTGCGGGACGGCCCTGCCGGGACGGCCGACGCGGCGGCGCGAATAAGCCGGGTCGGAATTCGCGCAGAACCGCCGCCCCGACCGTGGGTTACCTCCCGAAGGTGCCTCACGGAGTGGTTGATTGCCCCGCTACTTCTTCGACATACACGACGGCCAGCTCCAACCGGATACCGAGGGAACGGAGTGCGCGGACTTCGAGGCTGCCCGCCGGGAAGCGATGATCAGCCTGCCGGAGATCGCGCGCTGGATCATCCCGAGCGACGGTGACAATCAGGCCTTTACCGTGCTGGTCCGGGACGAAGGCGGGGCTCTCGTCTACACGGCCACGCTGACCTTCGCGGCCCTGCGGCTGGACAGCGGGCCCGATTCCGGGCGCGGCCCGACCGGGTAGCGGCCGTCCCGTTCGCCCCCGACGGGCGGTGAACAGGATCCGCCCATTGGCGTTGCTCCTTTGTCGCCCCCGAGAGGCGGCGCGAGGAAACACGCGAGGGCTCCCCCATGAAGACGCTGATATCCCTGATCGCCGCCGGCCTCCTGGCGACGGGCTCCGTGGCCCTGGCCGCCGAGGGAACCAACGCATCCGGCAGCGCCGCTCCGCACGGCAACCGCATGCAGGGCTCGCCGAACGCGGCCGGCTATACCGGCAAGAGCGACACGACCGGCTCGACCCATGTCGGCGCGCCGGGCTCGGAGATGCCGAAGCAGGACGGCCGCATGCAGGGCTCGCCCAACGCGGCCGGCTTCCAGAAGGAGGGCGGCACGACCGGCAGCTCGGGCGGCCGCTGATCCCGGCGCGCCTTCGTCGGACGGACCGGGATGAACCCGCGCGCCGGCGTCGCCATAGGCCGCCGGCAGCCGCGGCGGCTGCGCCACGAGGACGATCCATGACGCACGGCGCGCGCAACGACAGCCCCGCCACGGTGACGGCGATCAAGCGTGGGGATGTCATGGCCCAGGTCGCGGTCGTGCTCGTCGGCACCGCCGATCGCATGGCCTCGGTGATGACGGTCGATTCCCTCGAAGAGCGGGGTCTCAAGGATGGCGCCACCGTCCACGTCCTGGCCAAGGCGGTGAACGTGCTGCTCGTGAAGCCGTAGCGGCGGCACGGGGTTCGCATGGGCGAGGCCGCGCGGCTTGGCCCGCCGCTTCGGCGGATCGGTCATCCAGCCGTCATCGGGCTGGCCTAGGGCGGCGCCTCTCCCTCAAGCCAGCCCCTGCGATGACGGGATACGTTGACCCGATGGATTGGTTCGACCTGCCTGACGACACGCCCCGGCCGGCGGACGCCGATCGGAGCCGGATGCGGCTCTACATCGCCGCCGGCCTGCTCGGCATCGGCGCCCTCGGCATGGTCGGCGGCCTCCTGCACATCCTGCCGGCCTGACGGCGGGACGCGTCAGGCCGCACGGTCCGCCCGCGGCTCCGGGAAAGGCGCGCGCCGCCCGGCCGCCGCCGGCGCGCGCCGGCCGAACCGCGCGTAGAGCGCCGGCAGCACCACCAGGGTCAGCAGGGTCGCGCTGATCAGGCCGCCGATCACCACGGTGGCGAGCGGCCGCTGCACCTCCGCCCCCGTCCCGGTGGCGAGCGCCATCGGCACGAAGCCCAGGGAGGCGACCAGCGCGGTCATCGCCACCGGCCGCAGCCGGGTGAGGGCGCCCTCGCGGATCGCCGCCTGCAGCGGCCGGCCCTCGGCGACGCGCTGCTTGATGAAGGTCAGCATCACCAGGCCGTTGAGCACCGCCACCCCCGAGAGGGCGATGAAGCCGACCGCGGCCGGCACCGAGAGCGGCATCCCGCGCAGCCACAGGGCCGCGATGCCGCCGGTGAGCGCCAGCGGCACCGCGCTGAACACCAGGAGCGCGTCCCGCGCGCCGCCGAGCGCCGAGGTGAGCAGCAGGAAGATCAGGAAGAAGCAGACCGGCACCACCACGGTGAGCCGCGCCTGGGCCGAGGCGAGGTTCTCGAACTGGCCGCCCCAGGTCACGGAGGCGCCCGCCGGCAGGGTCACCTGCGCGGCGACCTTCACTTGCGCCTCCGCCACCAGCGAGCCGATGTCGCGCCCGCGGACATTGGCGGTGACCACGACCCGGCGGCGGCCGTTCTCGCGGCTGATCTGGTTCGGCCCCTCACTCACCGAGAACTGCGCCACCTGCCGCAGGAGCACGGAGGCGGCCCGGCCGTTCACGCCCGGCGGGAGGGGGACCGGCAGGTTCTCCAGGGCCTCCCGGTCCTCCCGGACCTGGTCGGTCAGGCGGACGACGATCGGCACGCGCCGGTCGCCCTCGAAGACGAATCCGGCTTCCTTCCCGCCCATGGCGGCGCCGATCACCTCCTGGATCGCCCCGGTGCTGAGCCCCAGCCGCGCCGCCTCGGTCCGGTCGATCCGGATCTCGAAGACCGGCAGGCCGGTGATCTGCTCGACCTTCACGTCGTCGGCCCCCGGGATCCCGCGCAGGATCGCGGCGATCCGGTTGGCGGTGTCCAGCATCGGCTCGAAGGCATCGCCGAACACCTTCACGGCGAGGTCGCCCCGGGTCCCGGCGAGCAGCTCGTTGAAGCGCAGCTGGATCGGCTGGGAGAACTCGTAAGTATTGCCGGCGAGCTCGCCTAAGGACGCCTCGATCCGCTCCTGCAGTTCAGCCTTCGACAGGGCCGGGTCGGGCCAATCCGCCTGCGGCTTGAGCATGACGAACGTGTCGGAGGAATTCGGCGGCATCGGGTCGGTGGCGACCTCGGCGGTGCCGGTCTTCGAGAACACGTAGGCGACCTGCGGGAACTTGGCGATCGCCCGCTCCACCTTGAGCTGCATCGCCTGCGACTGGGTCAGCGACGTGGACGGGATCCGGGTGGCGTTCAGCGCGATGCTCTTCTCGTCGAGGAGCGGGATGAACTCGGTCCCGAGCCGGGTGGCGAGCAGGCCGGCGCCCGCGAGGAGCAGCAGCGCCGCCCCGACGAACGGGGCGGGCGCCCGGATCGCCGCGGCGAGGAGGGGCCGGTAGAGCGCCTTCAGGCCCCGGACGAGGGGGTTCTCCGACTCGGTGACCCGGCCGGTCAGCGCGATGGCGATCAGGGCCGGCACGAAGGTCAGGGACAGCACGAAGGCCGAAGCCAGCGCGAGGATGACGGTCAGCGCCATCGGCTGGAACATCTTGCCCTCGACGCCCGTGAAGGTCAGGAGCGGGACGTAGACCAGGATGATGATTGCCTGCCCGTACAGGGACGGCTTGATCATCTCCTCGGCGGAGTTGCGGACCGTCTCCAGCCGCTCCTCCCGGGTGAGGGCGCGCCCGATTGCGTGCTGCCGCTCGGCGAGGTGGCGCAGGGCGTTCTCGGTGATGATCACCGCCCCGTCGACGATCAGCCCGAAATCGAGCGCCCCGAGGCTCATCAGGTTGGCGGAGATCTTCCCCTCGACCATGCCGGTCACGGTCATCAGCATGGCGGCCGGGATGACGAGGGCCGCGATCAGCGCCGCCCGGATGTTGCCGAGGAGCAGGAACAGCACGACGATCACGAGGGCGGCCCCCTCCGCGAGATTCCAGCCCACCGTGCGGATCGTGGCCTCGACGAGCTGCGTCCGGTCGAGGACGGTCTGGACGACGATGCCGGGGGGCAGGGTACGCCGGATCTGCGCCAGGCGGGCATCGACGGCGGCCGCCACCGTGCGGCTGTTCTCGCCGATCCGCATCAGGGCGGTGCCGATGACCGTCTCCTGCCCGTTCTCGCTGGCCGAGCCGGTGCGCAGGTCGCGCCCGATCCGCACCGTGGCGACGTCGCGGATCCGCACCGGCACGCCGCCGCGGCTGGCCACCACCACGTCGGCGATCGCCTCCGGGCCCTCCAGGCGGCCGGCGGCGCGCACCACGTAGCTCTCGCCGTTATCCTCCAGGTAGCGGGCGCCCTGGTTGGAATTGTTGGCCTGGAGCGCCCGGGCGACGTCCGCGAAGGAGAGGTCGAGGGCGGTCAGCGTCGTGGGGTCCGGCTGGACGTGGTACTGCTTCTCGAAGCCGCCGATCGCGTCGACGCCGGCGACGCCCGCGACGGACTTGATCTGCGGCCGGATGATCCAGTCCTGCACCGTGCGCAGGTAGGCGACCCGCTCCAGCTCCGTCCTGAGATCCTGGCCCTCCGGGGTCCGGTAGCTGCCGTCCGGCTGCCAGCCCGGCTGGCCGGCCGGCACGGTCGCGCGCTCAGGCAGCGGGGCATACTGGATCGACCACATGGTGATCTCGCCCAAGCCCGTGGAGATCGGGCCCATCCGCGGCTCGACCCCGGAGGGCAGGTCCTCCCGCGCCTGGGCGATGCGCTCGGCGACCTGCTGGCGGGCGAAGTAGATGTCGAGGGATTCGGCGAAGACCGCGGTGATCTGTGAGAAGCCGTTGCGCGAGAGCGAGCGGGTGTATTCGAGGCCCTTGATGCCGGCGAGCGCGGTCTCGACCGGATAGGTGACCTGCCGCTCGACGTCGGCCGGCGACAGGGACGGGGCCAGGGTGTTGATCTGGACCTGGTTGTTGGTGATGTCGGGCACCGCGTCGATCGGCAGCTTCGTGAGCGCGACGGCGCCGAAGCCCGATGCCAGCAGCACGAGGAGCAGCACCAGCCAGCGCTGGCGGACCGAGACGGCGAGGATGCGGCTGATCATGGCACGATCCTCAATGGTCGTGGTCGGCGTCGGCCTTGCCGAGCTCGGCCTTCAGCAGGAAGGAATTGCCGACCGCGATCTCGGCCCCGGGCTCGAGCCCGGCGGTGACCTCGTAGGCCTCGTCGTCGGACCGGCCGAGGGTGACCGGCCGCTTCTCGAACCCGTCCGGATTGCGCACGAAGACGACGCTCCGGCCCGCGACCGTCTGGACGGCCGTCTTGGGGATCCGGACCGGGACCGCGTCCTGCGCGATCTCGACCTCGGCGGTGACGAAGGTGCCGGGCCGCCAGGCGCCGTCGGGATTCGGAAGGGCGACGATCACCCGGGCCGAGCGCGTGTCGGCATTGAGGAACGGGCTGACGAAGATCAGCCGACCGTCCGCGCGGGGCTGCGCGTCGCTCGCCCGGCCGGGCGTGATCGTGACCCGGGCGCCCTCCCGCACCTGGGCGAGATCGAGCGTCGGCACCGACAGCTCGATCCAGACCGTGGAGAGGTCCGCCACCGTGTAGAGGTCCGCCGGATCGCCCTCCTTGCCGACCGCCGTGCCGACATCGACCTTGCGCTCGACGATGCGGCCGGCGAGCGGCGCCCGCAGGGGATAGCGGCGCAGGGTCGACTGGTTCGGCGTGGCCTCGTCGCGCTTCTGGGCGGCCGCCACCTCGGCGGCGTCGAGGCCGAGCGCCGACAGCTTCTGACGGGCCAGGTCGACCCGGAGCTGATTCTCGAGATAGGCGGCTCGGGCGGTCTCGAAGGCCGCCTCCGAGGCGGTGCGCGAGGCGAGCAGCTTCTGCTGGCGCTCGAAGTTGATCTTCTGCAGCTCGGCCTGGACCAGGGCGGTGAGATACTCGCTCTTGGCGTCGGCGACCTCGCGGCTGTCGAGGATGGCGACGATCTCGTTCGCCTGCACGGCGTCGCCGAGGCGCTTGCGCATCTCCGCCACGGTGCCGACCACCCGGGCCGGGACCCGGGCGATCCGGTCGGTGTCGGGGGTGATGGTGCCGGGCACGAGGAGATGGCGCGCCAGCGTGCCGCCCGCCACCGTCCGGGTGGTGATGTCCTGGCCCGCGACCTGGTCGGGCCGCATCCGGATCGCATCCTCCGCGTGGGCCTCCCCCGACTCGTGCCCGTGCGCGTCGTGGGCCTGGCCCGGGACCGCCGGCCGGTCCGCCGGACCGGAATGGTCCGGATCGCGGCCCTCACCGGCGGCCGGGGGACGCACCAGGCCGGCGGCGGCGAGCGCTTGGCGCAGGCCGTCGGGCAGGGGTGACAGGGCAGCGCCGACGGCGATGCCGGCGGCCAGGAAGGCCGCGGACGGGAGAATGCGCATGCGGGGTGCCCGTGGACTGGCTCGGCCGGGACGGCCGGGCGCCGCGCGCGGCGGCCCCGAGGGTCCCGTTCAGGTGTCGCGGAGGAATGAGCCCGGGGCCGAGGTCGGCCTCCGGGCCGGACGCGCGCCGGTGGGCGGCGTCAGCTCACGCGCGCGGTGGCCGGGGCAGCCGGTCGGGCACGACGGAGGGGAGCGCCCGCGCGAGCGCCGCAGGGAGCGGCCGGCCCGGGACGGCCGGCGGGGCGATATCGGCCGCGTCCAGGCGGGCGGCCTGATGGCAGCCGCAATGGAGGTGCGCGCCGAGGCCGGGATCGACATTCCCGGACGCCGTCGCCGCGTCGAGAACCGGGCCCTCGCTCCGGCTGTGATGACCGTCCGCATGGAAGGCCAGATCCGCCGCGAGACCGACGCCCGGCGCGGCGATGGACAGGATCAGGACGAGCGCCAGCATGCGGGCGGCGATCGCCCACACACCGTGCGCCCGTGCGGCGCGCCTATCCCGAACCTGGAAGGTCATCGCGACCCTTATGGGCGATCCGGGGCAGGGCGCACAAGTGTCGGCGGGCCGCGGCGCCCGGGTCTGCGGGAAGCGGCGTTCAGGCGCCCAGCCGGAGAACCCAGTCGTAGAAATCCGTCCAGGTCTCCGTCCGGGCCGGGGCGCCGGAAGCCTCGGCCGCATCGGCCTGCGCGCGGAGGTCGCGGGGGGCGCAGCCGAACGCGGCCTTGAAGGCCTGGGCGAAATGCGCGGGGCTCTCGAACCGCCAGCGATACGCGACCTCCGAGATCCGGGCGAAGCGCCCGTCGGCGGCGAGGTCCCGGTACGCCCGGGCGAGCCGGCGCTGCCGGATATAGCCCGAGACGCCCCCGAACGGGACGAACAGGCGGTACAGGGCGCTGCGCGACAGGCCGAACTGCCGGCCCAGGGTCTCGGCGCTCAGGTCTGCGGACGCGAGTTCGGCCTCGATGAAGCGCCGGATGGCGAGAAGGAGCGGCGTCCCCATCGGGGCCTGGGCGAGGCGGTCCTCCTCCGGCAAGCCGAAGGCCGCCGCGCCGAGCAGCGCGGCCGTCGCCTGCGCGGCCGCGGCAGCCTCCCGCTCCGAGAATCCGATGGCGTGCGCGCTCAGGGCGCGCAGATGGTCGTTGACCATCCGGCCGAACGGGGTCGCCCCCCGGATCACCGACCCGTGGAGACCGTCGAGCGCAGCCTGGTGCGCGCCGAAGAGCGCCCGCGGCAGCACCACGGTGATGGCTTGGTAATCCGTGGACTGGGCGGACAGGGGGCGCGACAGGTCGAGCAGGCAGATATCGCCCGGCGTGCAGTCGCGCTCGCGGCCGCCGATCGCGAGCCTGGACTGACCGGCAAGGCGCACATGCGCCAGGATGTGGTCGACGCCCATGCGGGCCACGAGGGCGGGCTCGCGCTCGAACCGGAGGCCCGAGGCGCTGGCACGGCACAGGATCGCCGTGCCGAGGTGCCGGACCTGCGACTGGCCGCGGAACGCGGCGACGTCTTCCTTCCGGATCGCGAAGTCCCAGAACGGCGCCACGGCATCACGCCACGCGGCAGCCTGATGGCTGCCGGGGCGCTCACCCTTGAGCTGCAGGACGGAATTCGACCGCATCGCTCGCGTTACGCGTTCCTGCCCTTGCGTTCTCGCCGCCGGGCTTCTCTTACGACGAGTCCGGATCGACAGAAAAGGGGGCGCGCGCCCAAAGTGGTTGCCCGCTCCTATACGGGATTTCCCGCAATCCGGACCATGCCCGCTTGGCCCATCATGAAAGACCAAGGGGAAAATGACCGGGCCTATTCCCGGCGGCGGGCCTGAGATCCGGCCCGAAAACTAGACGTCCCGCGTGCCGGGAGGCCGCGGGACGGGGCGTTTCATGGGTGTGAGGCCGGCGGATCCGGCCCCGGGGTTGGCGCTGCGTTACTTCCCGCTCGGCGCCGCGCCGCTGCCGGTGGCGCCATTGCCGGAGCTGCCGCTTCCGGCCGGGGCACCGGATGTGGAGGTGTTGCCGTTGGGCGTGCTCTGCGCGGCGGCCAGGCTGGCGCTTCCGGCGACGAGGGCGAGGGCGAGCAGGGCGGATTGGACGGTTCGGCTGGTCATGGCTCTCCTGAATCCCGATCGGGGTCTCGACGTGCTGGCCCGTGCCGGCATGGTCAGGGTAACCACCGCCCGCTCGAGCCTGTTCCATTTCAAGTTGAAATCCGGAACGGGCAGGCTCGAGGGACGCGCACCGGTTCGGCCCCCTGCGGGTCGCGGCCGGATCCGTTCGCCGCCTTCCGTGCCACCGGGAACATCGCCGCGGCACCCAAGCTTGTCGGAGAATCGAGCCCGGGAGGGTGGCGTGCGGATGTTTCGGATCATGCAGGCGGCAACGGGCGCCATCCTCTGGATCGGCTCGGCGCTGGATCCCTAGAAGGCCCTCGACGCGATGGCGCGGACAGCCGGCTACCGCGACCGGAACACCATCCCGTCCCACCTGCATGCCGGGGGCCTCCATGTCGAGGAGGTGGGGGCGTGAGCCGCCGCCGGACGGAAGCCGGAGACGCATCATGACCAAGCTGTTCATCGCGCAGGTGCGCGACGCGGGCGGGGAGAAGCCCCTCGTGACCGTCAGGGCCGAGGCCGAGGGCGAGGCGCGCCTGTTCCTGGCCGCGGCCTATCCGGACGCGGAGATTGCCAGCATCACCGAGCCCAGCGACTGGACGAGCGACGCCGACACCGGAGCCAAAGCCGGCGACATCCGGGAGCATCCCGGCGTGACGTGGCAGCCGCCGTCGAGCCTGGCCGGTTGAGGCCGTCCCGGCGGGCGGATTGACGACAAATGTAGCGATGCGGTTGACGGGTCCTCAGCGCGGATCGCCGAGGCTGCGGCATGATATCCGGTGATCCGACACCGCGCCTGTTCGCGGCCGCGGCCGCCCTGACCGGGACCGGCCTCCTGATGTGCCGCTCGGAGCCGTCCTGGGACGGGATCCTGGCCGGCCTGCTCTGCCTTGGGCTCTGGGGCCTCGGGACCCTCGCGGCACGGCCGGCACGCCCCTTGAGACGCCCACGACCGCGGCGGCCGGTGATCCTGGAGGCGTTCGTCGTCGAGACGCCCCGGGCCGCACCGGAGCTGCTGCCGGCCCCACGGACGACGGCCCGTGATCCGGCGGCCTCTCCTTGGCTGCCCGAGGTGCGGGCCCATCGGCAGCGGGTCGTCGAGCGATACACGCGCCAGCGCCGATAGATTCGGCCGGCGGCCAGGCCCAACCGCTCACATTCCCGCCATCACCCGCGATTTGCCGGCCCAGGACGGTCCGGGCCCGGAACTGCCGCGGGCCTCAGGCCCATTCCCAATCGGCAACGGCACAGCCTCCGGGCCGGTCGGTGTCGGCACGGAGACTGGCGAGAAGGACGCTCCATGCTCGATCGACCGATCCTCGGGCTGGCCGTGTGGCTCTCGAAGCCCGCGGGCTTCCTGGCGACCTGCTTCACCGTCACGGCAGGTCTCGCGGCCGGCGCCCTGCTGAGCTTCGACGACCACTGGGCGCTCGTCTTCAACCTGTTCCTGTCCATCGCCGCGATGCTCCTGGCGGGCGTGATCCTGGTGGCCGGCGCCCGCGATACCGGCGCCATCCAGATCAAGCTCGACGAGCTCATCCGCGCCGTCGAGAATGCCGACGACCGCCTGGTCGGGATCGAGGCGCGCAGCGCCGAGGAGCTGGAGCTCATCCGGCAGGGCCAGCATTCGGAACCGGTTGCGGAGCCGTGACCGCCCGTCGCGCAGTCCGGTGCGGCGCGGTCGCGAGATTCTGCCGCAGCACCGATCCGGTGCGCCCGGAGTTGGCCGAGAGCCAACCCAGGAGACAGCATGGCGGACAAGACTGACGTGACGACCTACACGGTGAAGCAGGCGCTGGCCGCCAAGGTCGACGACCACATCGAGATCGCGGTCGAGACGCAGGACGGCACCACGCTGAAGCTCAAGGCGACCGCCGACCAGCTGGATGCCCTGGTGGGCGATCTGGAGACGATCCTGGACGCCGATGATGCGGAGGGCGGGGCCGCCTGAGCGGCCTGTCCCGAAGCGGAAGCCGGCCGGGCGCGCAAGGGCGCGGCTTCGGCAAAGGCGCGGCTTCGGCAAGGGCGCGGCGCCCGATCGGGCGCCGTCGCCATTGAAGAGTCCGGGCGGACATTCCGGCTCAAAACCAAACCGGCCCCCGTGCAGTTGTGCCCATGAGCGTGGGCCGTCCGCGCATGCGTACCGGAGCTCCCATGCCCATCGAGCCGAGTGCCGCCCCGCGCCAGCCCGCGCAGGTGCCGCCGCCCCTCGTTCCGGGCCTGCGCGGCCTCCTGACCCTCGCGGTCAGCGTCGTCCTGATCGCCGCCCTCTATCTCGGCCGCGAGGTGTTCATTCCCCTCGTTCTGGCCGTCCTGCTCAGCTTCGTCCTGGCTCCGGTGGTCAACCTGCTGCGCCGGCTGCGCCTCGGCCGCATCCTGTCGGTCATCGTCGCCGTGCTGCTCGCCCTCGGGGTCATCGGCGGCATCGGGACGATCATCGGCACCCAGGTCGCCGGCCTTGCCGGCAACCTGCCCCAGTACCAGGCCACCGTGCAGAAGAAGGTGGCGGGCCTGCAGCAGGGCTGGCTCGGCGACGCGAACCGCATCCTCCAGAAGTTCAACCACCAGGTGCACGACGCGACCCAGAAGGCCGACGCCGCAGGCACGACCGCCGAGACAGGGCCGGCGGGCGAGACGCCCAAGGCGCAGCTCGTGCGCATCGAGCAGCCCGAGCCCTCGCCCCTGGCGCTGGCCGAGAAGGTGCTCGGCCCCATCGTCTCGCCGTTGACCGACGTCGGCATCGTCCTCGTCGTCGTGGTGTTCCTGCTCCTGCAGCGGGAGGACCTGCGCAACCGCATGATCCGCCTGTTCGGGTCGAGCGACCTGCACCGCACGACGGTGGCCATGGACGACGCGGCGGGCCGACTCGGCACCTACTTCCTGGCCCAGCTCGGCATGAACGCCGCCTTCGGGGTCATCGTCGGGGTCGGCCTCTGGTTCATCGGGGTGCCCAACCCGCTGCTATGGGGCGTGTTCTCGGCGATCATGCGCTTCATCCCCTATATCGGCGCCGTCGCCTCCGGGGTCCTTCCCGTGGCCCTGGCGGCCGCGGTCGACCCGGGGTGGACGATGGTGATCGCGACCGCGGGGCTGTTCCTGATCGCCGAGCCGATCTTCGGACAGGTGATCGAGCCGCTGCTCTACGGCCATTCCACCGGGCTCTCGCCTTTCGCGGTGATCGTCTCGACCCTGTTCTGGGGCTTCCTGTGGGGGCCCATCGGCCTGATCCTGGCCACCCCGTTCACCGTCTGCCTCGTGGTGCTCGGCCGCCACGTGGACAGCCTGGAATTCCTCGACGTCCTGCTCGGCGACCGGCCGCCGCTGACGCCGGTCGAGAACTTCTACCAGCGCATGCTGGCGGGCGACCCGGACGAGGCGCGCGACCTCGGCGAGGCCATGCTGAAGGAGCGGTCGCTGTCCTCGTACTACGACGAGGTGGCGCTCAAGGGCCTGCGGCTCGCCGCGAACGATTTCGTGCGCGGGGTCGTGACGCCGGCGCAACTCGACAACATCCGCGCCTCGGCCCGCTCGCTGGTGGATGATTTCGAGGACCATCCCGACGCGGAACCCCAAGGGGACGACAAGAAGGTCAATCCGGGGGAGACGCCGACCCTGGCCGAGCGGACCCATCCCAAGACCGAGGCCATACCGGGCCAGGCGCCGTCCCGCGACTCCCTGCCCGAGGCGTGGCGCGGGGACGCCCCCGTCCTTTGCGTGGCCGGGCGCGGCCCCCTCGACGAGGCCTCCTCGGCGATGCTGGCCCAGTTGCTGCGCAAGCACGGGCTCGGCGCCCGGGTCATCGGCTACGAGGCCGTCGCGCGCGATCGCATCCGCGATCTGGACCTCACGGGCGTGGCGATGGTGTGCATCTCCTATCTCGACATCAGCGGCAGCCCCGCGCATCTGCGCTACCTGCTGGAGCGCCTGAAGCGGCGTGCCCCGCAGCTGCCGGTGCTGGTGGGCCTCTGGCCTGTGGACGAGACGGTGCTCACCGATGCCGCGCTGGGCCGGTCGATCGGGGCCGACGTCTACGTGTCTTCGCTGCGCGACGGGGTCGAGGCCTGCCTGCAAGCCACGCAGGCCGCCCCGGGCAGGGGCGCCGAGGCCGCCTGAGACGGTTTCCGTTTGACCGCTCCGGTCGAGGTGTCCTTCTCGGTCATCACGAGCGCAGCGAAGTGGCCCAGGGCAGCGCGACATCAGCCGTCGCCGCGCTGTCTGGATTGCTTCGCTCCGCTCGCCAGGACGGGGGAGCCGAAATCATCCTCCGGAACCGCTCTGGGACCGCCTGCCGTACCCGCCTGCCGCGTCGTCGCCTTCGACCCCGAACCCGGCCGCGCAGAGCCGGTCGGATACCATCCGGGGCGTCGAGTATTCTGCTATGGATCGTTGTCGGAGCTTCGCATTGAGGAGACGTTGGGTGTCCCGCTGCGTGTTCGCCATCCGGGATGGCGAAATGTCGGCTGATCCGGATCCGGTCCGCCGCGCGTGCCGGCGCGCCCCGGGCGAGGCGGCGCGCTGCGGCCCGATGCTCGGCTGGGCGCCATGACCGGTCCGGACGGCGCCCCAGACCCGGGCTCGGCTCCGCCGCCGGCGCGCTATCGGCTGCAATGTGTCGTGCACCGGGAGAGCGCGAGCGGCATCATCATCCACGACGAGCAGATTTTCGGGCGCTCCGAGGTGACCGCGATTGCGGACGCGAAGGCGCGGTTTGCGCATCTGCTCGCCGGCCGCTCGGGCTCGGCGGCCCTGCGGGATGCGGCCGGACGGGTGGTCTGGTCCACGCAGCAGAATGCTGCGCCCGGGGCGTTCAAACCCCTGTAACGGCCTGTCCGGTCGCGCGGCGGCGGCGCCGGGCAGACCTCAGCGGTTCGGTTCCAGATCGATCACCGGTCCGCCGACATCGAAGAATTCGTCCTCGAAGAGCAGGCCTTCTTCAAGCTCATCGTCCTCTCTCCGCCGGAATGGCACGATCGAGGACAGTACTCCGAGGCAGAGCGCACCGGCAACGAAGGCAATCAGGATGGCGATGCTCATGACGGAACACCCGGGTGCAGCGTGCACCTGCAGCAAGCACCGACAAGATTAAGACTCGGTTCCCGCTCGGCGCAATCGAAATCCGCACCGGCGGTGACCGCGGGCTGGATCGGGCCCTGAAATGCCGCGTCCGGCCTCAGTTCGGCGGCCGTCGGCCCACCGGCCGGTGCCGCGCCGCGGCAGACTCGAGCCCCTGCACGTACGGCGCGATTCGCGTCCCGCTCAGCCCTGCGCGGGCACCTTATCCTTCTGGTGATCGACCTCGTCGCGGATGCCGTGACCGGCCATCAGGATTTCGGCCATGAACGCGCCGAGCGCCGCCACCGTGCAGACCAGCGCCGCCCCGAAGCACGCGAACAGGATCGACGCCGTGGCGGCGTCACGCAGCGCTCCGACGAACAGGGTCAGCACCGCCATGCCGATCAGGCCGCCTCCCAGCGAGGCCAGCACGACGGCGAGGTCGAGGATAAAGGAGCGCCGCCGCAGGAAGGTCAGGCGGCGGCCCAGACGCGCGGCCTCGGCGCTCGTCGCCTTGGCGGCCTCCGCCGAGAGCGCGTCGACCTTGTCGGAGATCCGGCCGAGCCGGGTCGAGAACACGTTCAGCAGGGTCGCGAGCGCCGAGAGCAGGAAGGCGGGCGCGAGCGCCACTTGGATGATATGCGCGATGCTGTCGGGCTCGGCGGAGCTGAGGGAGAATCCGAACATCGACCCTACGCTCGCGACCGCGTCATGCCCGGGCGGATCTCGGGGCAGATCTTGGGGATGACCCGGAAAGCGGCAGGGGAGCGCGAACGGACCATGCCGGGAGGGTCACCACAGGAGGCCCTCCGCGTGCAACCCGACGACGAGCAGGGCCAGCGCCGTGAGGAACGCGACCGCGAGGTAGGGGGCCGGGGTGTCGGTCACCGGAGCCTCCACACCCGCGGATTGGTGGCGACCACCGCCAGGACGTAGAAGGCCACGCCGAGCGGCGTCCCGTAGGCCACGACGGCAACGCCGATCCCGATCCAAGCCGACAGAAGCGCCAGCATCGACAGCAGCGCGAGCGGGTTCATGCGCGTCTCCCGAGGTTCAGCCGCTGACCGGATCGTCATCGCGCGGGCGACCGTGCCTGCACGACGAACGCCGCCGGCACATAGCGCCGGATGCAGGCGAGGGAAGCCGCGAGCGCCGGCCGGCTGAGGAACGGCCCGAACACGACCGGCGCATCGCCCGGCGGCGCCGCGAAGGCGTCGCCCGCATCGAGGCGGGCCGGGAGCCCGCAGCCCCGGCCCGCTTGCGCGATCGCCGCGCCCGAAGGCGTGGACTCTTCCGGTCCGATGAAGCGCGACAGCAGCGTGCTGCGGATCGAGCCGGCATAGATCCACCAGCCGACCGTATCCTCCTCGACCGCCCCGGCCGGCCTCGGCAGCCCGGACAGACCGGCGACGACGAGCCCGCACGCCGTGAGCTGCCGCGCGATCCGCCCGTTCACGCTCGACATCCCTCGCTTCTCCACAGGTCGCCTGTCCTGTCCCGGCCCAAGTTCTGCCGGTGGCAGGGCGTGTGCGGTCATGCGGTTCCGACCCGCAACCCGGCGGATCCGGGTCAGGGTACGATGATCGGAACGGTGATGCCAAGAACGGGTCCGCGCCATGACAGTTTCCGCCCGCAAGCACGTTGCCGCGCGCCTGGGTCAGGACTGTGCGGCGGCCGCACCGGCCCGCAGGACAACGTCCCGGATGCGGACCGAACCCCGGCGACGATCGCCGGGCTGCCGACCGTTCACGCCGGCACGGCGACCGGTCGCGTCGTAAATTAATGTTAACCGCGTTCTGCCCCCCGCGCAGGCTTGCGAGCCGACCGCCGGTGGGATCTAAGAAACGATGAAGCTTCCTGGTTGGTCCTGGGAACATTCACGAACGAACTCGAGCCCCGTCCGCCCCCGTGCGGCGGGGCTTTTTGTTTCCGAAAAACTTTCGGATACCGTTTCATAACGCTGCCTGGGCCGGCGAAAAGCGGGATGTGCTCTAACGCACCTAGCTGCTTCCGCCCGAAAGCCTCGATTCCAGGCTGTTGCAGCGATGCACTATCGCGTCCGCGCATCCTGTCGTTCTTGTCGCGCCGCACACATCCCGCCTAACGGGAGACAGAGGACCAGATGATCAAGAAGCTTCTTCTCGCCAGCGCCGCCACGGCTCTCCTGGCCGGCGCCGCCTCGGCCGCCGACCTGCCGCGCCGCGCTGCGCCGCCGCCGGTGTTCACCCCCGTCCCGGTCTTCACCTGGACCGGCGCCTATTTCGGTATCAACGCCGGCTACGCCTTCGACGCCAGCAGCCGCTCGAACAGCTCGGTGTTCGGCGTGCCCTTCCCCTACGCCGCCCCCGGCACGACCGCGACCTTCCGCGACCGCAGCCAGGACGGCTTCTCGGGCGGCGCCCAGGTCGGCTACAACTACCAGTTCACCCCGGGCTCGGGCGTGGTCGTCGGCATCGAGGCCGACGCCCAGTACCTCGACTTCGGCCGCAACCGGAACAACGCCTTCGTCAACGGCGCCGTCGCCCCGGGCTTCTACGTGACCGACCCGCGCGGCCTGTCGAGCCTCGACTACTTCGGCACCGTGCGCGGCCGCCTCGGCTACGCCTTCGACCGCACCCTCGTGTACGGCACCGGCGGCTTCGCCTACGGCTCGGGCAGCGCCGACCGTTCGTTCGGCGGCTATGCCGGCAATGACAGCTTCCGCACCGGCTACGCCGTCGGCGGCGGCGTGGAGTTCGCGCTCCCGACCGAGTCGTTCCTGAACTTCTTCCGCTCCTCGGCGGTGACGTTCAAGATCGAAGGTCTGTACGTGAACCTCGAGCGCGGCAACCGCAACCAGGGTGCCCTGGTGGTCAACGCCGCCAACCTCGTCCCGGTCGCCTACAGCGCCATCGGCCGCCGCGACGACGAGTTCGCCGTGGTCCGCGCCGGCCTGAACTACAAGTTCGGCTCGTACTAAGGTCTCCTCGCAAATGCCCCTTCCGTGCCGTCCGGCGCGGAGGGGGCCTCCCGGTGATCGGGACATTGCGAGGCCTGTGGCCTGCCGCACCGCGCTCGACCTTGAGCATCCCCAGCCCGATCAGACTGGCCGCTTGAGCCGAGGAACGTCCCGGGAGTCACTCCCGGGACGTTTTGCTATTCTGGCGGCCTCCGGCCGGGTTCAGGCCTGGACGGCGTGCGCGAGCTGCGCCTTCGACATCCGCGACCGGCCCGGCACGTTCTGCGCGCGCGCCTTGCGCATCAGCTCGGCCTTCGTTGTGGTCGCCTCGCCGCCCTTGCCGGTCTTGCGCGCCGCAGCGGCCTTCTCGGCGGCCGCCTTCGGCTGCTTCGAGAACTGCTTGCCCTTGCGCGTGTCGGCCCGTTTCTTGGCCGTGCTGGCGGCGTATTCCGTGTCGGTCAGGCTCTCGCGGGCCTTCTTGGGCAGGTAGCGCTCGCCGGTCTTGCCGCTCGCCTTGCCCGACTTCGTGCCCCAGTCCTCGTCGGTCCATTGCTTGAGGTGGTTGTCCTCCGCCTTCTTGCCGGCGTAGCCGCCACCTTCCTTCTTGTATTCGGCCGTCGCCATCTGGGCCTTGCGCGCCGACCACTGGCCGGGCTTGCCGCCCTTGTTCGACTTCGTGACCTGCGTCTTGACCTTGTCCCACAGCTTGGGATCGGTCTTCTTGGCAGTTCCTGACATCGGCGCGCCTCGCGAAAAAAGTTTCGGCGGACAACACGGGACGTGCTGCTCTGTTCCTGTGGCCCGGTGACCGGGTCCGGAGCCGGGGCCCCAGGGCGGGGGCGATCTCGGTCACGGCGGCGGTTGCGGGCCGCGCATCCTCCTGCCGCGCATCCGCTCCCAGGCGCCTTGCCCGCAGCCCCGGAGAACCTCCCGGATACGTCGGCGGCCTCGCCGGGTTGGCCACGAAGGATCGGCGCGCCGGATGCCGACCTCACGGACTTCGAAAGGACGCGGCATGGCCGAACGCCGTTTCCGGAGCACGCCAGGAACGACATGACGCGGGCCCCGAAGCTGCCGCCGCCGGTCTACGACCCGGCGGATGTCGCGAAGGCGATCCTGTACGCCGCGGAGCACGGCCCGCGGGATGTCGATATCGGCGGCGGCGGCAAGCTGATGAGCGCGCCGCGCAAGCGCGTCCCCGCGGTGACCGACCGGATGGGCGCCGCCGGGGTGTCCAAGACCCAGAAGGCCGGATTGGCCGGGCGGGACCGGAACGGAGCCCTCTACGAGGCCGGCCGCGACGGCGCCGTCCGGGGAGGCTCGCCCCACCTCGTCAGGCGCAGCGTCTACACGCAGGCCTCGATCAATCCGGTCCTGACCGGAATCCTGCTCGCGGGCGCCACGGCGGCCGCGGCCTCGCTGCTCGGCCCCCCCGGCCGGTCCTCAGGGCGGCGCGCCGCGACGCCGTCCCGCCGGCAGGGAAGCCAATCGTTCAGCGCGGGTTCGCGCGTATCCGGGCGCGCGAACCCGCTTCCGTCGGGAGACCCCATGGCCCGAGATCAGAGCGGCGGCGCGACGCCGTCTCCCGAGGAACGGGCGGCGGGCGCGCGCGCCGGCCGGAAGCACCTCGGCGAGGACGGACGGCCGCAGACGCCCCCCACCGCCGACGCGCAGGAGGCGGCCGACCGCACCGCGACAACGGGGACTGGGAAGCCGGAGCCGATCCCGCGCGCCACCAAGGACGGTCTGGACGGGGCATAGGCCTTCGGGCAGGTTCGCCCGAGACAGCCCGGGAATAAAGCCGCCGGCCTGTCGGTTCCTGATCCTGTGACTCAGGGCTGCAGGGTGGCGCCCCATGGCTTCACGGGATCTCGACGGAGGCCCCCCGGCCCGCTGCGCCGCAGGGTGGACCGCATGACCACCCTGGCGCGCGCGCGCTTCAGCCAGCTCGTCCTCCCGCGCCTCGACGAGGGCTACCGCCTCGCGCACTGGCTCACCGGCAACGCCACCGATGCCGAGGACGTGATGCAGGAGGCCTGCCTGCGCGCCTATCGGGCGATCGAGGCTTTCGCCGAGGGCAACGCCCGGGCCTGGTTCCTGACCATCGTCCGCAACACGGGCTATTCCTGGCTTCAGCGGAACCGGCCCCGGGCCGTGATCTTCGCCGAGGACCTCGCGCCGGAGGCCCAGGCCGCGCTGGAGACCGGCGGCATCCTGGCTCAGGCGCCGGAGACGCCCGAGGCGGCGCTCATCGCCCGCGACGATGCGGGGCATCTCGCCCGGGCGGTGGAGGCCCTGCCGGTCGCCTTCCGGGAGGCGCTGGTCCTGCGCGAGTATCACGGCCTCAGCTACCGGGAGATCGCCGCCGTGACGGGTGTCCCGATCGGAACCGTGATGTCGCGCCTCGGCCGCGCGCGGCAGCACCTGCTGGCTCGGCTCGCGGAGGACGGGCGATGACCGACGACGAAACTCTCCTGCTCCTCAGCGCCTACGCGGATGGCGAGCTGTCGCCCGGCGAGGTCCTGGCCATGGAGCGCCGCCTCGCGGCCGAGCCCGGAGCACGGGTTGCCGCGGAGCGTCTGCGCACCCTCTCGACGGCGCTGCGCGAGACCCTGGCCGGCCCCCCCGCCCCGGAGGCCCTGCGGGCGCGCGTGATCCAGGGGATCGGCTTCGCAGATCCGCCGCCCGAGCGCGCAGCGGACGGCTCTCGGGGAGATTCCGGGGGAGGCTGGCGCGGGTCCTGGCGCGGGTCCTGGCGCGGCTCCTGGCAGGCGCTGGCCGCGACGCTCCTTCTCGGCCTCGTCGGCGGCGCCACGCTCGGCAGCGGCGCCTATCGCGATCGCCCCGAGCCGCCGGCCACGATCGAGGCCGTGCTGGCCGGCCACCTGCGCGGCCTCGCGGCGCCGCAGCCCTTCGACATCGCCTCCTCCGACCGGCACGTGGTCAAGCCCTGGTTCAACGGGCGGACGACCATCGCCCCCGACGCGCCGGACCTCGCCGACCAGGGCTTCCCGCTGATCGGCGGCCGGGTCGACATCGTCACCCACACGCCCGTGCCGACCCTCGTCTATCGCCGGGACCGGCACGTGATCAGCGTCACGGTGGTCCCGGCCGCCGACAGTCCGCCGGCCGACGAGGAGCGGCGGGACGGGTCCACGATCGTGCGCTGGAGCCTCGGCGATCTGACCTACTGGGCGGTGTCCGACCTGAACGCGCGCGACCTGCGCGGCTTCGTCGATCTATTCCGGTCCCGGACCGGGCGGCCGGGATAGGATGTCCCAGGAATAAAGTTCATCGCCGTACGGTTACTCACTCTATCGCCCCATCGATTTGATGAGGATCCGCGCGTGATCGCCGAAATCGGACCGAATACGGCAATATCCGGAGACGTATCCGGATCCGCGCCCAAACCCGTGCGGGCTTGGCGGCTCATCGCCGGTGGGAGCGACCGCACCGCCTTCGACCCGGGGCTCGTCGAGACGGCGCTCCAGCTGCTGATCGAGCATTTCGAGCAGGGTCTGGCGGTCACCGACCGGTGCGGACGCGTGCAGTTCCTGAATCGTGCCGCCCGCGCCTATCTCGGCCGGGGCCTGCTGCGCCTCGAGCAGGGCTGCCTGCGCGGGACCAAGCCCGCGGACGCCGCGGCCCTGCGCAGGATCGTTGCGGACGCCGCCGCCGGGCATGGCGGCTCGGCGCGCCTCGAAGGCGAGGGCGCTCCGCTGCTGGTCGCCGCCTGCGCGATCCTGCCCTCCGCCGGCGCGGTCCCCGGGGGCGCCGTGCTCCTGCGTCTCGTCGATCCCGCGGCGGCGCGGCTGCCGACCGCCGCAATGCTCCAGGAGCAGTTCGGCTTCACCCCCGCCGAGGCGGCTCTGGCGGGGGACATCCTGGCCGGAAACGACCTCGCGGCGAGCGCGGCACGCCGCAGGATCACCCGGAACACGGCGCGCGTCCATCTGCGCCACCTCTTCGAGAAGACCGGCACCCGCCGGCAGGCGGAGCTGATGCGCCTGCTCCTGCTCTGCCCGCAGCCGATCGCCGCCGCACAATCTGGCGGCACCGAAATATCCGCTCCCGGGCCGCTCAGTCGTTCAAATGGGGGATGCGGATACAAGACAATATAGCGACGCTGACTCGGCCGATCGTGGACAAACCACAGATCTTTCGGCTCGACGGAGGCTGAATGATGATCTTCTCGCTCCTGAATTCTATCCAGAAGCGTCGCACGGCGGCGCGGAATTTCCGTGTCCTCTCGGCCCTCGACGACGAGATGCTCCACGATATTGGCCTGGACCGGCGGACGCTCCACACCTTCTGCGAGAACGGCTGCACGCACACACCCGTCCCGCAAAGCCGGCCGGACGCGCCCTTTGCGGCCGTGATGCCCCGCCCGCTGGGGGCCGCCTTCCGCTGAACGCCCGATCCGGGTGGCCACCCTCGGGGCCGCTCAGATCTCGAGGCAGATCTTGCCGAAGTGGCGGTTGCTCTCCTGGTGGCGGAACGCCGCGACGATCTCGTCGAGCGGGTAGCGGCTGTCGACCACCGGCCGCAGCCCGCAGGCCTCGATCCCGCGGACCATCGCGATCTGGTGGCGGCGGCTCCCGACCAGCACGCCCTGCAGGCGGATCTGCTTCAGGAGCGCCGGCACCAGGGGCAGCGCGCCCGCCACGCCTGTCAGGATGCCGATCACCGAGATGTGGCCGGCGACCCGGACGGCGGCCATGGACTGTTCCAGCGTCGCCGGGCCGCCGACGTCGAGGACGTGGTCGACGCCGCGCCCGTCCGTCAGGCGCCGGGCGGTCTCGCCCCAGGCCGGGTCGGCGCGGTAATTGATGACATGGTCGGCGCCGAGACCGCGCAGGCGCTCCAGCTTGGCGTCGCTGGAGGAGGTGGCGATCACCGTGGCGCCCGCCGCCTTGGCGAATTGCAGGCCGAACAGCGACACGCCGCCGGTGCCCTGCACCAGCACGACGTCGCCGCTCGTCAGGCCGGCATCGGCGTGCAGCGCCCGCCACGCGGTCAGGCCGGCGGTGGTCAGCGTCGCCGCCTCGGCGTGATCCCAGCCCCGGGGCGCGCGGGTGAAGGCGGTGGCCGGTGCGGTCACCCGCTCGCGGGCGTAGCCGTCGACCCCGTCGCCCGGGACGGTGGCGAAGCCCTCGACCAGCGGCGTGCCCTCGAGCCAGGTCGGGAAGAAGGTGCTGACCACCCGGTCGCCCACGGCGAATTCGGTCACGCCCGGCCCCACGGCCTCGACCTCGCCGGCCCCGTCGGACATCGGGATGCGCGGCTCGCTCGGGCCCCACATCCCGCTGACCACGGCGTAGTCGTGATAGTTGAGGGAACTCGCCCGCAGGCGGACGGTGATCGCGCCGGGTCCCGGCTCGGCCACCGGCCGCGCGCCGAAGGTCACGTGTTCGAAGCCGCCGCCCGGCTGGACGATGACGGCCCGGGCTGTCGATCCGGTCATGACGCACCTGTCGTTCCGCGGCCTCCTCCGCCGCTGGGCCGCGGACCCTGGCAGGTGGCGCGACCGACGTCGAGGGGCCGGGAAGTCCCAGTCAGTCCGGGCCCGTAGCCCGCGGAGGACGTTCCGGCCCGGATGGGCGCGCATGCGCCGCACGCCCTTGCCGCTGCGCTGCGGCACCGGCAAGGTCATAGGTCAGGTTCCGTCCGTCGAAGGAGGAGAGACCGTGTTGACCGAGCGCGTCGTTCTGACCGAAAGCATTGCGCCGACAGCGTCCAAGATTTTCACGCAGGCCGGGATCGGCGACATCCGGCAATTGCCTCGGGCCGTCAGCCCCGAGGATTCCGGTGATCTTGCCGGCGCCACGATCCTCGGCATCCGCTCGCGCACGACAGTCACCGCCGCGCTGCTCGACGCACTGCCCGATCTGACCGCCGTCGGCTGTTTCAGCGTCGGGACCAACCAGGTCGATTGCGAGACGGCGCGCGCCCGCGGCCTGCCGGTCTTCAACGCGCCGTTCTCGAACACGCGCAGCGTCGCCGAACTCACGATCGGCGAGATCGTGATGCTGCTCCGGCGCATCCTGCCGCGCTCGGAATCCGCCCATGCCGGCGGCTGGGACAAATCGGCCAAAGGCGCCTTCGAGGTGCGCGGCAAGACCCTCGGGATCGTCGGCTACGGGAATATCGGCGCGCAGCTCTCGAACCTCGCCGAGGCGATGGGCATGCGGGTGATCTTCTACGACCTGACCGACAAGCTCCGCCACGGCAACACCGAGCCGGCCGAGAGCTTCGAGGCACTGCTCGCCGCCAGCGACGTGGTCAGCCTGCACGTCCCGGAGACGCCGCTGACCCACGGGCTCATGAGCGCCGACCGGATCCGCGCGATGAAGCCCGGGGCCTGCCTGATCAACAACAGCCGCGGGACGGTCGTGGACCTGGACGCGCTGGCCGCGGCCCTGCGCGACGGCCATCTCGCCGGGGCCGCGATCGACGTCTTCCCGGTGGAGCCCACCTCCAATGCGGAGCGCTTCGTGTCGCCCCTGCAGGGCCTCCCGAACGTCATCCTCACCCCGCATGTCGGCGGCTCGACCGAGGAGGCCCAGGACCGCATCGGCGCGGAGGTGGCCCGCAAGCTGGTCGACTACGTCCAGACCGGCTCGACGCTGGGCGCGGTGAACTTCCCGCAGGTGCAGCTGCCGCCGCGCCTGTCCGGCGCGCGCTTCCTGCACGTGCACCGGAACGTGCCCGGCGTGCTCGGGCAGATCAACGCGATCTTCTCCGGCCGCGCGCTCAACATCGACGCGCAGTACCTGCAGACGGACGGCGAGTTCGGCTACGTCGTGGTCGATGCGTCGGTGCGGCCGGACGAAGCGGAGGCGGTGCACCGCGCGCTGCGGGCCATCGACGGCACGGTCCGGACGCGGCATCTCCGGCCGGCGGCGGGGTAAAGAGACCGGATTCGAAAGGTCCGGGACCTGCTGCGGGTGCAGGACGGAGCCCTGCCGAGACACGGCATCACGGCTCCGCCCCGATACACCGCCCAAGGGCAGGCCCTTGGGAATCCCGCAACGAGGCGCCGGCTCAATGCCGCGGCAGGGTGTGCAGCGCCTTCAGGAAGGCGTCGACATCCGCGCGGGTGTTGTAGAAGGCGAGCGAGGCCCGCACCGACTGATCGACCCCGAACCGGCGCAGGGCCGGCAGGGCGCAGTGGTGGCCCGAGCGCACCGCGATGCCGTGCGCGTCGAGGTGGTGGGCCACCGCCTCGTTCTCCTGCCCCTCGATCACGAAGGACATCACGCTCGCCTTCTCCCGGGCCGTGCCGATCAGGCGCAGGCCCTTCACGTCGGCGAGACCCGCCTGCGCGTAGTCCAGGAGGTCGTGCTCGTAGGCGGCGATCGCCGGCATGCCGATGCCAGCGAGGTAGTCGAGCGCCGCCCCGAGACCGACCGCCCCCGCGATGTCGGGCGTGCCCGCCTCGAACTTCTCGGGCGCGCCCTTGTAGACGGTCCGCGCGAAGGTGACGTCCTCGATCATGTGGCCGCCGCCCTGCCAGGGGGGCATCGCCTCCAGCAGGTGGGTCTTGCCGTAGAGCGCGCCGATGCCCGTCGGCCCGAACACCTTGTGGCCGGAGAAGACCAGGAAGTCCGCGTCGAGGGATTGGACGTCCAGCGGCATGTGCGGCGAGGATTGCGCCGCATCGACCAGCACCGGCACCCCGTAGGCGTGGGCGAGCTGGATGATCTCCCGCACCGGGTTCACGGTGCCCAGCGCGTTGGCCACCTGCGTCACCGAGACGATCTTGGTCCGGCCCGACAGAAGCGCCGCGTATTGCTCGAAGATGATCTCGCCGCGGTCGTTGACCGGGATCGCCCGGAGCGTCGCCCCGGTCTGCTGCGCCAGCATCTGCCAGGGCACGATGTTGGCGTGGTGCTCGATGGTCGAGACGATGATCTCGTCGCCGGGGCCGATATTCGCCCGGCCGTAGGAATTGGCGACGAGGTTGATCGCCTCCGTGGTGCCGCGCAGGAAGACGATGTCGTCCTTCGACGGGGCATTGAGGAACCGGCGCACCGCCTCGCGGCCGCCCTCGAACAGGTCGGTGGAGCGCGCCGCCAGGGTGTGGGCGGCCCGGTGGATGTTCGAGTTGTGCTTACCGTAAAAGTCGCTCGTCGCGTCGATCACCGCCTGCGGCTTGTGGGTGGTGGCGGCATTGTCGAGCCAGACCAGCGGGTGGCCGTTGACGCTCTGGTGCAGGGCCGGGAAGTCCCGGCGGACATGCTCCACGTCGAACGGCGCCGCCACCGGGCTCGACCCGTGCGACGTCACCCGCGGCGCCGGACCCGGGTAGCGGGCCGGCTCCACCCGCGGGCTCGCCGGCGCCCTGCGGGCCGGGCCGGGGCCGAGGTTCAGGAAGTAGTAGTCGGACACGGGTGCTTCCGGTGCCCGGGACAGCCGGCCGGTCTTCGAGACGCTCTCCCGCGCCTCATCGCGACCGGCCTTCGACGGGTCGGCCGGCACGAGATGCGGGGCGAGGGCGTGCGCGAAGGCGTTGGCGCGCGGGTGGTCCGCGGCGATCTGCCGGTGCAGCTCCGGCCCGCCGGGCAGGGCGGCCGCCAGCGCCGGGGCCCCCGCGAAGGAGAAGTCCGGAAGGACGGGGCGGGGGCTCGCCGGGTGGACCGGCGGGATCGCCGCCACGTCGGCGAAGGCCGGGGTCGCGGGTGCGAGGTTCGGGACGGTCGGGCCGGAGAGGCCCGGCAGGCCGACCGGCGGCGCCCCGATGGAGCGCGCGCCGAGGCCTGAGACCTGGGGCTGGAAGCCCGCGGGAAGCCCCCCGGCCGGAGGCGAGGGGGTTCCCGCCGGGGCGCTCGGCAGCTTTGCGCCGCCGAAGCCCTGCGGCAGGCCGTCCAGCGGCTGAGGCGCCTGGGGCCCTGCCGGGATCGCCGGCGCGAAGGGCTGGCTCGCGGCCTGCCCCTGCCCGTAGATCTCGCGGGCCAGACGGCCGACGAGGTCGGCGTGGGCGCGTTCGCCCACGTTCCCCGTGGGGATGCCGAGCGCCGGCAGCTCAGGCGTAGTCATGGTAGTTGCCCAGCAGCACGTTATCGAGGCGGGCGATCGCGTCCTCGACCAGCACGGCGGCCGAGAAGTAGCGGGTCACGAGGTGCGAGGCGATCGAGTGGTCGTTGGTGCCCATGTAGCGCACCGACAGGCCGGGCTCGATCTCGCCGGTCACGCCGGACTTCTGCAGCCCGACCACGCCCTGCTCGCCCTCGCCGACGCGCAGCAGCAGGATCGAGGTGGTCTGGGCCCCCGTCACCGGGTCGATGTCGACCGGCAGCTTGTCGCTCGGCACCAGCGGCACGCCGCGCCAGGTGATGAACGGGGCGCCGAACAGGTGGACGACGACCGGCGGCACGCCGCGGCGGGTCGCCTCCCGGCCGAAGGCCGCGATGGCGCGGGGATGGGCCACGAAGAAGGCGGGCTTCTTCCAGACCAGCGTCAGCAGCTCGTCGAGGTCGTCCGGGGTGGGCGGGCCGCCGCGGGTGGGGATGCGCTGGCGCGGGCCGACCTCGTGGAGCAGGCCGAACTGCGAATTGTTCAAGAGCTCCCACTCCTCGCGCTCCTTCACGGCGTCGACCGTGAGGCGGATCTGCTCGCGGAGCTGGTCGATCTCGTTGGAATAGAGGTCGGTCACCCGCGTGTGGGTGTTGAGGATCGTCTGGATGGTCGAGAGGTGGTACTCGCGCGGATCGACCTCGTAATCCACGAAGGTCGTGGGCAGGCGCGGCTCGCCGGTATGGACCGCCAGCAGCTCGATGCCCTGCTCGCCGTAGGAATTGGTGTGCCCTTTGAGGCGGTCGCGCTCCTCACGGTACTGCGCGATCTTGGCGCGGATCTCCTCGCTCTCCACCGCGGCGGCGTCGAGGGTCAGGAGGGTCACGGCCGACAGGGCCTTCACGGCCGGGGCGGGCGCGCTCTCACCGGCGAGACCCGCATCGCCGAAATAGTCGCCCTTCGTGGCCAGGCCCTGGCGCAGGCGTCCCGTGTAGGGGCCCGACAGGGTCAGCTCGACCGTGCCGTCGGCCACGACCGTGAGGCTGCGGCCCGCGGAACCCTCCTCGTGGATCACCGCGCCGGCCTGGTGCCGGCTCTCGGTGAACTTGCCGGCGAGGGCGGCGAGCTCGGCATCGCCCAGCCGGCTGAACAGCGGCACGGCGCGCAGGGAGGACGGGCGGATCACCCGGCCCTTACCATCTCCCTTGTCCTCGGCGGCGAGATCGATCCGGCCGGGCTTGGCCAGCACGACGGCGCGGCGGTTGACGCGGTAGACCCCGCCCGCCACGTCCACGAAGGGCAGGAGCCGCAGGAGCCAGCGCGGCGTGTTGGCCGCGTTCTGGACCGAGGTGACGGTCGCCGTCGCAAGATTGCGTGCCGCCGTGGCGCTCACGCTCAGACCCGGTCCGCTCATCGTTCGTCCTCACTCCAGTCAGGGTTGCAGGCGCGCCGCATCGATCCGCGCGGCGGCTTTTCGTCCCGCAGCCTGTGCGGGGCGAGCACAAAACGTCTCGGTCAAGACTTGATGACGACAACAGCCTGTCGAGGCCGCATCGTCGCCAGATGAATCAGGTCTCTCCCGGCGGTCGGACGATCTTTGTCCGCCGCTCAGCCGGTCTCAATGCATGTCGGCTCCGGCGGGATCTGGATAAAGTCCGATTCGGCCGGCGGTCAACGAAACGATCTCCCTATTTTTGACCATTCCTTGGAAGCTGATCCTCTGGCATGCACAACGCATAGGACACGACGTTCATCCGGACGCGAGATCAGAGAATTTAATTTTGCCGGATCGGTATACGCGGCGGCGGCCGGACGACTTTGTTTCAAGGGAAGAATATTTCGGCGCGTCTCAGATCCCGTCCCCGTAGCCGAAGGACTGGTCCATGCTGAGCGCCGGCTCCTCGTCCACGGGCAGGCGCGAGACGACCCGGGCCGGCACGCCCGCCACGGTCGTGTGGGGCGGCACGTCCTGCAGCACCACCGCGGCCGCCGCGACCTTGGCGCCCGCCCCGATCCGGATGTTGCCCAGAACCTTGGCGCCGACGCTGAGCAGCACCCCGCGCTCGATCTTGGGATGCCGGTCGCCGCTCTCCTTGCCGTTGCCGCCGAGCGTCACCGACTGGAGGATCGACACGTCGTCGGCGATCACCGTGGTCTCGCCGATCACCACCCCGGTGGCGTGGTCGATGAACACGCCGGAGCCGATCCGGGCGGCCGGGTGGATGTCGCAGCCGAACACCTCGGAGATCCGGCTCTGGACGTGCAGCGCCAGGGTCGCCCGGCCCTGGTGCCAGAGCCAGTGGCCGACCCGGTAGGCCTCCAGCGCCGCCAGACCCTTGTAGAACAGGAACGGGTCGAGGTAGCGGCGGCAGGTCGGGTCGCGCTCGCGGATCGCCACGAGGTCGCGCACCGCGTGGGCGCCGGCCTGCGGGTCCGCCTCGAAGGCCGAGAGGCACAGGTCGCGCATCGACAGCCGGGCGAGGTCGCCGTCCCCGAGCCGGTGGGCGAGGCGGTAGGCGAGGGCCTGGGCCAGCGAGCGCTGGTCGAGGATCGTCGCCTGGATGATCCCGGCATAGAGCGGCTCCTCGATCAGGGCCGCCTCGGCCTCGGCGCGCAGGGCCGCCCAGACCTCGGATTCCGCGGTGCTGCGGCTCGTGGCGCGCAGGGGCGGCTGGGTCGAAGCCAGGGCTGTCATCGGAGACCGATCGCGGCGGGGGAGGGCGCGTCGACGCCGATCACGGCACGGGCCGGAACAGGTCGGGCAGGTAGCGCTCCAGGATGTCGTAACCCGGGAACTTCACGTCCACGGTGGCCGGGGCATCGCCCGCGCGGTGGATGCCCACCACCCGGCCCCTCGCGTGACGCCAGATGCCCAGGATGTCGGCCAGATCCGGCCGCGCGAACACGACCGCGTCGCCCTGCATCATCGTCGCTGAGGCCATCCGGCCGGTCCCCCTGGATTGGCCGCGCGCGGCGGCCTGATTCTGTGGCGGTCGGCGCCGGACCTGCGGTCGGCCCGGTCGCGATAAGCTCATTTCAAATGCCCCGGGCGACGGAGAACGTTTCGGTCGCGCACGGCCGAAACGGGAGCATTATTTTCGCTAAGCCTTTGTTACAGAACGATATTTATGGATCGCCCCGCATTTGGCAAGCCCGCGCGCAGGGCCGTGTCCGCTGGGGCAGGGCCCTGGATCGCGTGCAGTCGCGGCGGCCGCGCCCGCGCCAGACCTCACCTTCTGCTCCGGGACGCGCCTTCGACGAACAACCTGCGCTGCAAGTCCTCGCCAATTTGGCAGCACATTCTCGGGGCCGCCGCCTAGATTGAAGCGGTCGACGGACAGTCGATGCAGAGCCGGATGAGGTTTGCCGTGAGCGCCAGCGAAGATCGGATCGCCCTGATGACGGTGCCGTGTCTGCCGTGTTGCCGCGCCCAGCAGGAGGAGACCGCACGACATCTGACACGAGAGGCGACCAGCGATGCTGACCTATGAGACGGCCCCGAACACCGCGTCTGGCCTGAGCGCCGAGACGGCCGCGTCCCTCGGCCGAGCCCTGTCCCGGAGCGTCCGCTCCCACCCCTCCCATGAACGCGCCGCCCTGGCGAGCGCCCTCGACGACGGCCTGATGCCCGACGAGGTGGCCCGGATCCTCGCCGGCCGGCGGGTGGCCGAGGCCTTCCCGGTCCGTTGGGGCGAGAGCCCGGAGGCCTACGCGGCCCGGACCGTCTCCGAGATGTTCGTCGCCTACCTCCAGTAGCCGCGCCCGAATCCCCGATCACCTGGACTGGAAACCTGCCATGTCGGTCTTCCCCCGCGGGTGGAAGCGCCGGACGGGAACGGCTGCCTGCGCGCTTGCCCTGGCGCTCGGCACCGCGGGCCCGACCGCCGCCGGGCACCCGCCGAAGGGCCGCGCCTCTGCGGCGGACGGGCCGGACATCCCGGCCCGCCTCACGGTCGGCCCGGGCGGCCGGGACCTGCGGCTCGCGGGCGACCTCACCGAGGGCGTCGCCGCGCGGGTCGCCGGGATCCTCGCCGCGCAGCCGCAGATCGCGCGCATCCACCTCACCAGCGATGGCGGCCTGGTGGAGGAGGGGGCGGCGATCGGGGTACTCGTGGCGGCGCGGGGGTTGTCCACCTACGTGCCCGATGCCTGCGCGTCGGCCTGCACGCTGATCTTCGTCCGCGGCCGGACCCGCGCCCTCGCGACCGGAGGACGGCTCGGCTTCCACGCGCCCTACGAACTCGGGGCGCACGGCCGGATGCGCCCGGTGGATTCCGCGCCGGAGCGGGCCGCCTACCGCGCCGCCGGCCTGCCGGCCGCCTTCGTGGCGCGAGCCCTGGCGGTGCCCCCGGCCGGGATCTGGATCCCCGAGGCGGAGACGCTGCGCGCGGCCGGCATCGTCACCGAGATCGTCGGCCCGGACCGCTTCCCCGATTCCACCCTCGACGCGGATCCGAGCGAGGCCGGGGCTCGGGCCGCGATCCTGCGCGCCCTGCCGATCCTGCGGCAGGCCGAGGCGGCGGGGCTCGACCCGATCGCCCGGTGGTACCGGGACGGCTACGCGGCGGGACGGCCGGAGGCGGAGGCGGCGGCGGGCCTGAAACGGCTGGCGGCCGCCTATCTGCGGCGGCGATTCCGGGCGGCCGATGACGGCGTCGTCCGGGCGCTGGGGCGCCGGGTCCTGGCGATGATGCGGGTCGCCGAGCCGCGGGACGCGGCCGCCTGCGGGGCTCTGGCCGCCGGCGACTTGGTGACGCTCGACGCGCGGCTCCGCGCCGAGAGGCCCGGCGCGTTCGGGCTGGCCCCGCTCCTCGCGCGGACGCGCGGGGTGCTGCCGGCCCGCGGGATCCCGTCCGATCCCGTCGCGGGCGCCCCGATCCCGCGCGCCCTCCGGTCGGAGGATTGCGCCGGGCGGATCGCCGGCGCGACGCGCGCCCTCGCGCTGCCGCCCCGCCCGTCGGCAGCGGCGCTCCGGTCCCTGTTCCTGGCCGAGCCGCAGCAGACGCTCGCCAACGGCGCTGCGCCATAGCGCCCCCCTCGACACGCGGCGCCGGCACCTATCTTCGCACAGGCAGGCGGGCCACGGCAGGGCGCCGACGGGTCGGGAAGAGGAAGAACGGATGCCGGATTATCGCCTGCGCGGTGCGGCTCGTGGCGAGGACGGGGAGATCGGCGTGCCAATCGTCGACGAGGTGCTCACTGCGGTCGACGCCAAGGAGGCGGTGCGGCTGGCCAACAGCCGCTCGCTCGCGGTCGACGACGATGCGGTCAACGCCCTCTGGCTGGTCGATGCGAACGGGACCCTGCTCTGGTCGCTGCGCCGGGCCGACCGGGAGAGCTGACGGAGCCGCCCCGCCCCGACGCGGTCGTCAGGCCTGCGCGCGGACGCGCGGGTCCGGCGGCCGGTCGGGGGAGGGGCGCGCGGCGCCGCCGAGATATAGGGCCTGGACGTCGTCCCGCGCCCGCAGGGCCGCGGCGCTGCCGGCGAGCGCGCTGCGTCCGTTCTCCAGCACCACGGCGTGGTGGGCGTGGCGCAGGGCGAGGCGGACATTCTGCTCGGCCACCAGCAGGGTCAGGCCCTCCGTCCGGTTCAGGCCGGTGAGCACCCGGTAGATGGCCTCCACCACCTTGGGCGCGAGCCCCATGGAGGGCTCGTCGAGGACGAGCAGCCGGGGCCGGCCCATGAGCGCCCGGCCGATCGCCGCCATCTGCTGCTCGCCGCCCGAGAGCAGGCCCGCGGCGACGTCCTGCTTGGCGGCGGGGGCGGGGAACAGGCCGTAGACCCGCTCGAGGTCGGCGCGCACGGCCCCGCGGCTCGAGCCGCATCCGAGGCCGCCCGCGACGAGGTTCTCCCGGACGCTCAAGCCCCGGAAGCAGTGGCGCCCCTCCAGCACGCCCACGAGCCCGGCGCGGACCAGGGCCTCGGTCCGGGTCCGCGTCACGTCCCGTCCGTCATAGGCGAGGCGCCCGGCCGCGACCTGCCCGCGCAGGGCCGGCAGCAGGTTCGACACCGCGCGCAGCAACGTGGTCTTGCCGGCGCCGTTGGCACCGACCAGGGCGGCGATCTCCCCCGCCCGGACCGCGAGGCCGACGCCGTGCAGGGCGTGGACCGCCCCGCCATAGACGACCTCCAGCGCCTCGACCTGCAGGAGCGGCGGACCGGCGCCGTCGCTCATCGGCCCGCCGCAATGGCCTGCTGGCCGCCCCGGGTCTCGGCGGCTTCCTCGGCCGCGCAGTCGCGCGGGGTGAGGCCGTGCTCCTTGGCGTAGGCGGTCGCGGACGCCTCGATGATCGGGCGCAGGCTCGCCCGGTCGGGGGCGATCCAGTCGGACACGACATTCCACTTCGCCCCGTCCCATTGCTGAAAGGTGACGCGGCCCTCGCCCTCGTGGTTGGCGCAGGTGACGTTGATCGAGTGGAACAGCCCCTTGGCACCGAGTTCCGCCACCCGGGCCTCGTCGAGGCGCAGGTGCTCGAAGCCCCAGCGCACCTCGTCGCCGGTGAGCGTCCGCTGGCCGAACCGGCCTTGCGCGATCCGCACCGCCTCGACATTGAGGATGCCGTTCAGCACCCCGAGATTGTGGTAGACGCTGCCGATCCGCTTCCGGTCGGCGAGGTTGCCGGTGCCGGGCTCGTAGACCTTGGACACGACCTCCCGCAGCACCGGATATTCGGCCCCCGACGCCTGGGTGGTGATGGCGACGTAGCCCTTGGCGGCCTCGCCCGCCGGGATCACGTCCTCCTCGGAGTTCGACCAGACATTGCCGACGATCCGGTCGGCCGGGAATCCGGTCTTCTGCGCGGTCTTGAGGGCCACCGGGTTCATCACGCCCCAGCCGCGCAGCACCACGAAATCGGGCCGCAGGCGCCGGATCGTGAGCCATTGCGACTGCTGCTCGTTGCCGGGATGCGGCACCTCGATCTGCGCGACCGTGAAGCCGTAGCGCTTGGCGAGCTGCGCGTAGATCGGGATCGTCTCCGTGCCGTAGCACGGCCTTCCTGTCCCGGCCTGATCGGACGCGGCGCAGCGCAGGCGGCATGATCTCGAAATCCGTCCCGGGCGGGGCGACCGCCTCGGCAGAACCCGGCGGCGCCTGTTGAGTGAAGACAATGAGCCAGACGACGACCGATCGTTGCTTGAAATTCCGCCATCTCGACACGTCAATCTTTGATGCGGGACTTCCGGAAAGTCAAAAGCATAGCCGTTCTTATTTAGGCCGGCCGCACGAACATTCTTTCGCGGCCGGCCCGGAGGGCGGGATCATTTTCGCTTAGCCCCACCCGGCCGCAGGGCAGCGCCTGAGCCCGTCGGCTCGGACCGATCGCGGTGCGCGCCGGTCGAGGAGCGATCGGCCTGCGTCCTGCAACAACCCATTCGGCATCGTAATCTAATCTATATAAGTATTCATTTAGCAGACCTCAATGTAGGCTCCTGTTCCCACGCCGCGGCGGAGAACCAGTCGTGTCAAATCCGCTTGTGCGCAAACTGGAACGCTACGTCCATCTCCAGGAGGCGGACCGGCTGTGCTTGGTCGGCTCGATCGGCCCGGAGCGCATGGTCGCGCCGCGCACCGACATCATCCACGAGGGCGACGACCCGCGCGCCGTCAACGTCATTCTCGACGGCTGGGCCTGCCGCTACCGGCAATTCGCCAACGGGCGCCGCCAGATCGTCTCGCTGCTCCTGCCGGGCGATCTGTGCGACCCGCACATCTTCCTCCTCGACGAGATGGATCACACGATCGGGGCGATCACGCCCGTGCTCCTCGGCCAGATCTCCGGGCCCACGCTCCAGGCGGCCGTGGCGTGCAGCCCGCACCTGGACCTCGCCTTCCACCGCGAGGCGCTGGCCGCCGCGGCGATCCAGCGCGAGTGGACGGTCAGCCTCGGCAGCCGCACCGGCATCGAGCGGCTCGCCCACCTGTTCTGCGAGCTGCACGCCCGGCTGGCCGCCATCGGCCTCACGGACGGAAATACCTGCCCGATGCCGATCACGCAGAACGACCTCGGCGACGCGATGGGGCAGACCAGCGTCCACATCAACCGGACGCTGCAGGAGCTGCGCGGCATGGGGCTGATCACCCTGCGCAGCCGCCGCCTGACCATCCACAATCCTGCGGCCCTGGCCCGGCTCGCGCATTTCAACACCGCCTACCTCCACCTGACGGCGGAGACCGACCGCCTCGTCGCACGCCAGGCGTGAACCGCGCCCGCATCGCGGCGATTGAGCCAAGTTGGACGAGATCCGTAGAGGCCCGGCATGACAGACCCCCGCGACCTGGCCGCCCGCGACTTGGCGGAGCGCCTCGCCGCTCTGGAGGCCGACAATGCCCGCCTGCGCCGGCTGCTGGACGAGGCCGGCGTGCCCGACAGCCTGCGCCACGGGATGCGCAACACGATGGCGATGATGCGGACGGTCATCCACCGCTCGGCCGAGCAATCCGCGGATGTCGAAACCTACGTCGCGCATCTCGACGGCCGGTTCGGCGCCGTCATGCGCGTGCAGGCCGCCACGGACGCGTTCGGCGATGCCGACCTGCACACCCTGATCTCCGACGAGCTGATGTTCCACCTCGTGCGCGAGGGCGAGCAGGCCGCGCTCACCGGACCGCGGGTGCGGCTCCGGCCGAAGGCCGCTCTGGTCCTGGCGCTGGCGCTGCACGAGCTGACCAGCAACGCGGTGGAGCACGGGTCCCTGGCGCTCCCGCAGGGCCGGGTCAGCGCCGCGTGGCGGGTCGCCGACGCGGAGCCGGGGCCGCCGGTCCTGACCCTCGACTGGGCCGAGACCGGCGGCAGCGGGGTAGGGGCACCGGCCCGGCGGGGCTTCGGCACGGACGTGCTGGAGGACATGCTGGCCTACGATCTCGGCGCGCAGACGGATCTGCGCTACGCGCCGGACGGGCTGCGCTGCACGATCCGCCTGCCGCTCACCGCCCGCATCGGGCACAGCGTGGCGGAGGATCCCGAGGCGGCCTGGGAGGGCGAGGCGCGGTGAGGCGCGCCCGCGCGGGCACGCGTCGGCGTCCCCAGGGCGTTTTCCGCCGCACGGGTCACCGGTTCGGCGGAGCCCGCTAGACGGCCCCCGCGGGACCGTAGATGGCGCCCGCCAGATCCTCCAGCTTCTCGCGGTCGACCACCGTGATGCGCCCGCGCCGCGCCCGGATCATGCCGGCGCCTTCGAGCAGGTGGGTCGCGGTCGTCACGGTGGGCCGGCGCACGCCGAGCATCTTCGAGAGCACCTCGTGGGTCAGGGGCAACTCGTCCTGCTCCAGGCGGTCGTGGGTCATGAGGATCCACCGGGCGAGCCGCGCCTCGACGGTCAGGTCGGCATTGGCGTAGACGGTCTGCCCCACCTGCACGAGCAGGCTCTGCACGTAGCGGCCGAGCACCCGGCGCAGGCCGGCGCTCGCGTCGAGGGCGTCCTCCAGCGCGCCCGCCGCGATGCGCAGAGCCTCGCCGCTGGCCTGCACGATCGCCGTGTGGGGCGTGGTCTGGGCGCCGAGCGCGATCGGCACGCCGACGAAGCCCTCCCGTCCGGTGAGGCCGACCTCGATGCGGCCCTCGCGTGTGTCGGCCACGAGGGACACGATCCCCTCCTCGACGAAGTAGGCCTGCGCGATCGCCTGCTGGGGCGCGATCAGCACCTCGTGCAGCGGCAGCGGGACCGGCTCGAGCCGGGAGGCGAGACGGCTGAAATCCTCCGGCGTCAGGGCAGCGAGCAGACGGTTGCGAACGGCAGATTGCTGCGGCTGGGCCATGGGCTGCTCCCGGTCCGGGCAGGAGCACGGGCGATCTCCCAGTCACCCGCGCCCGAGGATCCGACGGATGATCGCCATTGTCTCACACCGGACGCAAGACCAGTATGTAGGAGATTAGTTTTCACGCGCCGATCCGACCGGATGCGGGTTCCGCGGCGCCCGCGGACCTGGATTCGGACCGACCGGCGCCGCCGGGACAGGCAATTGCCGGTCCGCGGAACGGTCGCACGGCGGCGACTGCCTAAATATGTGGCACATGAATTGCGTGGCCGCCTCGTCTCAACGAAGACGACGAAGGGCACCGCCGTGAAAGCATTTGGAACTTGGGGCCCGGCCGCCGCTTTGGCCGCCGGACTCGCGCTGGGCGCCCTCGGGGCGGGGGCCGCACGGGCCCAGGAGACCATCAAGGTCGGCATCCTGCACTCGCTCTCGGGCACGATGGCGATCTCCGAGACCACCCTCAAGGACGCGATGCTGATGCTGATCGCCGAGCAGAACGCCAAGGGCGGCGTGCTCGGCAAGAAGCTGGAGCCGGTGGTGGTCGATCCGGCCTCGAACTGGCCGCTCTTCGCCGAGAAGGCTCGGGAGCTGATCAGCAAGGACAAGGTCGCGGCCGTGTTCGGCTGCTGGACCAGCGTGTCGCGCAAGTCCGTGCTGCCGGTCTTCAAGGAACTCGACAACATCCTGTTCTACCCCGTCCAGTACGAGGGGGAGGAGAGCGAGCGCAACGTGTTCTATACCGGGGCCGCCCCGAACCAGCAGGCGATCCCGGCGGTCGATTACCTGATGTCGGAGGATGGCGGCGGCGCCAAGCGCTGGGTGCTGGAGGGGACCGACTACGTCTACCCGCGCACCACCAACAAGATCCTCGAAGCCTACCTCAAAGCGAAGGGCGTCAAGGACGAGGACATCCTGATCAACTACACGCCGTTCGGCTTCTCGGACTGGCAGACCGAGGTCTCGAAGATCAAGGCGTTCGGCTCGGCCGGCAAGAAGACCGCCGTGGTCTCGACCATCAACGGCGACGCCAACGTGCCGTTCTACAAGGAGCTCGGCAACCAGGGCATCAAGGCGACCGACATCCCGGTCGTGGCCTTCTCGGTGGGCGAGGAGGAGCTCGCCGGCATCGACGCCAAGCCGCTCACCGGCCACCTCGCCGCCTGGAACTACTTCGAGTCGATCAAGACGCCGGAGAACGAGGCCTTCATCAAGAAGTGGCAGGCGTTCCGGAAGAACCCCAAGGCCGTCACCAACGACCCGATGGAGGCCCACTATATCGGCTTCAACATGTGGGTGAAGGCGGTCGAGAAGGCCGGCACCACCGATCCCGACAAGGTGATCGACGCGCTGCCCGGCATCGAGCAGAAGAACCTCACGGGCGGCACCGCGACGATGCTGCCGAACCACCACATCACCAAGCCGGTCTTCATCGGCGAGATCGAGGCGAACGGCCAGTTCGACGTGGTCTGGAAGACCGACAAGCTGATCCCCGGCGAGGCGTGGTCGAAGCAGCTCGAGGGCTCGAAGGACCTCGAGGCCGACTGGGTCAAGCTCAAGTGCGGCAACTACAACACCAAGACCAAGAGCTGCGGCGGCGCCTGAGGCGCTGCGCATCCCCTCTCCCCCTGTGGGGAGGGGTTAGGGGTGGGGTTGGTTCAGAAGGCACCCGACCGCTCGATCCTGCACCACCCCCACATCCGGCTCCTCCCCGCAAGGGGGAGGAGAGTTCGGCCGCGCCAGGAGTGCCATGCTCCGTCTCCTCACCTTCCTCGTCCTGCTGCTGGCCGCCCCCGCGCTGGCCCAGGCGCCCGATCCCTACGGCCAGCTCGCCGGGGACGGCTATGCCGAGATCGAGGCCGGCGTCTCCGGCCTCGCGGCGAGCGGCGACCCGCGCGCCGACGCGATCCTCGCGGCCCTGTCGGACGGCCGCCTGCTGGTGGGCCCGGACAAGACCCTGCTGATCCGGCAGGGCGGCACGGTCGTGGATGCGAGGACCGGCTCAGCCGTGGCCGACAGCCCCGACCTCAGGCCGGTGCGCGCCAACAACCGGGTCCGCCGGTCGATCGAGGCCGCCCGCGGGCAGCTCGACCTCGCGAGCCCCGATCCGGCCAGGCGCCGCGCCGCCGCCGACGCGGTGTTCAAGGCGCGCGACGCGGCCGCGCTGCCCGCCCTCGACGCGGCCCTGGCCCGCGAGACCAATCCGGGCGTCCGGCAGGCTCTCACCGAGGCGCGCGCCGCATTGCTGCTCGCCAGGCCCGGCACCGCGGAATCCGACCGGATCGCCGCAATTCCCGCCCTCCAGGCCCGGGGCGATGGCGACGCGATGGGCATCCTGCGCGGTCTTGCGGCGGATCCGAGCGAGGCGGTCCGCGCCGCCGCCGCCCGCGGCATCGCGGCGATCGAGACGCGGCTCGCGGTCGTCGGTGCCCTCCAGAACGTCTGGTACGGGATCTCGCTCGGCTCGGTCCTGCTGCTCGCCGCCATCGGGCTCGCCATCACCTTCGGGGTGATGGGCGTGATCAACATGGCCCACGGCGAGATGGTGATGCTCGGCGCCTACACGACCTACGGCGTGCAGGAGCTGATCCGCACCAAGGCGCCGTCCCTGTTCGGCTGGTCGCTCGCGATCAGCATCCCCTGCGCGTTCCTGGTCGCCGGGCTGATGGGCGTGCTGATCGAGCGGTTCATCATCCGCTTCCTGTACGGGCGCCCGCTGGAGACCCTGCTCGCCACCTTCGGGGTCAGCCTCGTGCTGCAGCAGGGCGTGCGCTCGCTCTTCGGCCCGACCAACCGCGAGGTCGGCGCCCCGGCCTTCATGAGCGGCGCCTTCGATTTCTACGGCCTGTCGATCACCTGGGGCCGGATGTGGATCATCGTGTTCGCGATGGCGGTGTTCCTGGGCCTCCTGTTCGTGCTGCGGAAGACGTCGTTCGGCCTGAAGACCCGGGCGGTCACCCAGAACCGCCGCATGGCCGCCGCGATGGGCATCCGCACGCCCTACGTCGACGCGCTGACCTTCGGGCTCGGCTCCGGCATCGCGGGGATCGCCGGGGTGGCGCTGTCGCAGATCGACAACGTCTCGCCCAATCTCGGCCAGGGCTACATCATCGACTCGTTCCTCGTGGTGGTGTTCGGCGGCGTCGGCAACCTCTGGGGAACGCTGGTGGCGGCGCTGACGCTCGGCGTCGTGAACAAGCTCGCCGAGCCGTATATCGGCGCGGTCCTGGCCAAGATCGGCCTGCTGATCTTCATCATCCTGTTCATCCAGAAGCGCCCGCGCGGCCTGTTCGCGCTCAAGGGCCGGGCGGTGGAATCGTGAGCCCCATGCCGCCCCGCACCCCCCTCATCGACCTGAAGGGCTGGATCTTCCTCGCCGTCCTGGCCGCCTTCTGCGGCGCCGTGCCGGTGCTGAACCTCGCGGTGCCGGAGGGCTCCGGCCTGCACCTGCCGACCTACCTCGTCGCGCTGTTCGGA
Source organism: Methylobacterium sp. PvR107 (assembly GCF_017833295.1). Taxonomy (NCBI): domain Bacteria; kingdom Pseudomonadati; phylum Pseudomonadota; class Alphaproteobacteria; order Hyphomicrobiales; family Methylobacteriaceae; genus Methylobacterium; species Methylobacterium sp. PvR107. The sequence continues at coordinate 6,157,064 of NZ_JAFIBW010000001.1, forward strand.
AAATACCTCGCCTACGCGCTGCTCGCGGTCAGCCTCGACCTCGTCTGGGGCTATTGCGGCATCCTCTCGCTCGGCCACGGGGCGTTCTTCGCGCTCGGCGGCTACGCGATGGGCATGTACCTGATGCGCCAGATCGGCGCCCGGGGCGTCTACGGCAACCCGGTCCTGCCCGACTTCATGGTGTTCCTGAACTACAAGGCGCTGCCCTGGTACTGGTACGGCTTCGACCATTTCGCCTTCGCGGCCCTGATGGTGCTGCTGGTGCCGGGCCTGCTCGCCTTCGTGTTCGGCTGGCTCGCCTTCCGGTCGCGGGTGACCGGCGTCTACCTGTCGATCATCACCCAGGCGCTGACCTACGCGCTGATGCTCGCCTTCTTCCGCAACGACATGGGGCTGGGCGGCAACAACGGGCTGACCGACTTCAAGGACTTCTTGGGGCTCTCGGTTCAGGCCCAGACTTTCCGGGTGGGCATCTTCGTCGCCACCGGCATCGCGCTGGCGCTCGGCTACCTGATCGCCCGGGTCATGACGGTCTCGGCCTACGGAAAGATCCTGATCGCCGTGCGCGACGCCGAGAGCCGCACCCGCTTCCTCGGCTACCGGCCGGAGCACTTCAAGACGCTGGCCTTCACGGTCTCGGCCATGATGGCGGGCGTCGCCGGCGCCCTCTACGTGCCGCAGGTCGGCATCATCAACCCGGGGGAATTCGCCCCCACCAATTCCATCGAGACCGTGATCTGGGTGGCGGTGGGCGGGCGCGGCACGCTGGTCGGCGCGGCGCTCGGCGCCGTGCTGGTCAACTACGCCAAGACCGTGCTCACCGGCGTGATGCCCGACGCGTGGCTGTTCGCGCTCGGCGGCCTGTTCGTGGTCGTGACGCTGTTCCTGCCGCGCGGCCTCGTCGGCACCGCGATCGAGCGGTTCGGTAGCCGGCGCGCGGCCGCCAAGCTGCCGCCGGAGCCCGAGATCGCCCCCAAACTCGCGGAAGAAGGGCAGGGCTCGTGAGCACCGACCTCGTTGAGCGCCCGGACACACGCGGCCCCGCCAACCGGAAGCGCGAGACGGACGCGCTGCTCTACGTCGACGACCTGCGGGTGACCTTCGACGGCTACAAGGCCCTGCGCGGCCTGTCGCTGACGCTGGCCCGCGGCGAGTTGCGGGCGATCATCGGCCCGAACGGCGCCGGCAAGACCACCATGATGGATTGCATCACCGGCAAGACCCGGCCGGACAGCGGCATCGCGCTGTTCGACGGCACCCACGACCTCCTGAAGAGCGACGAGCCGGCGATCGCCGACCTCGGCATCGGCCGCAAGTTCCAGAAGCCGACCGTGTTCGAGAGCCACACGGTGGCCGACAACATCCTGCTGGCGCTGACGGGCCCACGCGCCGCCTTCGCGTCCCTGTTCGGCTGGCGCAACCGGGTGGAGGCCGCGCGGATCGACGCCCTCTTGGAGACCGTCGGCCTGCTGGCCGATCGCGGCCGCCCGGCGGCCGATCTCAGCCACGGCCAGAAGCAGTGGCTGGAGATCGGCATGCTGCTCGCGCAGGACCCCAAGCTCCTGCTGGTCGACGAGCCCGTGGCCGGCATGACCGACGCCGAGACCGCCGAGACCGCCCGCCTGCTCCGCCGGATCGCCGGCGACCACGCCGTCCTGGTGGTCGAGCACGACATGCACTTCGTCCGCGACCTCGGCTGCCGGGTCACCTGCCTGCACGAGGGCGCGGTGCTGGCCGAGGGCTCGATCGACGCGGTCTCGGCCGACCCGCGGGTGGTCGAGGTGTATCTGGGACGATGACCATGCTCTCCGTCGACGGCATCGACCTCTATTACGGCGCCGCGCAGGCGCTGCGCGGCGTCTCCCTCACGGCCGAGGCCGGGCAGGTCACGACGGTGCTGGGCCGCAACGGCGTCGGCAAGACCTCGCTGCTGCGGGCGATCGTCGGCCAGCAGCCGGTGCGCTCCGGCGCGATCCGCCTCGACGGCCGACCGATCCAGGGTCTCGCCCCCTACGACCGGGCGCGCGCCGGGATCGCCTTCGTGCCCCAGGGCCGCGAGATCTTCCCGCTGCTCACCGTGAAGGAGAACCTCGAGACCGGCTTCGCGCCGCTCAAGCGCCGCGACCGCCACATTCCCGGGGAGATCTACGACCTGTTCCCGGTGCTCAAGGACATGCTGCACCGGCGCGGCGGCGACCTCTCGGGCGGCCAGCAGCAGCAGCTCGCCATCGGCCGGGCGCTGGTGACGCGGCCGAAGCTCCTCGTGCTCGACGAGCCGACCGAGGGTATCCAGCCCTCGATCATCAAGGATATCGGCCGGGCGATCACCTACCTGCGCGGCAAGGGCGAGATGGGAATCGTGCTGGTCGAGCAGTATTTCGAGTGGGCCCGCGACCTCTGCGATTCCTACGCGGTGATGGATCGCGGGCAGGTGGTTCTGGCCGGGCCCCGGGCCGGGATGGTCGAGGCCGACGTGCTCCGGTGGATGTCGGTGTAGGGCCGGACCATGCGCCGGGCGATGCCCCGGGCCGACGCGTATTCAGAAATCGTCATCCACCTTCAGATACATCTCTGTCGAAAACGTCCCATTTCGCGCTTATCTGCCAAGGTTAAACCACAATTCGGGATCGCAATAGCCCCTCAATACAGGAGCGCCCATGACGATCCTCGATCCGATCACCGGCGAGCTGGTCACGATCGCCGTGCCGCGGCCCCGTCCGCGAAGCGGTTCCCGCTGAGTGGGAATCGCGGGCTCAGGGTGACCGTCCCCGATCGAAGGGCCGGCCGTTGGCCGGAGCCGTCCGCGCAGCCCCGGATCCGGACGGTCCCGCCGGGCCTGCTGCTGGTCGGCGCCGGCGGTGAGCGGAAGGCCGCCGAGCTGATTGCCCTGGCCCGAGCGGCCCGCCGAGACACCGCGAACCGCCCCGTCCCGGACCCCGTGGATCAGGCCTGACGGGACGTGTTCGCGGCCCGGGTCCGATCCGGCCTGCGCGGCCGGACCGCGGCCGGACCGCGAGCGTCCTGGGGGGCAGCGAAGCAATCCCGCCGATGCCGCGCCTCACGCGATCACCGCGCGGGTGCGGCCGACCGGGGGGACCGGATCGGCTGCGACGCCTAGTGGGCGTCCGCGGCTCAGGCGGGGGCGACTCGGGCGGGGGCGACTCAGGCGGGGACCGCCTGGATCACGTTGCGCAGGGTGCCGAGGCCGACGATCTCGGTCTCCATGACGTCGCCCGGCTTGAGGAATTCCGGCGGCTTGCGCGCGTTGCCGATGCCGGGCGGCGTGCCGGTGGCGATGATGTCGCCGGGCACGAGGGTGAGCCCCCGCGACAGCTCGGCGATGATGCGGGCGACCTTGAAGTACATCTGCTGGGTCGAGGCATCCTGCTTCACCACGCCGTTGACCCGCGTGATCAGGTGCAGGTCGCCCGGATCGAGATCGGAGGCCGGCACGATCCAGGGGCCGATCGGGCCGTAGCCGTCCAGGCTCTTGCCCTTGAACCACTGGCCGCCGTGGAGCTTGATCTGCATGTCGCGGGCGGTGGTGTCGTTGATGACGCTGTAGCCGAAGACGTGGCCCATCGCGTCGGCTTCCTTGATGTTGCGGCCGGCCGTGCCGATGATCACGGCGAGCTCGACCTCCCAGTCGATCGCGGTCGAGACCTCCGGGTCGTACGGGATCGGGTCGTAGGGCCCGTTCACGGTGTTCACGCCCTTGGTGAAGAACACCGGATGCGCCGGGTACTCGGCGTTCGTGCCGCGGACCGCCTGCCCTTCCGCGAAATGCTCCAGGTAGTTCCAGCCGACCGCGTAGATGTTGCGCGTCGGCGCGGGGATCGGCGCCAGCAGCCGCACGGTCTCGACCGGCGGGCCGTCACCCGAGGCCGCAGCCTGGCGGACGGCCGCGAGGGCGGCGGGGCCCGCCTCGATGAGCGAGACCATCCGGGTCGGGTCGAAGCCCTGCGCGCCGCCGCGCGACAGGTCGACGACGCGCCCGTCCGCGCGCACGGCGCCGAGGCGCGGCGCGCTGCCCGCGTCGGGCCGGAAGGTGACGAGGCGGAGCGCGTCGCCGCCGGCCGGCGGGATCGGACGCCCCGGGCCGGAGGCGGGATCCTGCGCCGGGGCCTGGGCAAGGGCCGGCCCGACCAGGGCACCGGCGGCCGTCGCGGCCGCGGACAGGTGCAGGAAATCACGCCGGGTGCTCATGGATCGCTCGCCTCCACGCCCGCCCTTCGACGCGGCGGTGCGGGCGAAGCTTCGAACGCCTGCATTCAAAATGCAATTACGGGGCAGGGCGGCGGGACGCGGATCGAGAACACGTGACCGGGCCGCGCGGTTTGGCCGGCGCGTCGCCCGCGAGCGCCTCGGCCGCGTAGCGCGCACGGGCCGCCGCGTCCGGCGACAGCCCGGCCCGGGCGCACCAATCCGCGAAGGCATCCGGCGCGATCGGGACGCGCACGACCGAGACGCCGCTGCGCTGGACCTCCCGCTCCATCTGCTCGGTGGCGACGCGCCACGTCTCGTAGAGCGGGGGCAGCTTGTCGCCGTCCGCGAGGCTCGCCCGCAACGCCGCGTAGCGGTCCGGTTCATACCAGGGCAGGCCGACACGGCGGGGGCGGTCCATCATGGGTCCCTTCGAACGGTCACGCTGACGGGGCATCAACACTCCGAGACCGCCGCCGGTTCGGCCGCGCCGTCCCGGCTCAGCGCTCCGCCGGCCCGAGGGTGTCGGCCGCGTAGGCCTCCCGGGCTCCGAGCGGCCTCGGCCGCCCCGTCGTGCTGTCGCGCGCCGTCTGTCGCTCGATCTCGGCGTTCAGCTCGGCCCCGAGCAGCACGATGACGACCGAGAGCCAGATCCACGTCATGTAGCCGACGGCCGCGCCGAGCGAGCCGTAGACCCTGTTGTAGCTGTCGAAGCTGGCCACGTACCAGGAGAAGGAGACGGAGGCGCAGACCCACGAGACGGAGGCGGCGACGCCGCCCCAGCTCACCCAGCGCCATTTGGCCTCGCGCCGGCTCGGACCGTAGCGGTAGGTCAGGGCCAGGCCGAAACCGACGAGGAGCAAAAGCCCGGGCCAGCGGACGATGCGCAGCGTCACGTCGGTCAGCACGCCGAGGCCGAGCCGGTCGAGGACGATCGGCAGGATCACCACCATGCCGGTGGCCGTGAGGGCGAACAGGATCCCGGTGAGCGTGAACAGGAGCGTCGTGGCGTAGAGCCGGACCAGCGAGCGCTTCTCGCGCTCCTTGTAGATCACGTTGAGCGCGTCGAAGAGGGCGCTCACCCCCGAATTGGCGCTCCAGAACGCGATCGCGACGCTCGCGAGCGAGGCCGTGCCGAGGGCGCCGGTACCCTGCCTGGCGATCCGGACCAGCTGGTCGGACAGGAGCGCGAGGACATCGTTGGGCAGCACGCCCGCGAGCAGGCTCACGTGCTGGCTGATGACGTGCGGGTCCGAGAACAGGCCGTAGACCGACACGATGGTGGCGAGCGCCGGGAAGGTCGACAGCAGGGCGAAGAACGCGACGCCCCCCGCCGTGGCGAGCAGGCGGTCGCGCGGCACGGCGCGCAGGACGCGCCAGAGGATGTCCCGCCACCCCGGGGCCGGGATCTCGGCGGGATCGTCGGCGTCACGCCCGCGGCCGGGCTCGCGCGCGGAGCGGCGGGCGTCACCCGGATCGGGCCGCCGCGTGCCGACGGAGCGCCAATCCTCGCCCGCATCCTCGTCCTGAGTCTCGTCCGGCCTCACGAGTGATCCTGCGCGGCGTTTCCCGGCGCGCAGTATGACGCGGATTGGCGGCGCGCCAACAGACGCGGCCGCGGCTGTCGGCGCGCCGAGACAGGCGCACCGCCTGCGCCCGTGAACCGCCTGTTAAGCCTCTTGGCGCTTCCTCGTGGCCCGGAAGGCCCGCCCCGCCCGGGCGCCCGAGACCATCGAGACGCCGCGCTTGTCCCACGCACGCGCCCACGACCCCGCCGCGCGCTTCGGCGCGGCGACCGGAACCGGCCGCGCGGCGCCGGGCCCGGATTGCCTGCTGACGATCCTGATCCCCTGCCTCAACGAGGCGGAGACGCTGGCGGCCTGCATCCGCCACGCCCTGGCCTATCTCGCGGAATCCGGGGTGGCGGGCGAGGTGCTGGTCGCCGACAACGGCAGCACCGACGGCTCTCAGGCCATCGCGGCGGCGCTCGGCGCCCGGGTCATCCCGGTCGCGGTGCGCGGCTACGGCGGCGCCCTGGCCGGCGGCATCGCGGCGGCGCGCGGGCGCTACGTCATCATGGGCGACGCCGACGACAGCTACGACCTGCGCAACCTCGACGCCTTCGTGACCGAGCTGCGGGCCGGCGCCGACCTGGTGATGGGCAACCGCTTCCGCGGCGGCATCGGGGCCGGCGCGATGCCGTTCCTGCACCGCTACCTCGGCAACCCGGTCCTGACCGCGATCGGCCGCCTGCTGTTCCGGAGCCCGGTGCGCGACTTCCATTGCGGCCTGCGCGGGTTCGACCGCGCCCGGATCCTCGGGCTCGGCCTGCGAACCACCGGCATGGAATTCGCCAGCGAGATGGTCGTCCGGGCGAGCCTTTCGGGCCTGGTGATCCGGGAGGTGCCCACCACCCTGCGCAAGGACGGGCGCAGCCGGCCGCCGCACCTGCGCACGTGGCGCGACGGCTGGCGGCACCTGCGCTTCCTGCTCCTGCACAGCCCGCGCTGGATGTTCCTCTATCCCGGCCTGGCGCTGTTCCTCGGCGGCGCGATCCCCGCCCTGGCGCTGCTCGGCGGCCCGCGCCACCTCGGCCCGCACCTGTCGCTCGACATCCACACCTTCGTGGTCGCCTGCGTGGCGATGCTCGTCGGCATCCAGATCGTCACCTTCGGCATGATCGCCCGGCGCTACGCCGCACGGCAGGGGCTGCTGCCCGGCGGCCGCCACGGCCGCGTGCTCGGCGCGCTGAGCCTCGAGACCCTGCTCATCGCCGCCTTCCTGCTCCTGGCGGCCGGCGGTGCCGGGATCGGGTGGTCGGTCCTCGCCTGGAGCCGCACGGGCTTCGGCGAGCTCGCCGGCGGCGCGCTGCTGCGGCCGCTGATCCTCTCGGCCTGCTCGGTGGCGGCTTCGGTGCAGCTGGCCTTCTCGGCCTTCCTGCTCGGCATCCTCGAGCTGCCCGGCGGCGATGCCCGCGCCCGCCTGGCGGGCCTGCACGCGGCGATCGGGGCGGCCGAGGCCTAGCATGGCGGAGATCCGGCACCTGATCGTCACCGGGGCGAGCGGCTATGTCGGCCGCGGCCTCGTCGCCGCCGCGCTCGCCGAGGGACGCGCCGTCACGGCGCTCGGGCGCGGGTCGCACGGGCTGCCGGCCGGCCTCCGGATCGTGCCCTGGAGCCTCGGGGAGCCCCTGCCGCCCGCCTGCCTCGACCCGGCCCTGCCGCCGGACCGCCAGGCGCTGGTCCACCTCGCCCATGACTGGCGCGAGCGGGCGCCGGGGGACGACCGCAACCGCGCGGGCACCCGCCTGCTCCGGGACGGGGCGCGGGCCCTCGGCCTCCGCCGGATCGTGTTCGCGTCCTCGCAATCGGCCCGGCCCGACGCGCCCAACGCCTACGGGCGCGCGAAATGGGCGATCGAGCAGCTGTTCGACGCCCCCGGCGAGCTCTCCCTGCGGATCGGCCTGGTCTACGGCGGCCCGCCGATGGCGATGTACGGCCTCCTCCGGCGCCTCGCGCGGCTGCCGGTGATCCCGATGGTCGCCCCCGGCACGCGCGTCCAGCCGATCCACCGGGCGGAGGTCGCGCGCGGCCTCCTGCTCGGCCTCGACGGGCCGCTTTGCGGTGCCGTCGGCCTCGCCGGCCCGGTCCCGGTCACGTTCGGGGCCGTGCTGACCACGCTGGCTCTCGGCACCGGCGGCCGGCGGCCCACGATCGTGCCGATCCCGCTGCGCCTCGCGCTCCTCGGCTGCGCGGCGCTGAACGCGATCCCGTTCGGCCCCCGGATCGACCGGGAACGCATCCTCGGCCTCGCCGGCACGCGGCCGATGCCGACCGCAGCCGATCTGGCGCGCCTCGGGCTGCAGGTCCGCCCGCTCGCGGACGGCCTCCTCGGCGAACCCGCCACCCGCAGGGCGCTCCTGGAAGAGGGCCGGATCCTGGAGCGCTACGTCCTGCGCGCGCGGCCGGGCGGCGCCCTCGTCCGGCGCTACGTGCGGGCCCTGACCCGCGACGGCGCGGTCCCGCCGCTGGCGCTGCCCCTGCCGGTCCGGGCCGCGCCGGGGCTGCTGCGCTTCATCGAGCCCCTCGACCGGAACGCGCCGCTCGCCCGGCGCCTCGCCCTCGCCATGCGGCTCGTCGAGGCGAGCCCCGCCGGCGAGGCGGCGCTCGGCCGGCACGGCCGGGCGCGGCGGCTCGCCGGCCTCGCCGCCGACGGCGCGCTCGAGGCCCTGGCGCTGCCGTTCCGCGCCACCCGCGCCCTGCTGCGATGACGGCACCGGACGCCGACGTCGTCGTCGTCGGCAGCGGGCCGGCGGGCGTCAGCGCCGCGTGGCCCCTGGCGGAGGCGGGCCTGCGCGTCATCCTGCTCGACGCCTCGGAGCCGGACGCGGGCCCCGGCCTCGCCCCGGCCCGGCACCGGGCCGATCCGGACCATTGGAAGACGCGCTTCGGCGCCGACCTCGCGGCGGTCGAGGCGCCGCCGGACGTCTCGCCGAAATTCGGCACCCCCCGCGCGCGCGCCGCGCGCGCCGGCTTCCCGGATCGGATCGGGCTCTCGACCGCCGGCTTCTTCGCCGCCGGCTCCCTCGGGCGCGGCGGCCTCTCGACGATCTGGGGGGCGCTCGCGACACCGTTCACCGCCGCCGAGCGCGCCGGCCTGCCGTTCCCCGCCGCCGAGCTCGACGCCGCCTACGCGCGCGTCTCCCGCAGGATCGGGCTGGGCCGGCCCGCCCCGCCATCGAGCCCGGCGGCCCGGTTCGTCCTGGCGCGGCACGCCTCGCGGCCCGGGCGGGACGGCGTACGTCTGGAGCCGGCCCCGAACGCCGTACTGGACGCGCCCCGCGACGGCCGGCAGGCCTGCAATCTGTGCGGGCTGTGCCTCTACGGCTGCGACCGCGGCAGCATCTACGCCAGTGATCTGGAACTGCCGGCCCTGACCCGCCGGCCGAATCTTTCGTATCGGCCCGGCCATCTGGTCCGCGCCGTCGAGGCCGACGGTGCGGGCCACCGCCTCCGTGTCGAGACGCGGGGCGGGGCCGTGACCGTGACGGCGCCCCGGGTGGTGCTCGCCGCCGGCACGATCGCCACGACCGGGCTCGCCTTGGCGCGGCTCGGCCTGTTCGACCAACCGGTGCGGCTCCTCAGCAACCCGGCGGCGGCGGCGGCCTTCCTGGTGCCCCGCCTCGTCGGGATCGACCGGCCCGCGGGCGGCCTGGGCCTCGGGCAGGTGTTCTACCGGGCGGGCGACGCGGCGGGCGTCCTCTACGGCGCCGACACGCTCCCCCTCGACATGCTGGCCGGGCGCCTGCCGGTCGGGCGGCCCTTCGCCCTGCGCGTGGCCCGGGCGCTCGCGCCGGCGCTGCTGCTGGCGACCTGCTACCGGCCCGGCGCGCAGAGCCGGAACACCCTGACGGTGTCGCGGGAGGACGGTTCGACCCGGCTGTCGATCCGGGGCGAGCGGACGGCCGAGGCCACGGCGAGCCTCAGGGCGGACCTGTCCCGGCTCGGGCGCGCCCTGCGGCGCGCCGGCGCGCTGGCCCTGCCGGGCTCGACCGCGATCCTGGAGCCCGGGGCGGACGCGCATTACGCGGGGACGCTGCCCATGGGCGAAGGCATGAGCGGAGGCATGGGCGAAGGCATGAGCGGGGCCGGCCCGGCCGCCACGACGGCGGAGGGCGAGCTGGCCGGTGCGCCGGGCCTCTACATCGCCGACGGCGCCGCCCTCCCGACGCTGCCGGCCACGCACCCGACCCTGACCATCATGGCCAATGCCGACCGGATCGGCCGCGCGCTCGCTCGGCGTGCGCAGGCCGGCGAAGACCCGCGATGACCGGCGCGCTCCCCCTGCAGCCGGATCGCGGGCGCTCCGGGCTCCCGGCCCGAGCCGAGGCGCCGGCGACCCGGGCCGGGACGGACGGCGCAGCCCTGCCGGGTCTCTTGCCAGGTCTCTTGCCGGGTCTCTTGCCGGGGCTTTCGCCGGGGCGCGGGCCGCGCTGGATCGACCGGACCGCCCTCGGGCTGACGGCCGCGGCGTTCCTGGCCTATCTCTGGGTCGCCCTCGCGGCCTCCCGGAAACCCTACTGGATGGACGAGGTCCTCGCGGTCTGGACGGCGCGGCGCGGCAGCGTTGCGGCAGTGTGGGACGCGCTGAGCCAGGGCGCCGAGTTCTCGCCCCCGCTCTACCATGTTGTGCTGCGGGCGATCCTGGCCGCCGGGTTCGACGAGCCCGTGATCCTGCGCCTGCCCTCGATCCTGGCGATCGCCACCGTCGCGCTCGCCGCCTTCGTGCTGGCGCGCCGGCGGTTCACCCTCCCGGTGGCGTGCCTCGCCCTGGTCTTCTGCCTGTCGGGCCCCCTGGTCACCTACGCCATCCAGGCCCGGCAATATGCCGGCGTGGCGGCCTGCTTCGCGCTGGCCTGCACGCTCTGGGACGGGCCGGCCGAGCGGCCCGTCTCCGGCCGGCGCGCGCTCGGGATCGCGCTCCTGCTCGCGCTCGCCGTGGGGATGCATTTCTACGCGATCCTGCTGGCCGCCGCCCTGGGCCTGATGGAGCTCGTCTGGATGCTCCGTCACCGGCGCATCCGGTGGCCGATCGTCCTGGCGCTTCTCGCCGCCGCGGCCTCGCTCCTGCTCTGGCTCCCGATCATGCGGGCGGTGAGCGCCTACAACCATGGGGACACGGCCGCGCCGGACTACTACGCGCGGCCGACGATCGAGCGCCTGATCGCCACCTATGTCGAGCTGGCCGGCGGGGACGATCTGCTGCCGCCGGCACCCCTCGTGATCCTGCTGGTGGCGGTCGGCGTCCGGCTGCTCGCCGGCCGCCGCGGCGCCGCGCAGGGAGACGGCCTCGGCCTCGTCGCCGGAATCACCTGCGCGGTCCCCCTGCTGGTCTTCGCCTTCGCGGCCGTCGTGACCGGGACGTTCAACGCCCGCTACGTGATCGTGACGGTGCTGGGCGTCAGCCTCCTGGTCGCGCAGGGGGTCGCCGCGCATCGGCGCAGCGGGCTCATCGCCTGCATCCTGATCGGGGTCGCGGCCGCCGGCCTTCTCTGGAATGCGGGCAAGCCGTGGACCTTCCGCAGGGAGGCGGCGATCGACCTCGCGACCCGCGCCCCGCCGGGCCTGCCGATCGCGACCGGCAACGGGCTGCGCTTCTTCGAGATCTACGACGGGGTCGACGGGGCGACGCGCAGCCGGCTGGCCTTCCTGCAGGTCCCGGACCTCAGCCGGAGCCCGGATCCCACCAACGATCATCAGGTCGCGCGCTGGGCGGGGATCGATCCTGCGCTTCCGATCGGGCCGATGGACGCGTTCCTCGCCGCCCATCCCGATTTCCTGCTCTACACCGACACGACCGTTCCGGATCAGGCCGCGGCGCTTCTGCGGGAGCGCGGCTACACGGCCACGCCGATCCTCGCACGCGCCGGGATGAGCCTCCAGCTGGTCCGCCGTCCGGCCGCGGAGCGTCCGGATCTGGCCGGGAACCGGCGCTGACGCGCGGCACCCGACACGCGGGCGCAGCCGTCTCCGGAACCGAAGGCCACGCGGAGAGGACTTGCCCCGTGGCGCGGGGCCACCGACCCCAGGGCCCAAAACCGCGCTCTGCTCGCGGGTGCCGGCGCCCGGCGCCTCAGTGGCGCGGCTCGTCCTCCGGCTCGGGCAGGAAGCGGGCGAGTTCGAAGCCGATCTCGATCATCAGGTGCTCGATGCGGTTCGTGAGCGCGGGCCGGTGCAGGGCGCGGGCGAGATCGCGCAGGGCGATGATGTGCTCCGCCATCCGGTTCACGACGCGCTCGCTCTGCACGAGATTGGCCGCCTGCTCCTCCGTCCGGTCGATGGCGATGCCGCGGCCCCGGATCGCCCGGCCGGCCGGATCGCGCTCGATCCGGCCGCGCATCAGAAGGGTGCGGATGCCGGTCCGGGTGTCCCGGGTGCGGAACTCGGCCTCCATGGGACCGCCGGTCTCGGCCACCGCGTGCAGGTAGCTCTCGATCCGGATGCGGTCCTCGGGATGGGTGCGGTCCAGGAAGGCTTCGAGGGACACGCCGCGCGCGGCCGCCTCCGGGTCGAGGCCGAGCAGGGCCGCCAGGGAGGCCGAGAGGGCCAGCTGTCCGGCCCAGTAATCGTGGACCCACGTGCCGACCACGCCCGAGGCGTCCAGGACGGATTGCGGGATCGGGGCTTCGGCCATGCCATTCCTCGCCGAGACGTCCGAGATCTCTAAACTTGAGGTTTCCACCTCCAGCAAGCTCCTCATCTCACCTACGAGCACGCTACGGTATCCTGGTGGCGCTGGGAAGGCTGTTAACCCATTCTCTGCCAGGAATCTTAACCTGAAGTTTAAGAACCTGTCGCGGAGGATTGTCCCGAGCCGGCAGGAATCCCGGCAGGGTGCCCTCTTAACCCCCCGTTAACCATATCGGCCCCACCGTGCTCAGGAGCATCCTTGGGTCACAGGATCGTGGCACGCCGCCACGCAGTCACCTGAGGTTGATCCCGTTGGTGCAGCGACCGGGAGTCGCGGCCGCCCGGACGGAGTCACGGGGCCTTCTGGAGGACGCCCAGGATGAAAGCGATCACCTTCGTCACGCAGAAGGGCGGCAGCGGCAAGAGCACGCTGTGCATCTCGCTGGCTGTGGCCGCCCGGGAGGCGGGCCATACGGTCTGCATCCTGGAGATGGACCGCCAGGCCACGATCTCGGACTGGCTCGACCACCGCACGGCCGACGGCCCGGAGGTCGCCCAGATCGACGCCACGCAGATCGACGCCGTGATGGAGCGCCTGCGCGACTCGGCCTACGATTACGTGTTCATCGATACGCCGGGCGTCGATTCCACCGGCACCCTGTCGGCGATCCGCGCGGCGGATCTCTGCATCATCCCGTGCCGGCCGACGCCCGCGGACCTGCGCGCCTTCAAGCCGACGCTGGCGGCCGTCTACCGGCTGGAGAAGAAGTTCGCCTTCGTGCTGAACCAGACGCCGCCGCGCTCGTACCGGGTCCGCGACGCGGCGGACGGGCTCGCGGTGCTCGGCATCCTGCCCGACGTGAACATCGTCGCCCGCACCGACCATCAGGACGCGATCGGCCTCGGCCAGGGCGTCACCGAGTTCAACCCCAAGGGCCAGGCCGCCGGGGAGGTCCGCCGCCTCTGGTCCTGGATCGAGCGCCGCACGCAGTCCCTGAGGACGGGTCAGAATGTCCAAGCCGCCTAAGCTGAGTCTCGCGGCCATCGTCGCCTCGGCGAGCCCGCCGGCCAGATCCGCCCCGGCGATTCGGCTTCAGGGCGCCGAGATCGTGGCGCTAGCCCTCGCGCCGCCGGCGCCGAAGCCGGCTTCCACGCTCAAGCAGCGCGCCCGCCAGATGTCGGTCTACCTGGAGCCGCCGGTCTACGATCAGTTGCGGGATCTCGCCTATGCCGAGCGGACCAAGATGCACGCGCTCCTGCTGGAAGGTCTCGACCTGCTGTTCAAGCAGCGCGGCGCCCGGTCCATCGCGCAGCTGACCGACACGCAGGGCCGCTGAGGGCGGTTCGCGGTCCCAGGGCATCGTACACGACCCGGGCACCCTCGTCGCCGAACGCGGCGCGGGTTCCATCGCCCGTGCGGGCGACCGGACTTACCCGTCGTAGGCGGCCCGGCTGCAGGACGATGCACGGGTCGCCACGCTCGTGCGGGAGAGGGACGGGGTGAGGGATCGGGTCTTTCGGAGAAGGCCCGCCCTGATCGCGCGTCGATGACGCGCCCGATCCTGAGCGTTCTCGTCCCTCACCCCAACCCACTCCCGCACGGGAGGCGGGGGCCCGTCGCGCCTCGCTGAAGACGATGTGTGCAGGTCGTAGCCCGCCTGGGCGAGGGGCGCGTTGCGGTCGTCAAAACCCTCGGTGCACCACACGCGTGTCCTGTGATCCCAGGGTCTGAGCACGGCCGCGCGCGCTGGCGGGATGGGGCCTGCAGCGCGCCGGGCCCGTTCCCCATCCCTTCCGCGAGCGGGGTCGCCCAAGGGGCAGCCTGAATCGGCACGGGTCGGGACGAGGTCTCGCAGATCGGGACCCCCGCTTCCCTGAGGGGCGCAGCGTCCACGGAGGCCGCCGCCTGGTCGCGCCCCATCACGTCCCGTCACGCCTGCCCTGAGACCACCTGCCTCGCAGAGGCGGCGGCCGCCTGTTGCGGCCCGATCGGATCGGCTCGGAGCCACGCATCATTCGGGATGACATTTGCGGGCCCAAGGATCTTTCCGGACGCAAGACCTTGCGAATTTTCCAGGGACTCACTTTTCCTGCGCGATCGACTGACGTCGTGAGGTCATCACGCATCCGATCATTCCGTCGACGCAAATCGCGAAATCTTCCGCAGAGGTTGATTTCCGGACAACAATTTGCTGCATTTGGTCTCGGCCTGCAGATATCTGACCCGGCAGAGTGCGGAGACTTCATTGATCAATTCTTGGTTGAGTCATCTTCGAGCGCCAACTGCTTTCCGCCGCGGCATCAGCCTATCAAGCCGCGCGACGTTCATCGTCCTGGCCGTCGTCTGCACGTCCTTCATCGCCTGCTCGAGCTACATCTACGCCACGCAATCCGTGATCTTCCGGGCGAGTCTCGAGAAGAGCATGTCCAACCTGAGCGCCGCATCGGCGCGCAGCGTCGGCCATTGGTTGACCGGCAAGGTTCAGTTGATCCAGCTCATGGCGCAGCAGAGCGCGGTCGTCGGCGTCGGATCGAAGGTCAGCGACGTGCTCGGCTTGCCGCTCCCGCGCGAGACCTTCCTGAGCAGCTACGTGGGCGGGCTGGACGGCCACTTCGTCCAGGTTCCAGCGCTGCCCCTTCCGCCCGGCTTCGATCCGCGCACGCGGCCCTGGTTCAAGCAAGCCGTCGCGGCGGGCGGGCCGATCCTGACCGAACCCTACATCTCGGCGGGCGGGACGTCGGGGAAAGACGAATTCACGATTACCGTGGCGACCCCGGTCCTGGACAGCACGCACACTCTCCTCGGTGTGCTCGGCGGCGATTTCGACCTCGCCGGGCTCGCCCGGCTGATCGGGGGGATCGAGGAATCGGGAACGGGCGGGCCAAGCTACGGCTACCTGGTTTCCGGCGCGGGCAACGTGCTGATCCATCCCCGCGGCGCGCTCGTCGGCAAGCCGCTCACGGATCTGATCGCCGGGCCGCTCCCCAAGATCGAGCCGGGCACCGTGCTGGAGACCCATGAGGGCGACAGGGCGACCTACACGGTCTTCGCCCGCATTCCGAACCTGCCCCCGTCTCTCGACTGGTATTTCGCCCTCTCGGTCGACGGCGCCACGGTCGCCGCACCGATCACCCGCATGGCCCGGGACATGGCTTGGTCCACCCTGATCGCCCTGGCTCTGGTCGCCCTCGTGGTCAGCCAGATGATGGTGCGGATCGTGGCACGTCCGCTGAACCGGCTGGTCGCGGATCTGCAGCGGATGAGCCGGGGCGAGCGTGACGCCGCCATCGCCGAGGCGCAGCGCCGGGACGAGATCGGGCTGGTCGGACGGGCCGTGGAGGGCATCCGGGCCCTGGTGGCGGAGAAGGCCCGCGCGGAGGCGGAGGTCCGGCGCTCGACCGCAGAGGCGGCGGCGGGCGAGCGCCGGGGCGCGATGCTCGCGCTGGCCGACGGGTTCGAGCGGGCGGTGGGCGCCGTGACCGGCTCGGTGGCGGCCGCGGCGGCGGCGCTGCAGGAGACCGCGCGGATTCTGAGCGCCAGCGCGGGCGAGGCGGCCGCGCAATCGGCCGGGGCGGCCGCCGCGGCCGGGCAGGCCGCCGCCAACGTCCGCATGGTGGCGGCCGCCGCCGAGCAGCTCGGTGCGAGCGTGCAGGAGATCGCCGGTCAGGTGGCGGGCTCGTCGCGCCTCGCCCAGACGGCGGTGGGCGAGGCGGACCGGACGGGCGGTCTGATGCAGGACCTGTCCGAGGCCGTGTCCCGGATCGGCGAGGCCGCCGGGCTGATCGCCGCGATCGCCGGCCAGACCAACCTGCTCGCGCTGAACGCCACGATCGAGGCGGCGCGCGCCGGCGAGGCGGGCCGGGGCTTCGCCGTGGTGGCGGCCGAGGTCAAGGCGCTGGCCGGCCAGACGGCGCGGGCCACCGAGGCGATCACCGGGCACATCGCGCGCATCCAGGGCTCGACCGGGCAGGCGAGCGCGGCGATCGGCGGAGTCGTCGAGCGCATCCGGGACCTCAACGCCGTGACCGGCTCGGTGGCGGCGGCGGTGGAGCAGCAGGGCGCGGCCACGCAGGAGATCGTGCGCCATGTCGGTCAGGCCGCGATCGGCACCGACGCGGTCACGGCCAACATCACCGGCGTCGCCGATGCGGCCGGGCAGACCGGCACGGCCGCCCAGCAGGTCCTGGCCTCCGCGACCGAGCTGACCCGGCAATCCGACCGGCTCGGCCAGGAGGTCGCCCGCTTTCTCGAGACCGTCCGCGCGGCCTGAACGGCACGCGGGGCCGGGGCCTGAACCCCGGCTGCCGGCAGCGTTCAGGCTTCCTTTACGCAACCGATACAAGTGTGGGTGGACCCGGCCGGTGCTCGTTCGCACGGCCGGATTCGGTCCGCCGCCGGACCCCGGTCACGCGTAGAGTTTGGTGAACCCCACGATGGTGCGCACGACCCTTCCCCGGCCTGCGCGCCTCGCCCTGCGGCTCCTGGCCGTCTCGGGCGTGGCCCTGGCCACGGCCAAT
This sequence comes from Methylobacterium sp. PvR107, assembly GCF_017833295.1. NCBI lineage: Bacteria > Pseudomonadati > Pseudomonadota > Alphaproteobacteria > Hyphomicrobiales > Methylobacteriaceae > Methylobacterium > Methylobacterium sp. PvR107. Next base: position 6,173,974 of record NZ_JAFIBW010000001.1, read on the forward strand.
TGCGCCACCAATCCCCAGCAGCAGAAGCTCAGCACCGGCAACGGCGTCGACCCGAAATACGGGGTCAAGGCGAGCCCGCGCCTCTACAACGAGGGCGACGTGATCCCGAAGGGCGGCGGTCGCCGCTACACCGGCAAGCCCTACGTGGTCGCCGGCCAGACCTACGTGCCCAAGGAGGATCCGAACGGCTACGTGCGCGAGGGCCTCGCCTCCTGGTACGGCTCGGCCTTCCACGGGCGCATGACCGCCAACGGCGAGGTGTTCGACCGGCACTCGATCGCGGCCGCCCACCCGACCCTGCCGCTGCCGAGCTACGCACGGGTGACCAACCTCGAGAACGGCTACTCGATGGTGGTGCGCGTCAACGACCGCGGCCCCTACCATGCCGGCCGCGTCATGGACGTCTCGGAGGAGGCGGCCGACGCGCTGGGCTTCCACCGCCGCGGCACCGCGCATGTGCGCGTCGAGTATGTCGGCAAGGCCTCGGTCGCCGGCAGCGACGACCGCAAGCTGCTCGCGAGCCTGCGCACCGACGGGCGTCCCGCCGGCCGCTCCGCCGTGATGGTGGCCGATCTCGGCCCGACCGAGGACACGGAACGCTACACGCGCTCCGCCCCGGCGCTCGCCTTCAAGCCGGCCCAGGATTCCGCTCCGGAGCCCGCTGAAACGCCGGCGCCCCGGCCCGAGAGGGCGGCCCCGGTGCGCGCGCCGATCGTGCTCGCCTCGGCGGCCGTGACGGTCCCGGCGGCCGTGCAGCCCACCGCGACGCGGGTGCGGGAGTTCCGGCCGCAGCCCGTGCCGGCGGCCGCATCACGGGGCACCGCCCCGACGGTGGCGGGCCTCAACCCGGCCCTGGCCCATGGCGCGCCGCCGGCGACGGGGCGCGGGACCGTCCTGAGGACCGCCGCGGCGGGCCACATGGCGCCCGTGCAGGCCGCCCTGCGGCCGACCGCATCGCCCGGCCCCGCGCGGCTCGCCAAGGCCGGTCCCGCAGCGCTGCCGCCCGCGGCCAAGCTCGCCATGGCGCGCCTCGCCAGTGCGGCGGCGCCGAAAGCCCCCGCGGCGGCGGCGAAAGCCCCCGCGGGCGCGGCTTTCCCGTCCAGGGCCTCCGGAACCGCGGGGATCACCAAGATTGCCGCGACCGCCCGGTCGGCGACACCGGCCAAGGGGGCGGCGCCCGCCGGCGCGCACCACCCCCGCCTCGCCGGGATCTACTGAGGCCGGCCCGACGGCGGCCCCCGCCGTCGGCTGCCACTGGATCGCGATGCGGCATTTCGCATTCGATCCCAGCGCGAAACCGTAATATGGTCACGCTTGTTATCCGGAAACGGCCGAGGCTCTCGCGGCCCGACGGCAGGCGTGGGACGGAACGGCGATGCGCAGACCCCTTCTCACCCTCCTCGCGGCCGCCTGCGCCCTTGCCGCCGGCCTTTCCGCCGCTGCCGCCCAGGGCTTCCAGACCGCGGCCCCGCACGCGATCCTGATCGACGCCGATTCCGGCTCGGTCCTGTTCGAGAAGGCCGCCGACGAGCGCTTCTCCCCGGCCAGCATGGCCAAGCTGATGACCACCGACATCGTGTTCGAGGCGCTGAAATCCGGCCGCCTGTCGATGGACACCGAGTTCACCGTCACCGAGGACGCGTGGAAGCGCGGCGGCGCGGGCGGCGGCGGCTCGTCGATGTTCGCGCAGGTCAACAGCCGCATCAAGATGGCGGACCTGCTGCGCGGCCTGATCGTGCAGTCGGGCAACGACGCGGCGATCACCATCGCGGAGAACATGGCCGGGTCGGAGGAATCCTTCGCGGGGCTGATGAACCAGCGCGCCAAGGAGATCGGGCTGACCAACTCGACCTTCCGCAACGCCACCGGCTACGCGGCGCCCGACCAGAAGGTCACGGCCCGGGACATGGCCAAGCTCGCGCTGCACATCATCGAGACCTATCCGGATTACTACAAGATCTTCGCCGAGAAGGAGTTCACCTGGAACAAGATCCGCCAGCAGAACCGCAACCCGCTGCTGACCCTCGACATCGGCGCGGACGGGCTCAAGACCGGCTACCTGGAGGAATCCGGCTACGCGCTCACCGGCTCGGCGGTGCAGAACGGCCAGCGGCTCGTGCTGGTGGTCTCGGGCCTCAAGACCGCCCGGGACCGCGCCGCCGAATCGCGCAAGCTGATGGAATGGGGTTTTCGCGCCTTCGAGCCCCGGCAGATCTTCGCGCCGGGCGAGACCGTGGCCGAGGCCTCGGTGTTCGGCGGCCAGTCGGGCTCGGTGCCGCTGGTGGCGAAGAAGCCCGTGCGGGTGCTGCTGCCGCGGGGCTCCAGCGACCGGGTCAGCGCCAGGGCGATCTATACCGGGCCGCTCATCGCCCCCGTGGCGGAAGGCCAGCGGGTCGGGATCCTGCGCGTCCAGCGCGGCGACACCGTCGCCCTCGACCAGCCGCTCTTCGCCGGCGCCGCGGTGGAGCCCGGCACCCTGACGCAGCGGGCGATGGATGCGGCGCTGGAATTCGGCACCGGCCTCGTCCGCAAGGCCCTCGACCGGGCCGGCAAGGGCAGCGACAAGGGGGGCGACAAGGGGGCTGCCGGGGCGGCCAACCCGTCGTGACGGCGCGCGCGTGACCGTGCCGCGGCCCGGGAATCCCGCGCAGGCGGGCGGCGCCTTCATCACCTTCGAGGGCGGGGAGGGCGCCGGCAAGTCGACCCAGATCGCCCGCCTCGCCGCGACTTTGCGCGTGCGATCGGGCCGGCCCGTCTGCGTGACGCGCGAGCCCGGCGGCTCGCCGCGGGCGGAGGAGATCCGCACGGCGCTGCTCGACGGCGTCGCCAAGCCCTACGGCCCCTTCGCGGAGGCCCTGCTGTTCAGCGCCGCCCGGATCGACCATCTCGACCGGCTGATCCGCCCGGCTTTGCGCCGGGGCGAGACCGTGCTGTGCGACCGCTTCATCGACTCGACCCGGGCCTATCAGGGCGCCGCCGGGGGGCTCGATCCCGGGCTCGTGGATGCCCTGGAACGGGTCGTCGTCGGCCCGACCCGGCCCGACCTCACCCTGATCCTCGACCTCGCCCCCGAGGCCGGCCTCGCCCGCGCGGCCGGGCGCGGCGCCCGGACGGGGCAGGGGGCCGACCGGTTCGAGGCCGAGGCCCTCGACTTCCACGTCCGGCTGCGGGAGGCCTTCCTGGCGATCGCCCGGGCCGAGCCGGAGCGCTGCGCGGTGATCGACGCGTCCCGCGATCCCGACGCGGTCGAGGCGGCGATCCGCGCCGCCGTCGCGTCCCGGCTGCCGGCGCTCCTGCCCGACCGGCCGGAGGCGGAGGGCAGAAGCGGCGATGCGGCGTGAGTTGCGGTGCGACGCCATACCCGGCCCGACCGGTTCCATCCCCGTCGGCAACCGTGTCGGCGGCCCCGGCGGGAGCGCCGAGCCGACCCGAACCCGCGGGCAGCGCCCTGAAGCCCGTCCCATGAAGCCTGCCCCATGAAGCCCGTCCCATGAAGCCCGTCCCATGAAGCCCGTCCCATGAAGCCCGCCGACCGCGCCGCCGACGATGTCGAGCCCGGGGACCTCCCCGGGATCCCGCGCCCGCGCGAAACCCTGGGGCTGGTCGGCCACGCGGCCGCCGCCGAGTCCTTCGCGGCCGCGATCGCGGCGGGGCGCCTGCACCATGCCTGGCTGATCGGGGGCGCCCCGGGCATCGGCAAGGCGACCCTGGCCTACCGGGTCGCCCGGCGCCTGCTCGCCTACCCCGCGGGCGGGGGCCCGGCCGGCCTCGACGTGCCGGCGGGCAATGCCGTCACCGGCAAGGTGGCGGGCCTGTCGCACCCGAATCTCGTGGTCCTGCGCCGCCACCGGGTCGCCGGCGCCAAGGCGCTGCCGACCAAGATCTCGGTCGACATGGTGCGCCGGGCGCTCGACCTGTTCGCCGCGACGGCCACGGATTCCGGCTGGCGCGTCTGCATCCTCGACAGCGCCGAGGACCTGAACGTCAACGCCGCCAACGCCCTGCTCAAGGTCCTGGAGGAGCCGCCGCCCCGCGCGCTGTTCCTGATCCTGTCCCACCAGCCCGGCCGGCTGCTCCCGACCATCCGCTCCCGCTGCCGGGCGCTGATGCTGCGCTCCCTCCCGGCCGAGGACGTCGCCCGGGTGGTGCGCGGCCTGCCCGAGCCCTTCCCGCAGCCCGACGAGACCGCCCTGGCCCGGGCGCTGGCCCAGTGCGAGGGCTCGGTCGCCCGCGCGCTCGCGATGCTCGACCCGGTCACGTCCGGCCTCGTGGCCGAGATCGAGACCCTGCTGGCCCGGGCGCGCAATCCCGACTGGGGCCGGGTGCTCAAGCTCGCCGAGACCCTGGCGGGCCGCGACGCCGAGGCGCGGTTCGAGGCCGCCCAGGACGCGGTGCTGCGCTTCGTCTCGGCCGAGCTCGACCGGCGCCGGGACGAGCCCCCGGCCCGCCTCGCCGCCCTGGTCGAGGTCGCCGACCGGTTCGGCCGCACCGCCCGGGAGGCGGCGATCTACAACCTCGACCGGCGCCCGGTGGTGCTGTCGCTGTTCGGGGATCTGGCGGAGGTGGGGTAGGGCCTCGTTCCCGCGTTATCCATTTCCGAACGCCGGCGGTCACCTTATCGGCCGATGCTCTCACGCCCCGCCGCCGCGCACTCCTGGTTGAGCGCGAAGAGCCGCGCCAGAAGCTCCTCGTCGGAGAGATCGGTCGGCAGGCCGTAGGCCTGCGGCGTCGAGGCGGCAGTGGATTGCGTCCAGCCACGCCGGACGCTCGTTGTCGAGCTTGGTCAGCGTCCGCGTCTTGAGGGTTTTCGCGGCCTCCGCATCCTGGGGCAGCATGCAGTCGGGGTAGCGTTTGGGTTGCCCCGCCTCCAGCATCGCGGCCGTAGATCGGCCGGTCGAGGAAATGGGCCACCGCCCGGGGATCGTGCCGACGCTCCTGCAGGCGCTTGCCCAGCTCGCCGAACCGGGTGGCGACCTCCGCGGCCAGCGCCTGCGGGCTCAGGTCCGGCTTCAGCGCGTCCGAGCCGCGGAAGACATGGCGACGTCCGTCCAGGGGCGACGGCTCGCGCAGGTCGTCGAAACCGTCGGTGAGGGTACGCCGGACCGTGTTCGTCCAGTTGGTGTGGACGAGGATCCGCTCCATGTCGCAGACGACGAGGTAGGGCGGGTTCGCCGGATCGGGAGCGTCGATCTGGAGCTGGCGCAGGGCGGCGCTCAGGTCCTTGTGCTGGCCCTTGTACGCGGCCGCGAAGCAGCCGCGCTTCCACACGTCGGCCCAACCATCGCCGCCGCCGGCCTTCCGGACACCGCGCTCGAAGCGAGAGGTCGCGCCGGTGGCATCCTCCTCGGCGGGCGTCGTCTCCCCCAGGAAATGTCGGAGGTCGCTAAAGCGCTCCTGCGCGCCCTGGCGCTCGCGCAGCTCGCTGCGGCTCGCCTTCTCGATGAAGGCGGCGGGGGTCAGCGGCTCGGCGCGGGCTCGGCTTTGCCATGTCGCGCCGGCCGCCGCCAGCGAACCGATCCGGCCGGCACGGAAACCGCTCCGGACAAGTCCGCACCGGCCACCTCTACAGCCGGCGGCACGCCGTCCGTCCCTTGACAATATTCCTATTCTGTGCTTCCTAGCCGCACCTGCCCACGGCGGTTCGGGAGCGATCCCGGGGCGTCCTTCATGGGTCCCGTGCGGTGGCTGACCGGGCGGGTCCGGGGGTGGGGCGGCGCCCGCGTCGGTGGCTCTCAGCCGCCATCGCCCCGGGCGGCGTGCCCGGTACGGGGCGTGTCTCGGTGGCGGGCGTGAGACCGGGCGGCCCTTGGCCCGGCGGGGGCGGAAATGCCCCCGCGCCGACCCGCCTCTGGGCCGACCCTACGCATCCTGCGGATCCGCCCACGACGAGGCGGGCGAACGGCTGGAAGGCCACGGAGAGTGATAGCGGGTTCCGGAGGCGCGTGCGCCTCGCCTGAGACCGCTTGGCAGGCCGGCGCAGGACCGGGACGTCGCACAGACGCCGCGACGAGAAAGACGGCACCGGCCGGGGACCATGCCCGGCCGGTGCCGCGGGCGCCGCGGGGATCGGATCCCGCGCGTTGACTGGCCGACACCTGGGTTCCCGCGGCGTCCCGCGTCCCCTGTGGTCGCTTCTTGGGCCATGCCCCCGGCGCCAAACGGCGCGCGGGGACGATCGCGCATGGCGGGAGGGGGCCGGGGATCCCCCGCCTCCCGGGCCGGCCGACGACGCGATGGCGCCGGTCCCGCGGGCGGCAACGGTTGCGTCCCGGCTCCGGCCGCGCGACAACGCGGGCAGCCTTCCGCGCTCATCCGGAACACCACAGACGTGACGTCCAACGCCCCGGCGAATCCCCGAAAGACCTTCGGTCTCTCGACCGCGATCTCCTACCCCAACGGCGCGCCCCATATCGGCCACGCCTACGAGGTGATCGCCGCCGACGCGATCGCGCGCTTCCACCGGCTCGACGGCTACGACGTGCTGTTCTCCACTGGGACCGACGAGCACGGGCTGAAGATCCAGCAGGCCGCGACCCGGGCCGGCACCACCCCGCGCGCATACGTCGACGGCACCGCCGCCCGGTTCCAGGCGATGGCCGACCGGATGGACTGCGCCTACGACCGCTTCATCCGCACCACCGAGCCGGGCCATTACGCGGCCGCCCAGGCCATCTGGCGGCGGATGGAGGCCAACGGCGACATCTACCTCGACAAATATGCCGGCTGGTACTCGGTCCGCGACGAGGCCTATTACGACGCGTCCGAGACCCGGCTCCTGGAGGATGGCAGCCGCCGCAGCCTCGCCACCGACACGCCGGTCGAGTGGATGGAGGAGGAGAATTTCCTTTTTCGTTTGTCCGCCTACCAGGACAGGCTGCTCAAGCTCTACGACGAGCAGCCCGGCTTCATCGGGCCGGACACACGCAGAAACGAGGTGGCGAGCTTCGTGCGCTCCGGCCTCAAGGACCTCTCGGTCAGCCGCACCAATTTCGACTGGGGCGTGCCGGTGCCCGGCCATCCGAACCACGTCATGTACGTGTGGGTCGATGCGCTCACCAATTATCTCACCGTCACCGGCTTCCCCGACGAGTCCGATCCGCGAAAAAAATTCTGGCCGATGGATCTGCACATCATCGGCAAGGACATCGTGCGGTTCCACGCGGTCTACTGGCCGGCCTTCCTGATGTCGGCCGGGCTGCACCTGCCCAAGCGCGTCTTCGGCCACGGCTTCCTGCTCTCCAAGGGCGAGAAGATGTCGAAGTCGCTCGGCAACGTCCTCGACCCGTTCGAGCTCGCCGACACCTACGGGGTCGACCCGGTGCGCTACTTCGTGCTGCGCGAGGTGCCGTTCGGCGGCGACGGCAGCTACAGCCACGAGGCGATCATCGGCCGGATCAACGCCGATCTCGCCAACGATCTCGGCAACCTCGCCCAGCGCTCGCTCTCGATGGTCGCCAAGAATTGCGACGGCGCGGTGCCGGAGCCCGGTGCCCTGGATGCAGCCGACACGGCCCTGCTGGCCCAGGCCGATGCCCTGCCGGAGCGGGCCCGCACCCTGATGGGCGAGCTCGCGCTCCACACCGTCCTGGCCGAGATCTGGGCCGTGGTGGCCGAGGCCAACCGCTACTTCGCCGCCCAGGAGCCGTGGAAACTGCGCAAGTCCGACCCGGCGCGGATGAACGCGGTGCTCTACACGACGCTGGAATCCTTGCGCGTCTTCGGCATCCTGACCCAGCCCTTCGTGCCGGGGGCGGCGGCCAAGCTCCTCGACCTGCTGGCGGTGCCGGCCGACCGGCGCAGCCTCGCCGATGTGGGGGAGGGGGGCCGGCTGGTGCCCGGCACGACGCTCCCGGCCCCCGCGCCGATCTTCCCGCGCTTCGAGCGCCCTGAAAATCCGGCCGCCTGACGGCCCCGAGACCCGATGCTCATCGACAGCCACTGCCATCTCGACTTCCCGGATTTTTCCGCCGACCTCCCGGGCGTGATCGCCCGCGCCAGGTCGGCGGGCGTCACCGGGATGCTCACCATCTCGACGCGGGTCGCCAAGGCCGACACCTACCGGGCGATCGCCGAGGCCCATCCCGGAATCTGGCACACGATCGGCACCCATCCCCACGGGGCCGCCGAGGAGCCGGACGTCGCCGCCGAGACGATCGCGGGCCTCGCCCAGGCCAGCCCGCGCTGCGTCGGGATCGGCGAGGCCGGCCTCGACTATCACTATGCCGACGCCGCCCCCGAATCCGTGCAGGAGCGGGTGCTGCGCGCCCATATCGCGGCATCCCGCCTCGCTGGCCTGCCGCTCGTGATCCACGCCCGGGACGCCGACGACCACATGGCGCGGGTGCTCGCCGACGAGATGGGCCGGGCGCCGTTCCGGGCGGTGCTGCACTGCTTCTCGTCGGGGAGGCGGCTGGCGGAGGCCGGGGTGGAGCTGGGCCTCTTCGTATCGTTCTCCGGCATCGTCACCTTCCGGCGCTCGCACGACCTGCGCGACATCGCCCGGGGGGTGCCGCTGGACCGGATCCTG